>NZ_CP108101.1:4290386-4596842 GCF_036195325.1 Streptomyces sp. NBC_00234 | reverse complement strand
CCCGCCCGGAAGTCGGTGAACTGCATGATCTCGTACGCGATTTCCTCACCGAGCATGCCGATCGCCCGTACCGCGTCGAAGTGGATTCCCGCGTGCCGCAGGGCGTGGCCGGAGGCGGGCACCCAGGTCGGGACCGGATCTAGTGAACTTCGCTGTTCCATACGCACAGCGTTACGACCCACACGTACTGTTACCAGGGCCGTGCAGAGTCTGTGCACCGTCGTGTACACGAGGAGGGGCTGTGCACTCCACTGGTCAAGGCAGCAGCAACGCCGAGATGTTCGGCGCGCTGCTCCGCTTCTTCCGCGAACAGGCAGCACTGTCCCAGGAGGCGTTGGGCCTGAAGCTCGGCTTCTCCAAGTCGCAGGTGGCCATGGTGGAGCGAGGGCAGCGTCCACCCAGAGGAAGCTTCATCGGACTCGCCGACGAGGCGCTAGGTGCACGTGGTGCACTGATCGCGACGAGTGAGAAGCTCACCTTCAGCCATCTGGCCTCGTGGTTCGAGCACTTCGCCGAGGAGGAGGCCACGGCTTCCGCCCGACACGAGTACGAGACCCACGTGGTGCCCGGTCTGCTGCAGACGGAGACCTACGCCCGCACCGTCCTCGGCAGCGGCTACCCGCCCGTCGACGACGAGGAGATCGAAGGAAGGGTCCAGGCTCGGCTGGCACGCCAGAGCTTGCTGACTCGCAAGAATCCGGCGGCCATCAGCTTCGTGCTCGAACTGAGCGCGCTCTCCCATCCGATCGGAGGCCGCCGCGCGCACAGGGAACAGCTCCGCCACATTCTGGACATCGCCCAGCTGAGGCATGTACAGATGCAGGTGATGTCGCCGGACCGGGAGACCCATGCAGGGCTCAGTGGTCCGTTCGTCCTGCTGGAGACCAAGGAGCGACGCCAGCTCGCCTACCTCGAAGCGCAGGATCACAGCTTCCTGGTCAGTGAACAGCCGTCCCTGGGCAATCTGTTCGGGAAGTATGGCATTCTGCGGGCGCAGGCTCTCGGCCCCGAAGAGTCCATGGAACGGATCGAAAAGATGGCAGCCGAATGACCACCGATCTCCACTGGTTCAAGAGCAGCTACAGCGGCAACGAGGGCGGCGACTGCGTAGAGATCGCCCTCGCCTGGTCAAAGTCCAGCTACAGCGGCGAGAACAGCGGCAACTGCGTAGAGATCGCCACCTGCCCCCACACCGTGCACGTCCGCGACTCCAAGGACCTCGCCGTCCCCTCCCTCACCCTCTCCCCCGCCGCCTGGGCGTCCTTCGTCGGATTCGCGGCCGGCGCCTCCGCCTGAGCCGAGCCCCCCCCTGTGCCTGGCCACCGCCGGGACCGCCGCAGGCGACTGCTCCGGAAACCCGCTGGCCGGGAGCAACGGCTTCGGCGTCCTGCGTACGGGGTGACGTGTTCACGGCCAGATCGTTAGCCGTCCATGAACAAGATCAGCGCCGCTGTCGCGGCCGTCCTCCTCGGCACCGGTCTGGCCGGTACGGCCCACGCCACCCCCGCCCCCGGCCCCGCGCTCTCCGTCACACCCGCGATCGCATCGCCCGGCACCCCCTCTGGCCCGTCCTTCGCCGCCGAGGAGTTCGAGCTGACCCTCTCGGTCGGCGGAACGGGCGGGGTCCGGTCGCGTGCCGTCGTCCTCGCCTGTCCGGCCGCCGACGACGACGGCGGTCACCCCGACCCGCTGGCCGCCTGCGCCGATGTGGTCGAGGCGCGCGGGGACTTCGACGCGCTGCCCGGCGATCCCCACCTGTGCACGAAGGAGTTCGACCCGGTCACCGCCGAGGCGGCCGGCACGTATCAGGGCCGCCCCGTGTCCTGGCGGAAGACCTATCCCAACGCCTGCGTGATGGACGCGGCGACCGGGCCCGTGTTCCGCTTCTGAACGCGACAGCCTGAACGCGACAGCCGGGACGGCGGCGGGTGCTGCGGTGCCCCGCCCCTCAGTACCCCGCCAGCCGCTCCCCGCACCAGCCGCAGAAGTTCACCGAGGCCCCCTCCGCGACCCGGCCGCACCCCGGGCAGACCCGGTCCAGCAGGCAGGGCGCCTCGCCGCCCTCGGCCGTGGCGGAGGACGTGACCGGCGCCGTGGCCGGGGACGCGATGGACAGACCGGGGCGGCGCCGGTGGACCGTCAGGTAGGAGAGGCCCTCCGGGCCCGCCACCAGGGCACGGCGCGAGGTGCGGGGAAGCCAGGTGACCGTGCTGGGGGTGAGGGGCAGGGTGTCCGGGCCCGTCAGCAGACGGCCGGAGCCCGCCAGGACGACCAGGAGGACGTCCAGGGTGTTCTCCTGGTGCTCCGCCACCTCCGTATCCGCTGGCAGATGCACCAGATTCGCGTCCAATTCGCGACTCTTTTCGGCCAGTTGCCAGAGAGAACCGCGGTCGCCCGGAGCGACGGAAGCGAGGACGTCGTCGAGTACGGCCAGTACGTGGGGGGTCGCGTTCACGGCGTCCAGGCTACGCCCGGGGGGCCGAATAAGACCGACCGGCACATGGGGGGTGGGAGAAGGAGCGGGGCTGGGTGCGTGCAGCTGCAAGGCGGAGGAGGGAGTCAACGCGGAGCGTTGGTGACTGACGACAACGCTGCAGATGTGCGTGCCCAGCCCCGCGACGCCGCCCCCCATGTGCCGGTCGGTCTAGGGTTGCCGCCGCCCGGGCCCTCCCGGATGATCGCTTGCCGTGACTACCACCGAACACCCTCGCCCCATCGCCCTGATCACCGGCGTGGGACGTACCGTCGGCATCGGGGCCGGGATCGCGCGACGGCTGGCCTCCTCGGGCTGGGACATCGCCTTCACCTACTGGACGCCCTACGACCGGCGCATGACATGGGGAATCGAGGAAGGCGCCCCGGAGGCCGTGTCCGAGGAGCTTCACACCGCCGGAGCGCGGTCCGTGGCGATCGAGGCGGATCTCTCGGACCCGGACGCCCCCTCCAGGATCTTCGACGAGGCGGAGCGCGGTCTGGGGCCCGTCACCGCGCTCGTCCTCAGTCACGCGGAGTCCGTCGACTCCGGGCTGCTGGACACCACCGTCGAGAGCTTCGACCGGCACTTCGCCGTCAACGCCCGCGCCACCTGGCTGCTGATCCGGGAGTACGGTCTCCGCTTCCGCGCCGCCACCGGGACCGGCCGGATCGTCGCGCTCACCAGCGACCACACCGTCGGCAACCTCCCCTACGGGGCGAGCAAGGGCGCACTGGACCGGATCACCCTGGCCGCCGCCCACGAACTCGCCCATCTCGGGGTCACCGCCAACGTCATCAACCCCGGTCCGGTGGACACCGGCTGGATGTCCGACGAGGTGCGGGACGCCTGCCGCACGGCCACCCCGCTCGGCCGTCTGGGGACCCCGCGGGACACCGCGCACCTCGTGGACTTCCTCTGCTCGCCCCGGGGCCAGTGGGTCAACGGCCAGCTGCTGAAGAGCAACGGCGGTTCGGCCTCCTAGATGCCTTCGGCGAACGGGCCGTTCGGGAATCGACGGGGGAACGGGGGACTCGTTCGGGTCGTTGCCGAATCGCAAGTCGTCGCAGAGCCCGTGGGTTTGGACAACGTCTAGGGTGGCGTGATCGACGGAGTGCACAGGGGGGGTCGTATGCCCGACGAAGACATGGCCGACGGCGGTGCGGGCGACGGTTCCGCCAGCGGTTCCGACGGCTGGGCGGACGCCCGTCTCCAGCGGGCGGACGACGAACGGGTCGCACAGGCTCCGCCGGAGACGGCGCGGCACACGGGACCTCCGGTGCCGGGCATGGTGATCAACGGCCGCTACGAGCTGCTGACGCTGATCGGCCACGGCGGCATGGGCGAGGTCTGGAGGGCCCAGGACACGAAGCTCCGCCGCTTCGTCGCCGTGAAGGGGCTCCTCGACCGCAGTGCCCTGACCGGTGACGCGCAGGCCGAGGCGATGGCGCGGGCCCGCCAGGAGGCGCAGGCCATCGCCAAGATCGAGCATCCGAACGTGGTGACGGTTCACGACCAGGTGGAGACCGATCACCAGGTCTGGATCGTGATGAAGCTCGTCGACGCCAAGAGCCTGGCGGAGCTGCTGCGGAGCGAGGGGACACTCGCCGTTCCGAAGGCGGCACGCCTGGCCCTCCAGGTGCTCCAGGGCCTGCGCGCGGTGCACGGGGCCGAGGTCGTCCACCGTGACGTGAAGCCGCACAACGTGGTCGTCGGCGAGGGCGGGCACGCGATCCTGGTGGACTTCGGCATCGCCAAGTTCGACGGCGCCCTGCCGGTCACCCAGGCGGGGACGGTCATCGGCACCCCCGAGTACCTGGCTCCCGAACTCTTCGACTCCTCGGCGCCGGCGGCCACTCCCGCGTCCGACCTGTGGGCGCTGGGCATCACGCTGTACGAGATGGTCGAGGGCCGCACGCCCTTCCCCGGCCCGAACCAGTGGCAGGTGCAGGTGGCCATCGAGACGTCGCCCGTGCCGCCCTTCCAGTACGCGGGCCCCCTGGCGCCCGTCATCGAGGGCCTGCTGACCAGGGATCCGCAGCAGCGCCTGAGCGCGGCCCTGGCCGAGGAGATGCTCCAGCAGGTCCTCGACCCGCCGTCGGCGGTCAGGCCCGCCACACCCGTCCCGGCCGCGGTCGCCCCGCCCGTCCCGGTTCCGGCATCCGGTCCCGCTCCGGCGGGTGGCCCGCGACGGCCGGGCGGCCGGACCCTGCTGAAGGCGGGGGTCCTGGCGCTGTGCGTCGCCCTCCTGGGTGCGGGCTGGCTCGCCCTGTCCGCCGACGACGAGCCGGACGGCAAGGAGAGCACCGGCGCCGGATCGGGTCAGGGCAGCGGGAAGGAGCGGTGGAAGGACACCCACCCGATGCTGAAGATCGGTGTCAAGGACGATCAGCCGGGCCTGAGCAAGTACGACAAGAAGACCAAGAAGTACTCGGGTTACGACATCGACCTGGCCTACGAGATCGCCCGCCGCATGGGATACGAGCGGGACGAGGTCGACTTCACCACCGTCGCCACGGACTACCGGAGCACCGCTCTGAAGGTCAAACTCGTGGACCTCGTCATCGCCTCGTACAGCATCACCGAGGAACGGAAGACCGCACCGCCCACCGAGTACAGCGTCGACTTCGCGGGTCCGTACTACGAGGCGAGCCGGGGATTCCTGGTGCGTGAGAAGTCGAGCAAGTACACCATCCGGGACACCAGCGACCTCCAGACACTTCAGGTCGAGGTGTGCACCGCGCGGGACTCCACGTACGAGAAGTGGCTGCCCGAAGCCGGGTTCAAGCTGGTGAAGTCCCCGCCCAACACCTACCAGGACTGCCTGGACAAGCTCCTCGACAGGACCTCGGACATCTACGCGGTGGCCACGGACGACGTCATTCTCGCCGGGTACGTCAAGGAGAACCCGGGCAAGGTGCGCCAGTTGGAGAACGTCGGGGGCGCGGAGGGCTACGGCGTGGGCATGCGGCCCAAGTCCCCGCTCCTCAAGAGCGAGGTGTGCGCCACCCTGAAGGGCATCCTGGCCGGCCGGGTCTGGGAGGACCTGTACACGAAGCACCTGTCTCCGCTCACGGGCCGGGCGAACCCGCCCGGCCTGCCCGACCTGACCGAGTGCAAGGGCTACTGACCGTGGACCGCGAGCCGGACGAGAAGTACCCGCCCATCGAGCCGTACGACCACGGCATGCTCGACGTCGGCGACGGCAACCTCGTGTACTGGGAGGTCTGTGGCAACCCGGCCGGCAAGCCCGCGCTGGTGGTCCACGGCGGGCCGGGGTCGGGGTGCAACGCCCGGTCGCGCCAGTACTTCGACCCCGAGCGGTACCGGGTCGTCCTCTTCGACCAGCGCAACTGCGGGCGCTCCACCCCGCACGCGAGCGACCCGGCCGCCGACATGCGGTTCAACACGACCGGCCATCTGATCGACGACATGGAGCGGCTGCGCGTCCACCTCGGGATCGACAGGTGGCTCCTGTACGGGGGTTCCTGGGGCTCCACGCTGATCCTGGCGTACGCCGAGCAGCACCCGGAGCGCGTCTCGGAGATCGTGATCGCGTCGGTGACGACGACCCGGCGCAGCGAGATCGACTGGCTGTACCGGGGCTCCGGGGCCGTCTTCCCCGAGGCGTGGGACCTGTTCCGGGCGGGCGTGCCAGAGGCGGCGGGGCCCGGTGATCTCGTCGCCGCGTACGCGCGCAGGATGGAGAGCCCCGATCCGCAGGTGCGCGCGCGGGCGACGGCCGACTGGTGCGCCTGGGAGGACGCGGTGCTCTCCCAGGAGGCGTACACGGGACCTCCCCCGTACAGCGGCCGGCCGGGCCCCGCGCAGACGGCGCTCGTCCGGATCTGCTCGCACTACTTCTCGCACGGCGCCTGGCTGGAGGAGGGGCAGCTGATCCGGGACGCGGGACGGCTGGCGGGGATTCCCGGGGTGCTGGTGCACGGCAGGTTCGACCTGGCCGGTCCGCTGGTCACCGCCTGGGAGTTGGCCAAGGTGTGGCCGGACGCCGAGTTGACGGTGATCGAGGACGCGGGGCATCTGGGCGGGACGGCGACCAGGCGGGCGGTGCTGGCTGCGCTGGACCGGTTCGCGCAGGAGGCGTAACGCGGCCGACGGGCCCGGTCCGCCTCTTGCTTCGAGCGCGCTCGAAGGCGTTGGCTTGGCCCTCATGAAGTACACGCAGCTCGGACGCACGGGACTCAAGGTCAGCCGGCTCGTCCTCGGGACGATGAACTTCGGACCGCAGACCAACGAGGCCGACAGCCACGCGATCATGGACTCCGCCCTGGAGGCAGGGGTCAACTTCTTCGACACCGCCAACGTGTATGGGTGGGGCGAGAACAAGGGGCGCACCGAGGAGATCCTCGGCACCTGGTTCGCCGAGGGCGGCGACCGCCGCGACAAGGTCGTCCTCGCCACCAAGGTCTACGGCAACATGGCGGCCGACGGGGATGCCTGGCCGAACCACGACAAGCTCTCCGCACTCAACATCCGCCGGGCGGTCGACGCCAGCCTCAAGCGGCTCCAGACCGACCACATCGACCTGTACCAGTTCCACCACATCGACCGGTCGACCCCGGTCGAGGAGATCTGGCAGGCCATCGACGTACTGATCCAGCAGGGCAAGATCCTGTACGCGGGCTCGTCGAACTTCCCCGGGTGGGGGATCGCCCAGGCGAACGAGACGGCCAGGCGGCTCGGTTCGTACGGTCTGGTCAGCGAGCAGTGCATCTACAACCTGATGCAGCGCGGTGCCGAGATGGAGGTCATTCCGGCCGCGCAGGAGTACGGCCTCGGGGTGATCCCGTGGTCGCCGCTGCACGGCGGGCTGCTCGGCGGCGCGCTCCGCAAGGAGCGCGAGGGCGGCGGCGCCCGGTCCACCTCGGGGCGGTCCGGCGAGGCGCTGGCCGATCCGAAGGTGCGGGCGCAGGTCCAGGCGTACGAGGACCTGCTCGACAAGCACGGTCTCGAACCCGGCGAGGTGGGTCTGGCCTGGCTGCTGACCCGGCCGGGCGTGACCGGGCCGATCAGCGGCCCGCGCACACAGGAACAGCTCGACTCGGCACTGCGTGCGATCGAGCTGGAGCTTCCGGACGAGGTGCTGGCCTCACTGGAAGAGATCTTCCCGGGCCCGGGGCCGTCCCCGGAGAACTTCGCCTGGTAGTCGGATACGGCCGGGCGGCCGTCGTCATGCTCCGACGGCTGCCGCCACGGCTACGACGACGAACATGAGCACGAGCACGGCGGCCATGATGCGGTTTCTGGTCTTCGGGTCCACCCGTCGAGCGTAACCGCACCGCTCAGCGTCCCAGCGGCCAGGCCCGCACGACCTCGTAGCGCGGCTGCTCGCCCGGCACCCCGTCCACGGGCAGCCTGCTGCGTACGAGACTCAGCTCGTCGGCCTCCCAGTGCATCCCCTCGAAGCCTTCGAGGGCGGCGGTGTACGGGGTCAGGTCGGCCTGGACCCGGCTCCGGGCAAGCGTCAGGTGCGCGGTGTAGCGGCGGTGCTCCTCCATGGGCACACCGGACCTGCGGGCCGCCGCGTCGGCCCGTTCGGCGAGCCGCCGCAGGCTGTCGAGCCCGCCCGCGGCCCCGGCCCACAGCGCCCGTCCGTCGAACCGGCCGGCGCCGTGGACGCGCAGGGGGAATGGTTCGGTGCGCCGGGCGGCGCGTTCCATCCGCCCGTACAGCTCGGGGAGCAGCTCCTCGTCCACCTCGCCGAGAAAGGCGAGCGTGTAGTGCCAGCCCTCCCGGGCGGTCCAGCGGAGGTTGACGGCACCGGGCAGCGCCCGGACCGGGACAACGGCCCGGTGCAGCTCCTCGACGGCCTCGGCGGGCGGCAGGACGGCGGCGAACAGTCTCATGCGCGGAGTCTGGCAGCTCCCGGCGTGTCCGGGTCACCGTGCGTATCGTTGTACTACGCGGCTGTCCGCGCGCCCGTGCGGCGGCGGGGAGGAGCGCCACGATGACCGTCGTCGACACCGACAGGATCGAGATGGCCGAAGAGAGCGACGAGCGCACACTCGACATGATGTTCGAGTGGCTTGAGCCCACCCCCGAGGGATTCAAGGTCGAGATCGTCGAGGGGAACATCTTCATGTCGCCCCAGCGGGACACCCACTGGGAGATCATCTTCGACATCGTCGAGCAACTGCGAGCCGGGTACGCGCGGAAGCAACTGAAGTCCGACGTACGCATCGACTTCCCCGGGCGGCTCAATGGCTTCGCCTCCGACGTCGTCGCCCTGGCGGAGGGTGCCGCGAAGGACGAGAAGGGCCGGTGGCGCTATCAGGACATCGAGTTGGTGGCCGAGGTGATCTCGAAGGACACTGCCGCCAACGACTACGGCTCCAAGAAGGCCACGTACGCGGTCGCCGGCGTGCCCGTCTACCTCGTCGCCGACCCCTACACCGGCACATGGCACCTCCACACGCTCCCGAAGGACGACGGGTATCACAGTGTGCTGAGCCTCGGCTTCGGTGATCCGATCGACCTGACGGGAACCGTGGTCGGCCTGACCTTGAAGACCGGCGACTTCCCCCGCGACTGACCTCTCCGCCCGCGAACGGCGGCTGCCCCCTCCCGGTCCGGGAGGGGGCAGCCGCCGTTCGTTCAGCGGATCACGCCGCTGTTGCCAGTTGCTCGCGCGGGACGAACCGCACGTGCGGGTGGCCGGGGCGCAGGTCGACCTTCAGGCGCAGGCCGCCGACGCGGGCCAGCATGAAGCCGACGCCCAGGGCTGCGACCAGCGAGAAGACACCGCCGGCCGCCATACCGGTCCGGACGCCGTAGGCGTCACTGATCCAGCCGACGATCGGGGCCCCCACCGGCGTACCGCCGGCGAACACCATCATGTACAGGCTCATCACCCGGCCGCGCATCTCCGGATCGGCGGCCATCTGGACGCTCGTGTTCGCGGTGATGTTCGTCGTCAGGCCGAGCATGCCGATCGGGACCAGCAGGAGCGAGAACAGCCAGACGGACGGGGACAGGGACGCGGTGATCTCCAGGAGACCGAACGCGGTGGCCGCGATCACCAGCATCCTCAGCCGTGTGGAACGGCGGCGGGCGGAGAGGAGCGCCCCGGCGAGGGAGCCCAGCGCCATGAGGATGTTGAAGAACGAGTACATCCCGGCGCCGCCGTGGAAGATCTCGTCCGCGAAGGCCGTCAGCCAGATCGGGAAGTTGAAACCGAAGGTGCCGACGAAGCCGACCAGGACGATCGGCCAGATCAGCTCCGGGCGGCCGGAGACGTACCGCAGGCCCTCCCGCAGCTGCCCCTTGGCGCGCGGCACCGTCACGGAGGCGTGCATCTCGCTCGCCCGCATCATCAGCAGGCAGACGAGCGGGGCGAGGAAGGACAGCCCGTTGAACATGAAGGCCCAGCCACTGCCGACCGTCGTGATCAGTACACCCGCGACGGCGGGGCCGATCAGCCGGGCGGACTGGAAGTTGGCGGAGTTCAGGCTGACCGCGTTGCGCAGCTGCGCGGGACCGACCATCTCGGAGACGAACGACTGGCGGGCCGGGTTGTCGACCACGGTGACCATGCCGAGCAGGAAGGCGATCAGATAGACGTGCCAGACCTCGACGGCGCCGGAGAGCGTGAGGGCGGCCAGCGCGAGGCCGCACAGGCCGAGCATGGCCTGGCTGACGAGCAGGATCTGCTTCTTCGGGAGACGGTCGGCGATGACACCGCCGTACAGACCGAAGAGAAGCATCGGGAGGAACTGCAGCGCCGTCGTGATGCCGACGGCGGTGGCGGACCCGGTGAGGCTCAGGACGAGCCAGTCCTGCGTGATGCGGGACATCCAGGTACCGGTGTTGGAGATCACGGCGCCCGTGGCGAACAGGCGGTAGTTACGGATCTTCAGCGACGAGAAGGTCCCGCCGGGCTTGCTCTCGTGGGTGGAAGTCGGTGCGGGGGCGGAGTCTGCTCCGGATCCCGTACTCAAAAGGGTTCGCCTCCTCGGGCATATACGGCGTGCTGCGTGACGGGGACGTGACAGCGGGCGCTCCGGTGATCGGTCCGGTGGCGCCCGTAGGTCACATGTGGGCGAGCTTCTCCAGCACGGGCGCTGCGGCCCGCAGCGTCGCCCACTCGTCCTCGTCCAGGCCCTCGGCGAGGTTGGCGAGCCAGACGTTCCGCTTGGAGCGGCTCTCTTCGAGCATGGCTTCCGCCTGCTCGGTCTGGCTGACCATCTTCTGCCGACGGTCGTCGGGGTGCGGCTCCAGCCGGACCAGTCCCTTCGCTTCCAGCAACGCGACGATGCGGGTCATCGACGGGGGCTGTACGTGCTCCTTGCGGGCCAGCTCACCAGGGGTGGCGGAACCGCAGCGGGCGAGAGTGCCGAGCACCGACATCTCGGTGGGGCTCAGCGACTCGTCGACGCGCTGGTGCTTCAGACGTCGGCTCAGCAGCATCACGGCGGAGCGAAGGGAGCTCACGGCGGCTGCACTGTCGCCGTCGTGGATCAGGTCAGGCATGTTCGTTAGCGTAACTCATTACCTACTCTAAAGACCACTTGGCCGTACGCAAACAAGAAACTGATCACCCAAACGAGTGAGCCGAATCCGGAAAGTAACGCGAAGGGGCCCTCGGGGCCGTAACCCTGCTTCCCATGGGATCGACAGTGCTCAGCCTGCGGATAGACGGTGAGCTGCTCGACCGGCTCCGGCAGCACGCCGCCAGACGGGGAATGAGCGTCCAGGACTACGTGGTCCGGACGCTCGTCCGCGACGATTTCGACGAACGCTTCAAGGCGGCCGTCGACGAGACGGAAAAGTTCTACGGGGCGGATCCTCGCCACGCGGACCCGGCAGACCGGGTCACGTAGCGGAGATCCGCCCCGTAGGGGTGAAGCAGGATGAGGCCGGTTACGTGAGTCCGAGCGCCGGCATCGCGTAGTAGAAGACGAAGACCGCCGACACCACATACATGGCGACCGGGACCTCGCGGCCCCGTCCGGCCGCCAGCCGCAGCACGCAGAACGCGATGAAGCCGATACCGATGCCGTTGGTGATCGAGTACGTGAACGGCATCATCATCATGGCGAGGAACGCCGGGATCGCGAGCGTGTAGTCGCTCCAGTCGATGTCCCGCACCGAGCCCGCCAGGATCAGGAAGCCGACCGCCAGCAGCGCGGGGGTGGCCGCCTGGGACGGAACCATCGTCGCCAGCGGCGTCAGGAACAGCGCCACCGAGAACAGCAGACCGGTCACGACGCTCGCCAGTCCGGTGCGGGCCCCTTCACCGACGCCCGCCGTGGACTCCACGAAGCAGGTGGACGCCGAGGAGGAGCTCGCACCGCCCGCGGCGACGGCGATGCCGTCGACGAACAGCACCTTGTTGATGCCCGGGAAGTTGCCGTCCTTGTCCATCAGCTTCGCCTCGTCGCCGACACCGAGGATGGTGCCCATCGCGTCGAAGAAGCAGGACAGCAGCACGGTGAAGACGAAGAGGATGCCGGTGAGGTAGCCGACCTTCTCGAAGCCGCCGAACAGACTGACCTGGCCGATCAGCCCGAAGTCGGGCGAGGCGACCGGATTGCCCGGCCACTCGGGCACGGTCAGCCCCCACGCCTCGCCCGGCAGGTCCGCGACCGCGTCGATGACCAGCGCGACGACGGTCATGGCGACGATGGAGATGAGGATCGCGCCCGGCACCTTGCGGACGATGAGCGCAAGGGTCAGCAGCGAGCCGAGGACGAAGACCAGGACCGGCCAGCCGTTGAGGTGGCCGTCGCTGCCGAGCTGGAGCGGCACGGTGGTGTGCGCGAGGTCCGGGATACGGGAGACGAAGCCCGAGTCGACCAGACCGATCAGCATGATGAAGAGGCCGATACCGATCGCGATGCCCTTGCGGAGCGACTTCGGCACCGCGTTCATCACGCGTTCCCGCAGCCCGGTCGCGACCAGGAGCATCACGACGATGCCCGCGAGGACGACCATGCCCATGGCGTCCGGCCAGCTCATCCGGGGGGCGAGCTGGAGGGCGACGACGGTGTTGACGCCGAGACCGGCGGCGAGCGCGATCGGCACGTTGCCGATGACACCCATCAGGAGCGTCGAGAACGCGGCGGTCAGCACGGTGGCGGTGACCAGCTGACCGTTGTCGAGCTGGTTCCCGTACATGTCCTTGGCGCTGCCGAGGATGATCGGGTTCAGCACGATGATGTACGCCATCGCGAAGAAGGTGGCGAAACCACCACGGACCTCGCGGGCAACCGACGACCCCCGCTCGGAGATCTTGAAGAAGCGATCCAGTCCGCCGTGCGGCTGGGGAGCCGGCGGCTGCTCGGAGTCGACCTGAGCGGTGGCCGAGGGGGACATGTATGACCTCAGTCGTGCGTAGGGGGGTGAAAAGCAGTCAGCTTTGGAGGTTCAGACGAATAAATCGAGACACTCCGAAGCAGATTCAGTATGAATACATAAGTCGAAGATCGCTATCTCCGCGCGTAGACCCTTGGGCCGACCGGCCCGACAGCCCCCGTACGGCGGCCCCATACACTGAGGTCATGGAGAAGTGGACACCGAAACACGAGGCGCCCGAGCCCCTGGAGGGCCCCGTCGTCGCCACCATCACGGGCGGCACGATCCTCTGGTTCGTCCTCTTCCTCGTGCAGCTCCCCTTCTACGGCTGGTTCGACGACCACGGACACACCTGGTGGGTCTGGACTCCGCTGGCCGGTGCCGGCCTCGGCCTGATCGGTATCTGGTACGTACGGGGACGCGAGGCCGCCCTCAAGCGCGCAGCCGACGCCCCGCCGCAGGACACCCCCGCCGAGTGAGCGTGACCGGGACCACTCCCGGCGGGTGAATGAGGCGTTCCGCCCTTACGGTCGGAACCATGACGCAGCGGGCACTGGACTCCTCCGGCGAACAGACCCCCGGACATCCCCGGCCGGCCATGATCGACGCCGGCTCGGAACTCGACCCCGTACACCCGATGCGGCCACCCGCCTCGGCCCGGCGCACCGAGGGCCTCACGACGGCCGAGGTCGCCGAACGGATCGCGCGGGGCGAGGTCAACGACGTGCCGGTGCGCTCCTCGCGCTCGGTCACCGAGATCGTCCGCGCGAACGTCTTCACCCGCTTCAACCTGATCATCGGCGTCCTCTGGGTGATCATGCTGTTCGTCGCGCCGATCCAGGACAGCCTCTTCGGCTTCGTGATCATCGCCAACACCGGAATCGGCATCGTCCAGGAATGGCGCGCCAAGAAGACCCTCGACGGTCTCGCCGTCATCGGCGAGGCGAAACCGACCGTGCGGCGCGACGGGGTCGCCGCCGAGCTCCCCACCTCCTCGATCGTCCTCGGTGACGTCATCGAGCTGGGCCCCGGCGACAAGGTCGTCGTGGACGGCGCCGTCGCCGAGGCCGACAGCCTGGAGATCGACGAGTCGCTGCTGACCGGCGAGGCCGACCCCGTGCTCAAGCAGCCCGGCGACCAGGTGATGTCGGGGAGCTTCGTCGTCGCGGGCGGTGGCGCGTTCACCGCCACGAAGGTCGGCCGCGAGGCGTACGCGGCGCAGCTCGCCGAGGAGGCGTCCCGCTTCACCCTCGTCCGCTCCGAGCTGCGCAGCGGCATCTCCACGATCCTCAAGTACGTGACCTGGATGATGGTGCCGACCTCGATCGGCCTGATCATCAGCCAGCTCGTCGTCAAGGACAACAATGTCAAGGATTCGGTGGCCCGCACCGTCGGCGGCATCGTCCCGATGATCCCCGAGGGTCTCGTCCTGCTCACCTCCGTCGCCTTCGCGATCGGGGTCGTGCGCCTCGGCCGCAAACAGTGCCTCGTGCAGGAACTCCCCGCCATCGAGGGCCTCGCCCGCGTCGACGTGGTCTGTCTGGACAAGACGGGCACCCTCACCGAGGGCGGCATGGACGTCACGGAGACCCGGCCGCTCAACGGTTCCGAGGAGGCGTACGTCCAGCGGGTGCTGGGTGCGCTCGGCACCTCCGACCCCCGGCCCAACGCCAGCCTCCAGGCCATCATCGACGCCTACCCCGAGGGCGGCGGATGGGAGTGCACCGCGACGCTGCCGTTCTCGTCGGCGCGCAAGTACAGCGGGGCCGCCTTCGCCGAGGGCGACGGGCGGACCTCGACCTGGCTGCTCGGCGCCCCCGACGTGCTGCTGCCCGACCGGGACCCGGCGCTCGCCGAGATCGAGCACCTCAACGAGCAGGGCCTGCGGGTGCTGCTCCTCGCGCGGGCGGTCGGCGAGCTGGACGCCCCGGACGTCGCCGACGGCGCCGCACCGGCCGCGCTCGTCGTGCTGGAGCAGCGGCTGCGGCCGGACGCCGGGGACACCCTGGCCTACTTCGCCGACCAGAACGTCTCCGTGAAGGTCATCTCCGGCGACAACGCCGTCTCGGTCGGCGCCGTCGCCCAGAAGCTCGGCCTGCCCGGCGCGGAGCACACCCTGGACGCCCGCCGGCTGCCCACCGACCCCGACGAGATGGCCTCGGCCATGGAGCAGAACGCGGTCTTCGGCCGGGTCACCCCGCAGCAGAAGCGGGACATGGTGGCGGCACTCCAGTCGCGCGGCCACACGGTCGCGATGACGGGCGACGGGGTCAACGACGTGCTCGCGCTCAAGGACGCCGACATCGGGGTCTCGATGGGCTCGGGCTCGGAGGCGACGCGCGCCGTGGCCCAGATCGTGCTGCTGAACAACAGCTTCGCGACGCTGCCGTCCGTCGTGGCCGAGGGCCGCCGGGTCATCGGCAACATCACCCGGGTCGCCACCCTCTTCCTCACGAAGACGGTCTACTCGGTGCTGCTGGCGGTGCTCGTCGTCTGCTTCCAGGTGGAGTACCCGTTCCTGCCCAGGCACCTGACACTGCTGTCGACGCTCACGATCGGCGTGCCCGCGTTCTTCCTGGCCCTGGCCCCGAACAAGGAGCGGGCCCGGCCGCACTTCGTACGCCGGGTGATGCGGTACGCGATTCCGTCCGGCGTCATCGCGGCGGCGGCCACCTTCGCCACCTACCTGGTGGCGCGGCACTACTACGCCGGTACGGGCGCCCTGAGCGCCGAGACGAGCGCGGCCACACTCACGCTGTTCCTCGTCTCGATGTGGGTCCTGGCGATCATCGCCCGCCCGTACACCCTCTGGCGGGTCTGCCTGGTCGCCGCGATGGGGCTGGCGTTCCTGATCGTGCTGGTCGTGCCGTGGCTCCAGGACTTCTTCGCCCTGAAGCTGGTGGGTGCTCCCATGCCCTGGACGGCGGTGGGGATCGCGGCGGTTGCGGCGGCTGCCCTGGAGTTCGCCTGGCGACTGGTCAGCCGCCGCTTCCCCGCTTAGCGCTGGTTAGCGCACGTCGACGTAGTCACCGGCGGCCGAGACGGCCGGGGTGGTGGACGTACCCGCGAACGAGTAGCGCCAGTAGCCGTCGGCCGAGGCCGTGACCGAGGTCTTCAGCGTGCCGGTGGAGCTCGACGTGACCGTCTTGACGGTGGTGTACGTCGAGGTGCCGGCCTTGCGGAACTGGAGCTTCACGGGCTGGTTGGTGTAGCCCATGTACGTGCCGGTGTTCCAGTTCGCGCGCGTCAGGGCGCCGGTGACCGTGAGGGCCTTGCCCTTCGCCACGGGCTCGGGACCCGCGTTGGCCGTCAGCTTCGAGAAGCGCTGGAGGTAGGTCTTCGAGATGTACTCGCTGTCGCCGATCTCCCCGTCGTTGGCGAGCGCGGCGGCGCCCACCTTCCACGTGCCCGAGTCCGAGTTGATCAGATAGGCCGGGTCGAAGGTGACCGTCATCTTGCAGGTGGTGGTGGTCGCGTTGACCGCCGTGCAGGAGGAGGTCTCCTCGTTCTGGTTGATGCCGTAGCTGTACTCGTCGTCGATGCTCGCACCGGTCCAGACGTAACCGAAGATGTCGGACACACCGGAGGGGTGGGTCGCCGTGATGGCGAGGCTGTACGTCTGCTTCGACTTCGTACCCACGACGACGGGCTTGCCGCCGTTCACGACAGCCTTGGTGAAGACCGGGAGCTCTTCCGCGGCGGCAGCGGTCGTACCGGAGAAGCGCTCGGCGCCGCTCGGCTTCGAGACGGAGAAGTGGTGGTCGTTGGACCACGAGCGGCCGTCATCGGCCTGCGCGGCCGGAACGACGAGGGCCGACAGAGCCAAGGCGCCGGAGACAGCGGCAACGGTGGCACGAATACGCATGTGTTCCCCAGTGGAGAAAGGGGACCCGCGGTATGTGGCTCACCCTGCGGGACCCGTGTGGTCTATGAGTCTGCTGACTCGAAAGAACAGACGAGTCCCCGCACCGAAAGGTTGTACGAGTGATGGATATGGCGTGAAGATCACACGCTCTCAGTCGAACCAGCGGTCCCGCGCCAGC
This sequence comes from Streptomyces sp. NBC_00234, assembly GCF_036195325.1. Classification (NCBI taxonomy): domain Bacteria; kingdom Bacillati; phylum Actinomycetota; class Actinomycetes; order Kitasatosporales; family Streptomycetaceae; genus Streptomyces; species Streptomyces sp. NBC_00234. The sequence goes on along the minus strand of NZ_CP108101.1, from coordinate 4,580,012 downwards.
TCCTCCGTGCGGGACGGGTCCTCCAGCAGCGCGGCCACTTCGAAGCGGCGCGGCCACTGCCCCGCCGCCCAGGCCAGCCCTGCGGCGACCCCCTCCAGCGTGGCGGCGTGCACCACTCCGTCCGGGGTGCGGCGCCAGTCCAGCTCGACGCCGCCCGCGCGCAGTTCCCCGTGCTCGATGTACGAGTCCGGGGTCCCGGCGCCGAGCAGGATCCGTACCGATTCCGGTACGCGGTGCTCCTCGCCCTCGCTCGTCACCTCGGCCTCGATCGTCTCGCCGAGCCGCCGCACCTGGAGCAGTTCCGCGAGCTCGGCAGCGCGCACCGGGGCCACCGGCAGCAGCGGAAGCCCGCCGGTGAGCGGCAGCACGTCGGGTGCGTCGGCGATCACCGCGTCCGCCGCGTCGACGACCCGCACCTCGTCGTCGACGACGGCCCGCAGCTCCTCCGGCAGCGTGACCTGGTCCGGGTCGAGTTCGGCGAGGGCGGTGTAGAGCGCGTGCAGCTGTACGGGTCCGACGGGACGGTCCTCGTCCGCCAGACGCCCCAACAGCTCGGCCGAGCCGCCCGGTTCGTCGAGGAGCGCGTCGACCGACGTCCGCACCCCGAGCGCACGCAGCACCTGGGCGTCGTCGAAACCGCTCGCGTCGACCGAGTCGTAGAGCCCGTCCAGCCGCGGGTCGCCGCCCGCCGCCCGCAGGCCCGCAGGCCGGCGGCCGTCGAGCACCGGGTGGTCGCGCAGCCACCAGGCGGTGTACGGGCGCACCGACTGGGTCGTACCGTCCGGGAGCAGCACCCGCACCGGCTGGGTCAGCGCGTCGCGCAGCGGGGGCCTGGCGAGCATGGCGAGGGCCTGCGGCCAGGCGTCGTCGTCGACGAGGTCCAGGTCGCGGACGGCGACGAGTTCGGTGGCGACCGGCGGCACCGGAGTGTCCGGCAGCTGGTCGAGCACGTCCTCGCACCACACGTCCACGGCGTCGAGCAGCCCTGCGTCGTCCGGTTCGGCGAAGTCGCTGTCGCGCGGCTCCAGTTCGTCCGGGTCGAGGACCACGTCGGTGGTCCGTACGAGCGCGAACGTGGCCAGCACCCCGCAGGCGGTGAGCGGCTGCTCGCCCCAGCGGTCGGCCAGTTCCTCGTCGCACAGGGCGAGTTCGCCCTCCCGCATGATCTGGGCGAACGGGCTGCCGGGCAGCACGAGTTCACCGGCGGGCGCCGGCTCGCCGTCCTCGTCGGGGAGCGCGAGCGCCCCCAGCCAGGGTTCGTCGCCGGGTGAGAGCTCCGCGTCCCGTACGAGCGTGAGGACGGTCTCGGCCAGTTCGTCGCCGTCCAGCGCGTCCTCGTCCCACACCTCCCCCGCGTCCAGCGAACCGGCGACGGCGGCCCGCACCTGCGGGGTCGTCAGGACGGCACGCGGCGTCGCGGGCAGGGCGCCCAGCTTCTCCAGGAGCGGATGGGCGGCGTCCGGGTGGGCGACCTTCAGGCCGAGGCGGGCCAGCCGGGCCAGGACGGGCCCGGTGAGGGCGTCCGGGAGGGGCAGGAGGACCTGGCGGGGGCCGATGGTGGTGCGCGGGGCCTCCTGGGCCGACGCGCCGGGCTCCCCGGCGAGCGGCACGGGCAGCCCGGAGAGCCGGTCGGGGTCGATACCGGCCAGGCTGTCGTAGAGCCGCCGCCACCAGCCAGGATCCCGTTCGAGTCCGGCGAGACGGTCGATGGCCTCGGTCAGCGGGACCCGGGCGACGCCGAGGCTGCGCAGTTCGGTGCGGCGTTCCAGTCCGGCGGGCAGCAGACAGGGCAGCACCTCGGCGAGGACCTGCACGGTCTCGGCACCGACCCCCTCCACGACCTCGGCCTCGATGGGCCGCAGCGCGGTGGTGGTCCGGCCGGGGCCGCCCTCGCCGGGGCCCTCCCAGCTGTCCCACTGGTCGGGTTCGACGGACGGGTCGTGGGGCGCGGCGGGCTCCAGGAACGCGATGCGGGGCAGCCGCTCCAGGATGGCGCCGCGCAGTGCGCCGTCCAGTTCGCCCTGGCCCAGCGGGCCGGGGACCAGTCCGATCGTGGCGGTGGACACGGGCTGCCACTGGGCGAGCAGTTCCGCGTACGCGTCGGCCGCGCGCTGCACCAGGAAGTCGGTGAGCGGGCCGGGGGCGGGGTGGCGGCGGGCCGTGTCGAGCGGCAGCGAGGCGATGAGCAGGGCGGGCACGCCGAGGGGTTCGTCGGTGGGCGTCGGGGCGTGGACGACGGCGGCGGTGCGGGGAGTCCGCGGCGCCCCTTCCGCGTCCACGGGGACGGCCCAGGTGACCGACCAGTGCGGGCGCAGCCGTTCCTCGACGGGCCGGTCGGCGAGCAGGGCGGGCTCGACGGGGCCGTGGGCGGACGCGGTGCGCCAGCGGTTGAGGCCGTGCACCGAGTCGTCGACGTGGGTGTACGCGCCGTGCTGGGAGCGGCGCAACTCCCTTACGCCCTCGGGGGTTTCGATGACGATCTCGTCGAGCCCGGAGAGCGTGAGGAGCAGGGCGTCGTCGACCGCGGCGAGGAGCCGGACGACGAGGTCCTCGGCGCCGCCGTCGCGCAGCGGGAGGACGACGACCGTGTCGTACCCCTCGGGGGCGGTGCCCTCGGCGGGCAGCGGGAGCCGGAGCAGCGGTACGTGGCCGTCGCGGCGGCGGAGTTCGTCCCCGAGGCCGGGGCTGCCGACGGCGGCCTGGCGGGCGAGTTCGCGGGCCTCGGGAAGGGACCAGCGGACGCCGCCGTGCCGGCCGATGACGGCGGGCTCGTCGCTGACGGCGAGGACGGCGGCGAACCCGACGCCGAAGCGGCCCACGGCGGACTCGTGCCCTTCCCGCTTCGCGGAGGCGCGCAGAGTGCTCAGCGACTCGACGCCGGTCGCGTCGAGCGGGGCGCCGGTGTTGGCGGCGGCGAGGACGGCGGGGGTGTCCTGTGCGCCGGGGCCGGTGGCCGCCGGGTGCAGGGTCAGACGGAGACGGCCGGGTACTCCCGCGCGGGCGGCGGCGTCGGCGGCGTTCTGGGCCAGCTCGACGACGAGGCGGTCACGGTAGCCGCCGAGCGCGAGGTCCTCCTCGGCGTTGGCGTCCTCCCGGAACCGGGCGGGACCGGCGCCCCAGGCATCGAGCACCCCGCGCCGCAGCCGTGCCGTTCCGAACGGATCGGCGCCCTCGGTCGCATTCATGCCCACGCTCTGACTCCGCTCTCTCCGGCGGGTACGCGGTGTACCCATGACGCCAGTGTGCGCCCGAAGGTACCGCGAGCCCGCCGCGGGCGACGCGGGGCACTCAGCCGGAATCAAGCCGTCCGGCGGTCGAGAACAGCGGGACCCGGGGGCCGGCGCCCCTCGGACCCAGGGGCCGGCGTCCCCGCACGCGTACCCCGCGAGCCCGGCATGAACCGAACGGGAGCCGAACGAAAGACCCTAGGAGTGGCCCAGATCCTCCGGTGCCACGTCCGCGTCCACCGGCACCGATCCACTGTCCCGCGCCGGCCGCAGCGGGTACTCGTCCACCTGAAGCGTGTCCAGGGCGTGCGGCGCCGGTTTCGGCGGCTTCGGCATGACCGCCGCCTCCGAGTGACCACCGCACCCGTACGACAGCGAGACCACCCGGCCGTCCGCCGGGGCGAACTCGTTGGCGCACACACCGAACGCCTGCTTCAGCGAGCCCGCGAGCGGGACGAGGAAGGCGCACGTGTCGCACGCGGCTGGTGCCGCCTGTGCCATCGGGGTCTTCGGGCCGAACGCCTCGTCCCAGCGGTCGGCGGCCACATGCAGTCCGTACCGGGACAGCACCCGCGCACGCCGCATGCCCAGCTCGTCCGCGACCGCGCCGATCGAGCCGCGGCTCGTCGTACCGGGGCGCGTCGTCAGCTCCGCGTCCTCCGTGTCGACGAGATCGGCCAGGTCCTCGGAGAGTTCGGTCTCCTCGGACTCGACGGAGTTCGGCGGGGGCTCGTCCTCGCCGGTGTATCCGGGCTCCAGGCGAAGGTCCTCCGCCTCGGTGGGCAGCAGGTCTCCCGGGCCCATGTCGCCGGGGCGCAGCCGCTCGCTCCACGGCACCCATTCAGGGGCGAGGAGGGCGTCGGAACCGGGCAGCAGGACCGTCTCGTCGAGCGTGACGTTCTTCGCGCGGGAGGCCCTGGCGACCGTCACCGCCCAGCGCCAGCCCCGGTACCCGGGCTCCTTGCACTCGAAGAAGTGCGTGACGACCCGGTCCCCCTCGGCGATCAGGGACACATGTTCACCGACCACACCGGGCGCGGCAGCCTCTTCGGCCGCCGCACGGGCGAGGTCTACCGCCTCGGCGCACAGGCGGTCGGGCGCGGGGGTACGGGCAGTACGGCTTCGCGTCGTCGCAGCACTCACAGGTCTCGCTTCTCTCCATACGCCGTCTCGAGCGCGCCAGCTGCTACACGATTGCCGATTTCGGCCATGACAGCTGTGGGCGGAGCGGACCTGGGGGCCGCGTCGACGTCCACACCCGTTGTGCCTGCCTCGGGCGCGCCTTCTGTCACCCATTCTGCGGGATCGCCGAGAGGCGCGCGGCCAAGAACAACCGCCGGTGGCGCGTTACGCACGCTACCCTCTCCGCCGCTCTCCGCCCACCTGCGTGTCCCAAAGAAGGCCGTATCCGGTGCCGTGTCCGGCCTCACGTCCCCCGGCGTGTCCGCGGCGCGACCGTTCCGGGGCGGGTTCGGGGGCGATTTCTCCCCACGGAAATTGCCTCGCGATCCGCGCCGGACCACCCCGGGCCACCCCTCGCCCGGCTCCACCACTGACCCGACAGGGCGTCGTCCTCCGCGCGCCCGCGCCGATCATGGTTCACCGCGGCGCGGGTTGGGGCACTATGACGACGTGGCTGCCGCCAGGTCGCACGACGGTCCCGGCCCGCTCCGCACGGCGGGCCGGTCGATGGGTCGTGCCCTGCACCGGCCGTTCACCGGCACGGCGAAGGGCATCCGCAAGGCGACGCACGCCCATGGTGCCGGTGAGTCGGGGCTCGGGAAGCTGATCGAACTCCACGCCGTGAACGGCGCGGGCGACGTCATGATCACCGTCGCGCTCGCCTCCACGGTGTTCTTCTCCGTACCGACGGACGAGGCGCGCGGGCGCGTGGCCCTGTACCTCGCCATCACGATGCTTCCGTTCACGCTCCTCGCCCCGGTGATCGGTCCCCTCCTCGACCGGCTGCCGCACGGCCGCCGCGCGGCGATGGCGGGCGCGATGCTCGCCCGGGCGCTGCTCGCGATCACCATGTCGGGGGCGGTGGCGACGGGCGGCCTGGAGCTGTATCCGGCGGCGCTGGGCGTCCTGGTCTGCTCGAAGGCGTACGGGGTGGTGCGCAGCGCCGTCGTGCCACGGCTCCTGCCACCCCGCTTCTCCCTGGTGAAGGCCAATTCCCGGGTCACCCTCGCCGGCCTCCTGGCGACCGGGGTGGCGGCGCCCATCGGGGCGGGCCTCCAGAGCATCGGATCCGCCTGGCCGCTCTACGGAGCCTGCGTGATCTTCCTCGCCGGGACCTTCCTGGCCTTCACGCTGCCGCACAAGGTGGACTCGGCGAAGGGCGAGCGCAGGGCCCGGCTGATCGTTCCGCACGGCGAGACCGCCACCGGGAACCGTCCGACGGGCAAGGGCGAGAAGGCCGGGAGCAGGACCGGAAGCAGCAGGGTCGACGGCAGCCGGAAGGGGGAGGGCGAGAAGCGGGGCCGGGACAAACCACCGGGGCTGCGGTCCGTCGGGCCGTCCGTCCTGCACGGACTCCAGGCGAACGCCTCCCACCGGGCCCTCTCCGGCTTCCTCATCTTCTTCCTGGCGTTCCTGCTGCGCGAGCACCCGCTGGCCGGCCAGAGCGCCGCCGTGTCCCTCGGCATCGTCGGCGTCGCGGCCGGTGTCGGCAACGCCTGCGGTACGGCGGTGGGCTCCTGGCTCAGGGCCCGCGGCCCCGAGGTGATCATCGCGACCGTGCTGGGTCTCGCACTCGGCGTCGCCGTGCTGGCCGCCGTCTTCTTCTCCACCCTCATGGTCGCCGCGCTCGGCGCGGTCGCGGGCTTCACCCAGGCCCTGTCGAAGCTGTCCCTGGACGCCATGATCCAGCGCGACGTACCGGAGGAAGTGCGCACGTCCGCCTTCGCCCGGTCCGAGACCCTGCTGCAGATGGCCTGGGTGGTGGGCGGCGGTATCGGCATCGCCCTCCCCCTCAACGGAGTACTCGGCATGTCGGTCGCCGCGGGCATCCTCGGCCTGGGCGCCGCAACCTCCGTACGGGGGCTGCTGGGCGCCGCGCGGCGCGGCACGCCGCACCCCCGCGTGGCGTGAGCCCGGGCGACCGATAGCCTTCCGCCCATGACCGTTGCGTTCTTCTCAGGTAAGAGCCGTCGAATCGGCGTCGCTCTTGGTGCCGTGTCCGCGGGACTCCTCGTCCTGTCCGCCTGCGACAAGCCGACGCCGCTCGCGACCGTGACGGTCGGCGACAAGTCGGTGGCCGTCGAGGCGTCCTGCTACAACGACGGCGATCCCATCAAGGAATCGCTGATCCAGGGCTGCCTGAACAAGAAGGCAGAGCACAGCATCGACGTCGCGATGGACGACAAGGTCCGCTTCGGCGTCGACCCGGAGATCGCCGACAACGGCTGGACGCTCTTCATCAACGGCCAGCAGGCCGAGCAGGAGCCCTACAAGAAGACCTACCGGTCCATCCCGGGCAGCGCCTTCTTCGCCAGCCAGACCGGCGAGACCACCAACAAGACGCAGATCAGCATCGTGGAGACCACGGGCAAGCGGCTCACGGGCATCTGGCAGTTCCAGCTCAAGAAGACCGACTGACCTTGCGGGACTCCCTCGCGCGTGTGCTCGTCGTGACCGCTGTCCCCGTGGAGAGGGACGCGGTCACGCGTGCGTTCGGGGACGGGCCGCGGGTGCGTTCCGTGCCGGGTGCGGAGATCCACCGGGCCGGTGGCCTCGACGTCCTGGCGGGCGGAGCCGGTCCGGCCGCCGCCGCGGCCTCGGCCGCGTTCGCGCTGGCCGCCGCCCCCACCCCGTACGAACTGATCGTCTCCGCCGGCATCGGCGGCGGCTTCGCGCCCGCCGCCCCCGTGGGCTCGCTCGTCGTGGCGAGACGCATCGTCGCCGCGGACCTGGGGGCGCAGACCCCCGACGGGTTCGTCCCGGTGACCGGTCTCGGCTTCGGCCGCGACTGGTATCTGCCGCCTCGCTCGCTGGTACGCGCGGTGGCCGCGGCCACCGGCGCCGTCTCCGGCGAGGTGCTCACCGTCTCCACCGTGACCGGCAGCGCGGCGCGTGCCGCGGAGCTGCTCGCAGCGCACCCGGGTGCCGTCGCCGAGGCGATGGAGGGGTTCGGTGTCGCCGAGGCCGCCGAACTGCTCGGCGTACCGGTGCTGGAGCTGCGGGCCGTCTCGAACGCGGTCGGTCCGCGCGACCGGGCCGCCTGGCGCATCGGCGAGGCCCTGGCCGCGCTCACCGAGGCGTTCGGGAAGATCGCCCCCGTACTGGAAGGTTGGACTCTGCATGACCGACACCTCGACTGACTCCGTGCCCGCCGACGCGAAGCTGCGCATCGCCTTCTCGCCGTGCCCGAACGACACCTTCGTCTTCGACGCCTGGGCGCACGGCAGAGTCCCCGGGGCACCCGCCCTCGACGTCACGTTCGCGGACATCGACATCACCAACGGCATGGCCGAGCGCGGCGAGTTCGACGTGCTGAAGGTGTCGTACGCCGTTCTGCCGTGGGTCCTGGACGAGTACGCGCTGCTGCCGTGCGGCGGCGCGCTCGGCCGGGGCTGCGGTCCGCTGGTCCTGACGAAGGAGCCGGGCACCGATCTGACGGGGCGGACGGTCGCCGTGCCGAGCGAGCGCTCCACCGCGTACCTGCTGTTCCGGCTGTGGGCGGCGGAGGTCGTGCCCGGCGGGGTCGGCGAGATCGTCGCCATGCCGTTCGACGAGATCATGCCCGCCGTGCGCGACGGCAGGGTCGATGCCGGGCTCGTGATCCACGAGGCCCGCTTCACGTACCGGAACTACGGTCTGCACAGCCTCGCCGACATGGGCGAGCACTGGGAGCGGACGACGGGCCTGCCGATCCCGCTCGGCGCGATCATCGCCAAGCGGTCGCTGGGCAAGGAAATGCTCGAAAAGTTGGCCGATTCGGCCCGTACGTCGGTCCGGATGGCCTGGGACGACCCCGAGCGGTCCCGGCCGTACGTGCTGGAGCACGCGCAGGAGATGGACCCGTCCGTGGCGGACCAGCACATCGGGCTGTACGTCAACGAGTTCACGGCGGACCTCGGCGAGGCCGGCTACGCGGCGATCCGCGGACTGCTGACGCGCGCCGCGGCCGAGGGCTTGGTACCGCCGCTCGGCCGCGACGCGCTGACGTCTCTCTGAGCCCTGAGGGCCGAACGAAAGGCCCGGGAGGCCCTAGACGTCGAGTTGGTCGGCGACCGCGCGGAGCAGACCGGCGATCTGGGCGCCCGCGGCCTTGTCGGGGTAGCGGCCCCGCTCCAGCATCGGCGTGATGTTCTCCAGCAGCGTCGTCAGGTCCTGCACGATCGACGCCAGCTCGTCCGGCTTGCGGCGCTGCGCCGCGGCGACGGACGGGGTGGGGTCGAGGATCGCGACGGAGAGGGCCTGGTCACCGCGCTGACCTGCGACGACACCGAACTCGACCCGTTGGCCGGGCTTGAGTGCGTCGACGCCGGCGGGGAGGACCGACGAGTGGACGAAGACGTCGCCGCCGTCGTCACGCGAAAGAAAGCCGAAGCCTTTTTCCGAATTGAACCATTTGACCTTACCCGTGGGCACGTCTGTCCTCGTCCTCGTACTCGTCGGTGCGCGGGAGAGCCGGGAATCGGCTCCGGATAGCAGTACAGCGGGTCCCATGACCCGCCATGCCCAAGGCTAATGGCCCAGGGGCCGGTGACAAGACGTCGCCGGATGGTTCCTCCGGGCTGGGAACTACCCTGGCCGGGTGAGTACTACTCCTTCTGGCGCCGGTGACCGGCTCGTACAGGTCGGCGCGATCGTTTTCTTCGTCGGCGCAGTGGCCACTCTGGTCACTGTGGCCCCGCTGTTCCTGGGCACCGACCCCTTCCCGGCCATCGCCTACGCGGTCTCCATGCTGATGGGCGTGGGCTTCCTGATCGCCGGGGCGGGGGTCGTCCGGTCGGTGTGGCTGAGCAGGTCAGACCCGTCCGGCACCTGAGGCCGACCAGGAGGACAGCCAGGCCGGGAAGCCGGTGAGGTCCGGCAGGACGACGTCCGCGCCCGCCGCCCGCAGCTCCTCCGCGTCGCACGGGCCCGTCGTGACGGTGACCGACAGGCAGGAAGCCGCCCGCGCGCCCCGTACGTCCCCGGTGTGGTCGCCGACGTAGACCTGCGCACCGTATTCGAGCAGCGCCTGCGCCTTGGCCTCCGCCCAGAGCCGGCCGATGACCGCGTCCGGCTCGATGCCGAGGTGGGCGAGGTGCAGCTTCGCGCTCGGCTCGTGCTTGGCGGTGACGACGATCGCCCGGCCGCCGAGCGCCCGCACCGCGGCGACGGCCTCCCGGGCGCCGGCCAGTGCCGGGGTCGGGGTGATCGCGTGCAGGGGATAGATCTCGCGGTAGCGGTCCGCGGCGGCGGTCACCCCGGAGGCCGGGAACCAGTGCGCCATTTCGTCCTCGACCGGCGGTCCGAGCCGACTGACGACCAGGTCGGCGTCGATGGGGACGCCCGTCTCGGCGGACAGCGCCCGGAAGGCGGCCCCGATGCCGGGCCGGGAGTCGATGAGCGTCATGTCGAGGTCGAAGCCGACCGTGAGCAGGGTCTTGGGCGGGGTCTGGGCAGGTGCGGTCATGGTGGCCATTGTGCCGACCCCGAGCGGCGCCCCCTCACCCGTTCGGCCGTAGGGCGGCGCTTAGACTTAGGTCCGCCTTACCGCCTCGCCACGCCGTGCACTCCGCCCGATTGGTTCAGATGTCAGCCGCCGCTCCACGCCTCTCCAGACGCGCAACCGCGACGGCGGCGGCCGTCGTGGCGCTGCTGGTGGCGATCCTGCTCAGCCTGGCCGTGGGCGCACGGTCCATTCCGCCCTCCGAGGTGTACGACGCCCTCGTGCACGGCGGCCACTCCGACGCCGCCGAGGTGATCCGGAACATGCGGGTGCCGCGCACCGTCATCGGACTGATGGTCGGCGCGGCGCTGGCCCTCGCGGGCACGGTGCTCCAGGGCATCACCCGTAACCCGATCGCCGACCCCGGCATCCTCGGCATCAGCCAGGGCGCCTCGGTGGGCGTGGTGCTGGCCATCGCGTACGCCGGGATCCACACGCTCTCCGGGTACGTGTGGTTCGCGTTCGCCGGGGCCGCCGCGGCGTCCGTCGCCGTGTACGCCATCGCGTCGAGCGGGCGCGGTGGTGCGACGCCGGTCAAGCTCGCGCTGGGCGGCGCCGCGATCAACGCCCTGCTGGTGTCGGTGACCAGCGCCGTACTGACGACCAACGCCTCGGCGATGGACGAGTTCCGCTTCTGGCAGGTCGGTTCGATCGCCGGCCGCGAGGCCGAGGTGGCGCAGCAGATCTGGCCGTTCCTCCTCGTCGGCGCGGTACTCGTCCTCTCCGTGTCACGGGGTCTGGACGCGCTCGCGCTCGGCGAGGACGTGGCGAAGGGGCTCGGGCAGAAGGTCGCGACGGTACGGATCGTCGGCGGGGTCGGGGCCACCGTGCTGACCGGCGCCGCGGTCGCGGCGGCCGGGCCCATCGCCTTCATCGGACTCGCCGTCCCGCACATCGCCCGCGCCGTCGTCGGCAGCGACCACCGCTGGGTCCTGCCGATGGCGGCGCTGATCGGCCCCGTGATGCTGCTCGTCTCGGACGTGATCGGCCGGATCGTGTTCCCGCCGAGCGAGGTCCCCGCAGGCGTGATGACCGCGCTGATCGGGGTGCCGTTCCTGGTCGCCCTGGTGCGCCGGAAGGCGGTGCCCGCATGAGCGCCACGACCTCGGCCGTGAAGCCCGTACGGCCCGCCGGCTACGGCCTCGTACGGATCGGGTCCCGCGGACGGTTCCTGCTCCACCGGCGCTCCGGCGTCGTCGCAGTGGCCCTCGCGCTCTTCCTCGCGGCGGTCTCCGTCGCGTACCTGTGCGTCGGCGAGAACTTCGTCGCGCCCGGCGAGGTGCTGAAGGTGGTCTTCGGGCAGCCGTCGCCCGACGAACTCGTCGTGGGCACGCTGCGGCTGCCGCGCCTGGTCGTGGGACTGCTCGTCGGCCTTGCCTTCGGGATCGCCGGGGCGCTGATCCAGACCGTGGCCCGCAACCCGCTCGCCAGCCCGGACATCATCGGCATCAGCCAGGGCGCGAGCGCGCTGACGGTCGGGTCCATGACGTTCGGCATCACCTCGTACGCCGTCCTGCCCTACCTCTCGGTCATCGGCGGGGTCGCCGCCGCGGCCCTCGTGTACGCCTTCGCGTGGCGCGGCGGGCTGCACGCCACCCGCTTCGTCCTCATCGGGATCGGCTTCGCGATCGCGCTGCGGTCGGTCACCACCCTGTTCCTGACGAAGGGCGACTACCTGGTCGCCCAGCAGGCGCAGATCTGGATGACGGGCTCGTTGAACGGGCGCGGCTGGAACGAGGCCGCGCCGATCGGCTGGACGCTGCTGGTCCTGCTCCCGGCCGTGCTGTGGGCGGCGCGTGCGCAGCGCACCGTCTCGATGGACGACGACACCGCGACGGCGCTCGGCGTACGGCTCGGCCGCGTACGGCTGGGGCTCGTCATGACCGGTGTGGTCCTGGCGTCCGTGGCGACGGGGACGGCGGGCCCGGTGGACTTCGTGGCGCTGCTGGCCCCGCAGATCGCCCGCCGGATGACGCGTACCGCGCAGATTCCGCTGCTCTGCTCGGCGCTGCTCGGCGCGGTGATCGTCGTGTTCGCCGATCTCCTCGCCCGCAGGCTCTTCTCGCCCGTCGAAATGCCGGTGGGCGTCCTGACGGCGGCGGTCGGCGCCCCGTACCTGATCTGGCTGATCGTCCGTGGCCACCGTGGCCGCCGTGGAGGAACCGCATGAGCACAACCGGCACCGGCACCCGCTCCGACACCAGGACCAGCCGGCTCACGGTGCGCGCGCTGACCCTCGCCTACGAGGACCGCACCGTCGTCCACGAGCTCGACCTGGCGATCCCCGACGGGCAGGTCACGGTCATCGTCGGCCCGAACGCCTGCGGCAAGTCGACGACCCTGCGGGCGCTCGGCCGGCTGCTGAAGCCGCGCGGCGGGGCGGTGCTCCTCGACGGCACCGAACTCTCGAAGATCCCCACGAAGAAGATCGCGCAGTCGATCGGCCTGCTCCCGCAGACCCCGGTGGCCCCGGAGGCGATCACCGTCTCGGACCTGGTCGCCCGTGGCCGCCAGCCGCACCAGCACTGGTGGCAGCAGTGGTCGGACGAGGACGAGCGGGCGGTCACGGAGGCCATGGCGCGTACGGACGTGTGCGCGCTCGCCGACCGCTCGGTGGACGAGCTCTCCGGCGGCCAGCGCCAGCGCGTCTGGATCGCGATGGCCCTGGCGCAGGACACGGACCTCCTGCTGCTCGACGAGCCGACGACGTACCTCGACATCTCCCACCAGGTGGAGGTCCTCGACCTGGTCCGTCAGCTCGCCGCCCCGGCCCCGGACGGCACCCGCGGCCGTACGGTCGTCACGGTCCTCCACGACCTCAACCAGGCCGCCCGCTACGCCGACCACCTGGTCGCCATGAAGGAGGGCCGGATCGTCGCCGAGGGCCACCCCTCGGAGGTCGTCACCGCCGAACTCGTCCGCGAGGTCTTCGGCCTGGACGCGGTGATCGTCCCGGACCCCGTGACGGGCTCACCGCTGGTGGTCCCGGGAGCACCCTGGACTCCGCCGGCGGCATGAGCCGAGGGGCTTCGGCCCCGTGGGCGGGGAGAAACGCCGTCGGGGCGGCGTACGCCCGACGCGGTGTCGGAGTACGCCGCCCTCGGGCGGGACGAGCAGCCGGTTCGCGTGGCTGCTTTCGCGTGCCTACTTCGGGTCCTGGTCGAACTTCGAGGTCGCCCAGACGTAGCCGAGGACGGTGAGTCCGAGGCACCAGGCCACGGCCAGCCAGCCGTTGTGGCCGATCTCGGTGCCGAGGAGGAGGCCGCGCAGCGTCTCGATGGCGGGGGTGAAGGGCTGGTACTCGGCGATCGGCTGGAACCAGCCGGGCATGGAGTCGACCGGCACGAAGGTGCTGGAGATCAGGGGCAGGAAGATCAGCGGCATGGCGTTGTTGCTGGCCGCCTCTGCGTTGGGGCTGACCAGGCCCATGCCGACCGCGATCCAGGTCAGCGCCAGAGCAAAGAGCGCGAGCAGTCCGAAGGCCGCCAGCAACTCCAGGAGGGTGGCGTCGGTGGAGCGGAAGCCGATGGCCACGCCGACGGCGCCGACGAGGGCCACGCTGGCGATCGACTGCAGGACGCTGCCGATGACGTGTCCGACGAGCACGGAACTGCGGTGGATGGCCATCGTGCGGAAGCGGGCGATGATGCCCTCGGACATGTCCATGGAGACGGACACCGCCGTGCCGATCGTGGTGGACCCGATGGTCATCAGCATGATGCCCGGGACGAGATAGGCGATGTAGGCGGAGCGGTCGCCGCCGCCGATCCCGGCGCTCATGGCGTCGCCGAAGATGTAGACGAAGAGCAGCAGCAGCATGATCGGCGTAAGCAGCAGGTTCAGGGTCATCGACGGGTAGCGCCGGGCGTGCAGGAGGTTGCGGCGCAGCATCGTGGACGAGTCGCGGACGGCGAGGGCGAGAGAGCTCATCGGACGGTCTCCTTGGACTGGTTCGGCTGGGTGGGCACGGTGGCGCCGGTCAGGGCGAAGAACACGTCGTTGAGGTCGGGGGTGTGCACGGTCAGTTCGTCCGCCTCGATGCCGGCGGAGTCGAGCCAGTCGAGGATGGAGCGGAGTTCGCGCTGGCTGCCGTCGCTGAGGATCTGCAGGGCCAGTGCCTCGTCGTCCCGGGATGCCTCGTTCAGGGCGGTAGCGGCCGACCGGTAGGTGGCCGGGTCGGTGAAGCGGAGGCGGACGTGGCCGCCGGGGATCAGGCGCTTGAGCTCGTCGGCGGTTCCCTCGGCGGCGATCCTGCCGTCGCTCAGTACCGCGATGCGGTCGGCGAGTTCGTCGGCCTCTTCGAGGTACTGGGTGGTGAGGAAGACGGTGACGCCGCCGGAGACGAGCTCGCGGATGATGCCCCACATGGTGTGGCGGGAGCGTGGGTCGAGTCCGGTGGTCGGTTCGTCGAGGAAGATGATCCGCGGGTTGCCGACCAGGGTCATGGCGATGTCGAGGCGGCGCTTCATGCCGCCGGAGTAGGTGGAGGCGGGCTTCTTGGCTGCCTCCACCAGGTCGAAGCGTTCCAGCAGTTCGGCGGCGACCCGCCGTCCCTCGCTCTTGGACAAGTGGTGCAGGTCCGCCATGAGGAGCATGTTCTCCTCGCCGGTGATCAGCCCGTCCACCGCGGAGAACTGGCCGGTGACGCCGATCGCGGCACGCACCGCGTCCGGTGCGGTGGTGATGTCGTTGCCCGCGATCCGGACCGTGCCGCCGTCGGCGGTGATGAGCGTGGAGAGGATGTTCACGACGGTGGTCTTGCCGGCGCCGTTGGGTCCGAGGAGCGCGAAGACGGACCCGGCCGGGATGCTCAGGTCGATGCCGTCGAGGACGGTCTTGTCGCCGTACGACTTGCGCAGACCGACGGCGGAGACGGCGGCGGACGACGGCTGACCGTCCGACCCGATGGGCGTGGACATGACAGAAGAAGGCATGGAGCCCTCCATTCGGAAGCTGAAGCGGGCGGGAGATGGAGCGGGCTGGTGATGGAGCGGGCTGGTGATGGAGCGGGCTGGTGCCGAAGCGAGGGAAGCGGGGGCGAGACGGCCCGGAAGGCGGCGCTCAGATCTTGGCGCGGCGGATGTCGATGTTGCCGTACTTGGTGCGGGCGTGGACCTTGACCGTGTCCCCGGTCTCCTCCGGGGTCTCGGACGCGGTGAGCGCGTTGCGCACCTGGCCGGAGCCCGAGCTGACGTCGAGCCAGGCGGCCGTGCCCTCGCGGATACCGACCTCGATGGCGCCGTAGGAGGTCTCCAGCTTGACGGCGCCGCGCGCCACTTCACCCACGCGCAGGGTGCCGTGGGCGGTGGTGGCGGTGACCGAGTCCTCGGCGCGCTGGACATGGATGTCGCCGTTGGCGCCGCTCACCCGCAGCTCGCCGGTCACGGCACCGACGGTCGTGGTGCCGTGCGAGTTCTTCAGGACGGCGGGGCCGTCGACGAAGTCGACGCGCACACTGCCGGAGCTGGTGGTGATCTCGGCCAGGCCCTCGACCCGGTCCACGGTGATGGATCCGTGCGACGCGGTCAGCACCAGCGGGCCGGTCGTGTCGAAGCGGGCGTCGCCGGACGAGGTCTTGACGCGGACCTCGCCGAGCCGGCCCTCGCCGAGGACCTGGGTCCAGGCACCGGTCGCGTCGATGCGGGAGCCGGTGGGCAGTTCGACCGTCACGTCGACGACGCCGGTGCGGCCGAACATGCCGGACTTGGGCGTCCTGATGGTCAGCGCGCCGCCGGAGCAGGCGACCTGGGTCTGGTCGGCCGCCCGCACGTCCAGGTCCTTCTTCGGGTCGCGGGGCCGCACCTCGACGACGGTGTCGAGGCGGTCGCTTGCGGTGAACTGAAGGGAACCGGCCTCCACATGGGTCGTGGCCGAGATCGCTTCGGGGGTGTCGAAAGAAGGCATGGCTGTCCCGTCCTCTTGGGTCTTCAGGGCGTCCCCGCTGGTGGGACGTGCTGTGGGTGAAGTGGTGCGGGTGAAGTGGTGCGGGCGGGGATGCGGTCAGCGCACCCAGCCCGTGAAGTTCTGTCCGATGCTCTGGGCCTTCCCCGTCGTACGCGGCCGGGTGCCGCCGTCGACCGCGGCCGACACGGCGCGCACCAGCCACGCGTTGACGGACAGACCCTCGCGGGCCGCGGCCTCCTCGGCGCGGGCCTTGAGGTGGGCCGGCAGACGCAGGTTGACGCGGGCGGTGCCGCCCTCGTCGCCCTCGGCCGGGGCCGGGGCCCTGAACGGTTCGGCGGGCCCGGCCGGCTCCGCGGGTGCGCCGCCATAGGTGGGCGGCGGCGTCACCACGAAGTCGGGGTCGAGTCCGCGCAGCCGTACGTCGACCGAGCCGGGGGCGAGTTCACGGGTGATCTCGTCCATCGCGGCGGAGAGCACGTTGAGCATGGTCAGGCGGGTCGCCGACTCCAGGGGAGCGGTGAGCCTCTCGGCCAGTTCGCGGGCTTCGTTGCCGCCGGCTTCGGCAGCCACCGCGAGTTCGCGGCGGAGGGAGTCGACATACGGGGTGAGGTCCATAGCGCCATCATGGCACCACTATGGCGCCACGCGCAAGCCATGAAGGGACATCTCCGGGTTCACCACCGAGACCAACGCTCTGACCTGCGAAAACATGCTGGCACCTAGGTGCGCAATCGTGGCGCCACGCGTGTCACGGCGCCTACGGGGGCACGAGATGGCACCACGCGGCACCGGATGACACCAGCTGGCGCCGGGCGGTGCCACGCGGTGTGCCATGTGCTGCCACGTGACGCCGCACGGCCCCTTCAGTCCGTACGCCGCCGGGCCCGCCACACCAGATAGAGCGCCGAAGCCACCGCCGCCGTGCGGACCACCACCGGCCAGGTGGAGGCCAGGGCCTCGCCCATTCCGTCGTCCGGGATCGGGGCGCCCCACCTGCCGTCCAGGCGGCCCCAGAGCCAGACGAGGGCTCCGGCCACGACGACTCCGGGCAGGCCCATGGCCGCCCATTTCGCCTCGGCCCGGGAGAGCTTGCGCGAGCTGTACGCGAGCAGCCAGCCGCCCGCGAGGGCCAGCCAGGAGCCCATGACCGCGCCGGCGACCAGCAGGGCGGCGGCCAGGAGCAGGAGAGGGTGCGAGAAGCCGGCGCGGGCGGGCGCCGCTGCCTCCTCGGGTTCCGGCGCGGCCTTCTTGCGGAGGCGCGGGCGCAGTCTCCTGCGGGGGCGGGGCTCCGCCTCCTCGGCCTCGCCGCCCTCTTCCTCGTCCCCCGCTTCCTCCTCTTCG
The DNA here is from genome assembly GCF_036195325.1 of Streptomyces sp. NBC_00234. Taxonomy (NCBI): domain Bacteria; kingdom Bacillati; phylum Actinomycetota; class Actinomycetes; order Kitasatosporales; family Streptomycetaceae; genus Streptomyces; species Streptomyces sp. NBC_00234. Next base: position 4,562,876 of record NZ_CP108101.1, on the reverse strand, counting down.
GCCTCGTCGGGGCGCACCGGAGGCGGCGGCTTCAGCATCTCGGGGATCTCCACACCGCCGACGAAGCCGGGCACGCTCACCCCCTCGCTGAACGGCCCCGGTTCGATGCGCCACCACTCCGCGTCCGCGCCGGCCCCGGACGGTGCCTGGTCAAGGCCCGCCATGTGGGGTGCCTGCGCGGACGGCCAGCCCGGCACCGGGCCGGTGCTCTCCTCGGCCGGGGCCTCCGCCGACGCGCCCTTGCCGGAAGTGTCTTTGCGGAGCATTCCGCGCCGTGGCCGGGGCACGGCGCGGGGGCGCTTCGCGTCCGTCTCCGCCGCCGTGCGCGGCGACGGCAGCGTCACCGTTCCGTCGGCCGACTCGGCTGCCTCGGCCACCAGTTCGTCCGGCGTACCGAGCCTGCCGATGATGCGCCGCACCACCGCGGGCGAGTCCGCGCCGGCCGTCCCGCGCTGCCGCTCGATCTCGCCCCGCAGCGTCGAGACGAGTCTCATCCGGGCGCCCGAGGACAGCTGTTGCTGCTGGGCCAGGTCCCCGACCCGGCTCAGATAGTCGTAGACGAGCTGGTCGCTCTCGATCCCCACGCGGTCGTTCCCCTCTACCCGCCCTGCCCCGACCGTAGCGTTTCGGCGGATTCTTGTGGAGGAACCCCAGGGCTTCCCCGCAGGGGGACCGCATCCCGCAGGTACGGCGTGGAGCGCCCCGGCTGTCTCGGCATCGCCCAACGCGGGTGACGGATCGGGGGTCCGCGGGCCCCCGTCGATGCCCCCGGCACCCTCCCTCACCGCATCGCGGCGAGCCCGGCACTCCGGTCCCGGGTCTCCGACGGGCTACCGTGGGACGGATGGGGACGACCACACCACCGCGCACGCTCGCCGAAGCCCTGCGCGCCAGGGGCGACGAATCGCTGGCACGGCTTCTGCGTGCCCGCCCCGACCTGCTCAACCCCGTGCCGAACGACATCACCCAACTCGCCACCCGTGCGGGCACCCGGGCCTCCGTCGTCCGCGCGCTGGAACACCTGGACCGCTTCGCGCTGCAGACAGCGGAGGCGCTGGCCGTCGCGCCGGACCCGGCTCCGTACGACACGCTGCTCTCCCTCCTGACCGGTGACGGCCAGGACGACGGCGACCAGCGCGACGACATGGGCGCCGCGATCGCCGCCGCGCTGCCCGTCGCCCTGAAGGACCTGCGCGAACAGGCCCTCGTCTGGGGCGAGGACGAGCGGCTGCACCTGGTGCGCACCGCTCGCGAGCTGCTCGCCCCCTCTCCCCAGCACCCCTCCCCCACCGGGCTCGGTCCGACCGTCGCCGAGGCCACGGCGGGCATGTCCCCCGGCCGGCTCCAGGAGATCCTGACCGACGCCGGGCTGCCCGCCACGCACGACCCGGTCTCCGCCGTGACCGCGCTCTCCGGCCTGTTCACCGACCGGACCCGGATGGGCGCGCTGCTGGACACCGCGCCGGTCGAGGCCCTGTCCGTACTGGACCGGCTGGTGTGGGGCCCGCCGTACGGGGAAGTCACACCGAACCCCACGCCTCCCGTGAAGTGGCTCCGCGACCGCGGACTGCTCCTGCCCGTGTCGACGCGGACCGTCGTGCTGCCGCGCGAGGCGGCCCTCCATCTGCGGGCCGGTCGCGCCCACCGCGTCCCCGAACCGGTGGCGCCGCCCGTCGAGGCCACCGCCGAGCGCGATCCCCAGGCTGTGGACAGAGCCGCCGCCGGCCAGGCGTTCATGGCGATGTCCACGATCGAGGAGCTGCTGAAGTTCTGGAACGGCGGCGGCCCCGCCATCCTCCGGGCGGGCGGCCTGAGCGTGCGCGAGCTCAAGCGGGCCGCGAGCGCGATGGACGTGTCCGAACCGGTCGCCGCCTTCTGGGTCGAACTCGCCTACGCGGCCGGACTGCTGGCCTCCGACGGCGAGACGGACGAGCGGTACGCGGCGACGCCCGCGTACGACGACTGGCTCGAACTCCCCGCCCAGGACCGCTGGGTGCACCTCGCCACCGCCTGGCTCGCCGCCACCCGCACCGCGGGCCTGGTCGGCGGCCAGGACGCCAAGGGCCGGGCGCTCTCCGCACTCGGCCCCGAACTGGACCGCTCCACCGCGCCCGAGGTACGCCGCCGGGTGCTGGCCCTGCTCGGCGCACTGCCCCCGGGCACCGCGCCCGACCCGGCGAGCCTCCTCGCCCGGCTGCGCTGGGAACGCCCGTTGCGCACCGGAACGAAGGGCGGGACAGCGGCCGGCACCTCGGCCGGCACCCCGTCCAGGGCGGCCGGGACGACCTACGGCGCTCCCGCCTCCCCCGCCGCGGCCACCGCCCCCGGAGACACCGCCGACCTGCGCTCCCGGATCGCGCTGTGGACGCTCAACGAGTCGGAACTCCTCGGCATCACCGGCCGGGGCGCCCTCTCCTCGCAGGCCCGCGCGCTGCTGGAGGACGGCCCGGACGAGGCAGCCGCCCGCCTCGCCCCGCTCGTCCCCGAACCGCTGGACCACGTGCTGCTCCAGGCCGACCTGACGGCCGTCGCCCCCGGCCCGCTGAACCGCCCCCTGGCCGAGATGCTCTCGGTGCTCGCGGACATCGAGTCCAAGGGCGGGGCGACCGTCTACCGCTTCACCCCCGGTTCCGTACGCCGCGCCCTGGACGCCGGGCAGGCGGCCACCGATCTGCACGCCTTCCTGGCCGCGCACAGCCGTACGCCGGTTCCGCAGCCGCTCAGTTACCTCATCGACGACGTGGCCCGCCGCCACGGTCACCTGCGGATCGGCGCCGCCTCCGCGTACGTGCGCTGCGACGACGAGGCCGTCCTCAACGAGATCCTCGCCGACAAGCGTTCGGCGAACCTGCGGCTGCGCCGGCTCGCGCCGACCGTCCTGGCCGCCCAGACCGACCCGGCGTCCCTCCTGGAGGGGCTGCGCGAGATCGGATACGCGCCGGCCGCCGAATCCGCCGAGGGCGACGTCCTGATCACCCGCGCGGGCGCCCGCCGCACCCCGCCCCGCTCGGCCCCCGCCCCCGTCCCCGAAGGCCCGCCCGTCCCCGACGACACCCTGCTGGGCGCCGCGGTCCGGGCGATCCGCGCCGGGGACACGGCGGCCACGGTCGTCCGCAAGGACGGCACCGAGGTGCCGGTGGCCGGTTCCCTCCCCCGTACGACCTCCGCCGAGACCCTGGCGACGGTCCAGGCCGCCGCGATGACGGGCTCCGCCGTCTGGATCGGCTACGTCAACGCGGACGGCGCGGCCAGCCAGCGCGTGATCGCCCCGGTCCGCGTCGAGGGCGGCTTCGTCACGGCCTTCGACCACACGGCCGACGAGGTCCGCACGTACCCGCTGCACCGCATCACGGGTGTGGCGGAGCTGGCCGACGACACGGGCGCGTGACCTGGCGGAAGTGACGTTCTCGGCTTCCCGTGCGCAGAAAGAGACATGTTCCGTCCCTCCCTGCGTTCCGTGTTCCTCCTCGCCGTGCCCGTACTCGCGCTCCTCGTCCTGACGGCCTGGCAGGTGTACCGGCCGGCGGCGTCCGAGCAGCCCGCACAGCCGCGCCTCGGCCTCCCTTCCGAACCGCTCAAGGACACCCCGCTCCCGGGCAGGGGCGATCCGACGGCGCTGCTCTCGGCATGCGGGGTCGACGACTGGCCGCGGCCGGTGGCGCACGGCAAGGGCGAGAAGAGCCGTGACCCGCAGCTGGCGTTCGGCGGCTGGGGCTTCGTGGACCCCGGGCCCGACCAGCCGGGCAAGGCCCGCTTCACCGTCCACCTGGCCGTCCGCACCGATCAGCTGCCGCTGCTGCTGGCCGCGCCCCTCCGCGCCGGCAACGTCACCCTCGATGTCTTCGGCCCGCACGGCGAGGGCCGCCGCGCCTCGGCCCGGGGCCTCTCCGCCGTGGTGGTGGACGCGAGCTTCGAGGGGGCACCGGTCCGGCCCCCGAAGTCCGGCAGCTTCCGTGTCGCTCCCGGCAAGGAACTGCTCCTGGACGTGGATCTGCCGGCCGGTGCCGTGTGCCCCGGCTACACCCTGAACGACGTCGCCCGGTGCACGCCGGAGCTCTCCAACGACTCCTCCGACTGCCCCGTACTGACCCTCACCCTCACCGACCCGGCGATCCGCGACCACCGCGCCCTGGTGGCCGGCGAGCCCCCCGCGGGGATGAGCGACCGGCTCGTCGCGATCTCCCTGGAGCCGGAGGTCTCCCGGGCCTGAGCGGCCGGGCGCGACGGCTCGCGGCGGCCGGGGTACGGACGCCTCCGTCACACACCCGGCCTCAATCGCTCCGCATGCGGCACACTGGACGTTTGGCCGTTCCCAGCAGCAGAGCAGAAAGGGCCGAAGCGCGTGACCGGACCCCTCATCGTCCAGAGCGACAAGACGCTGCTCCTCGAAGTCGACCACGAGCTGGCTGACGCCTGCCGCCGTGTGATCGCCCCCTTCGCGGAGCTGGAGCGTGCGCCCGAGCACATCCACACCTACCGGGTGACCCCCCTCGGCCTGTGGAACGCCCGCGCCGCCGGGCACGACGCCGAGCAGGTCGTCGACGCCCTGGTGGAGTACTCCCGCTACCCCGTGCCGCACGCGCTCCTGGTCGACATCGCCGAGACGATGGCGCGGTACGGCCGCCTCACCCTCTCCAAGCACCCGGTGCACGGCCTGGTCCTGACCACCACCGACCGTCCCGTCCTGGAGGAGATCCTCCGGTCGAAGAAGGTCGCGCCGCTGGTCGGCGAGCGCATCGACCCGGACACCGTCGCGGTGCATCCCTCCGAGCGCGGGCAGATCAAGCAGACGCTGCTCAGGCTCGGCTGGCCCGCCGAGGACCTCGCGGGGTACGTCGACGGGGAGGCCCACCCCATCGAGCTGGCCGAGGACGGCTGGTCCCTGCGCCCGTACCAGAAGCAGGCCGTCGAAGGCTTCTGGCACGGCGGCTCCGGTGTCGTCGTCCTGCCCTGTGGTGCGGGAAAGACCCTGGTCGGGGCCGGTGCGATGGCGGAGGCCAAGGCGACCACGCTGATCCTGGTCACCAATACGGTCTCGGCCAGGCAGTGGAAGCACGAGCTGATCAAGCGCACCTCGCTGACCGAGGACGAGATCGGCGAGTACAGCGGTACGCGCAAGGAGATCCGGCCGGTCACCATCGCCACGTACCAGGTGTTGACGACCCGCCGTAAGGGCATCTACCCGCACCTGGAGCTGTTCGACTCCCGTGACTGGGGTCTGGTGATCTACGACGAGGTGCATCTGCTGCCCGCGCCCGTCTTCAAGTTCACCGCCGACCTCCAGGCGCGGCGCCGGCTCGGCCTCACGGCGACCCTCGTCCGGGAGGACGGCCGCGAGTCGGACGTCTTCTCGCTCATCGGACCCAAGCGGTTCGACGCGCCGTGGAAGGAGATCGAGGCGCAGGGGTACATCGCACCCGCCGACTGTGTCGAGGTACGGGTCAATCTGACGGACTCGGAGCGGCTGGCGTACGCGACGGCCGAGGCCGAGGAGAAGTACCGGTTCTGCGCCACGACGGCGACGAAGCGGAAGGTCACGGAGGCACTGGTCGCCAAGCACAAGGGCGAGCAGACCCTGGTGATCGGCCAGTACATCGACCAGCTCGACGAGCTGGGTGAGCACCTGAACGCCCCGGTGATCAAGGGCGAGACGAGCAACGCCCAGCGCGAGATCCTCTTCGAGGCGTTCCGTCAGGGCGAGATCAACGTCCTGGTCGTGTCGAAGGTCGCCAACTTCTCGATCGACCTGCCGGAAGCGACCGTCGCCATCCAGGTGTCGGGAACGTTCGGCTCGCGTCAGGAGGAGGCCCAGCGGCTCGGGCGCGTGCTGCGGCCGAAGGCCGACGGGCACGAGGCCCGGTTCTACTCGGTGGTGGCGCGCGACACGATCGACCAGGACTTCGCGGCGCACCGCCAGCGGTTCCTGGCCGAGCAGGGGTACGCGTACCGGATCATGGACGCGGACGAACTGCTCGCGGAGAGCTGAGCGGACAGCCGGGCGGCCGGCCCGCCGCGCGGGGCTCCGGCCCAGCGTGCTCAGCGCGGGCGGCGGACGCCGGCCTCTTCCGCGTACTCGCCGAGGACGGCCACCCGGAACCCGGTACGGACGAAGACGGTGACGGCACGGAACGCGTCGCCGACGCGGTGACCGGGGTGGCGGCCGGTGACCGCGGTCGCGCCGTGCGCGGGGCCTGTTCTGCGGGGGTTCAGATAAACGGTGCTCATGTATTCCATGGTGCTCCGCCCGGCCCGGCGAGGCGTCGGCCTGCGGGCTGAACCCCGCGGGGGCGGGGGTCCCCCTCGGGTCGCACGGCGTCCCCTACGGGGTGGAGCCGGTGCAAACCGTTCGCCCCGGCGGGCCGCGCTGGCTACAATCGCCGGTCTGCCCGCCTCCCGCACCGTGGTACCGGCCTCCGCCGGCAGCCGGGGGAGCGCCGCCGGCCGGACGGAAACCGGCCGACACCTTCGCATACATCCCTGAGCGGATCCGAGCGGATCGCGCCGCCTCCCTTCGTGGAGGAGAGCGCGGTCCGCCGTCCTGCGTTGAAAAGTCGGAGGCAACACCGTGCCCGCGCACGAAGCAGCAAGCGACCACCCCACCGAGCCTCTGGCCCCCCAGGACCCCCTGGCGCGCGAACGCGCCCACCTCGCCGAGTCCCGCGCCGCGCTGCGCGCCATGCGCGAGGACGTCCAGTCCCTCGACATCCGCGACGTCACCGCGAACTGGGTGAACTCCGTCGTCCTCCAGGCCCAGATCGACGACCGCATCAAGGCGCTCGCCGACCTCTCCCACACCCCGCTGTTCTTCGGACGCCTGGACTATCTGCACAAGGTCGGCGCGGAGCAGGCGGAGGGCGCCGAGGGCGAGCAGTTCTACATCGGACGGCGCCACGTCCACGACGCCGCCGGCGACCCGATGGTCATCGACTGGCGCGCGCCGGTGTCCCAGCCGTTCTACCGGGCGTCCAAGAAGGACCCGCAGGACGTCGGCCAGCGGCGCCGCTTCGGTTACACGGGCGGTGAGCTGACCGCGTACGAGGACGAGCACCTCAGCGACCCGGCCGAGGCGGCGCAGACCAGCAAGCTCCTCCAGGCGGAGATCGAGCGGCCCCGCGTGGGTCCGATGCGCGACATCGTGGCCACGATCCAGCCCGAGCAGGACGAGATCGTACGAAGCGGGCTCGGCGGGACGGTGTGCGTGCAGGGAGGACCCGGCACCGGCAAGACCGCCGTGGGCCTGCACCGTGTCGCCTACCTGCTGTACGCGCACCGCGAGCGGCTGGCCCGCACCGGGACCCTGGTGATCGGACCGAACCGTTCCTTCCTCCACTACATCGAGCAGGTGCTGCCCGCGCTGGGTGAGCTGGAGGTGAAGCAGGCGACCGTCGACGACCTGGTGACGGCGCAGGTCGAGGTCCGGGGCACGGACGAGGCAGCCGCCGCCGTGGTCAAGGGCGACGCCCGGATGGCGGAGATCCTGCGGCGGGCGATCCGTTCGCACGTGACGCTGCCGACGGAGCCGGTGATGGTGGTGCGCGGTTCGCGCCGCTGGCGGGTGCCCGCGTACGAACTCGAAGAGATCGTCAAGGAGTTGCTGGCCCGCGACATCCGCTACGGCGCCGCCCACGAGGCGCTCCCCCAGCGCATCGCGCACTGCGTCCTGACCCGGATGGAGGAGGCGGGCGAGGCACCCGACGACCGGGTGCAGAACGCGGTGGCCCGCAACCCCGCGGTGAAGGCGGCCGTGAAGGCGGCCTGGCCCGCGGTCGACCCGGCCAAGCTCGTGCTGCGGCTCCTCTCCGACCCGGACTTCCTGGCCGCGCACGCGGACGGCGTGCTCGGCGCGGACGAGCAGAAGACGATTCTCTGGTCCAAGCCGCCGCGCAGCGTGAAGTCCGCCAAGTGGTCGCTCGCGGACGCGGTGCTGATCGACGAGGCGGGCGACCTGGTGGCCCGCACGCACTCGCTGGGTCATGTCGTCATCGACGAGGCGCAGGACCTGTCGCCGATGCAGTACCGCGCGGTGGGCCGCCGCTGCTCGACCGGTTCGGCGACGGTGCTCGGCGACCTCGCGCAGGGCACGACGCCGTGGTCCACGGAGAGCTGGGAGCAGGCGCTCTTCCACCTGGGCAAGCCGGACGCGCTGGTCGAGGAGCTGACGGCGGGCTTCCGTGTGCCCCGCGAGGTGATCGCGTACGCCTCACGGCTGCTGCCCGCGATCTCACCGGGTCTGGCCCCGGTGGAGTCGGTGCGTGAGTCGCCGGGTTCGATGGCCGTACGGGAGGTGGCGGACCCGGCCGATCTGGACGCGGCGGTCCTCGCGGCCTGTGAGGAGTCGCTGGCCCACGAGGGCTCGATCGGCCTGATCGCCGCCGACGCCCGCATCCCGGCTCTCGCCGCGGCGCTGGAGGCGGCGGGTCATGTGCACCTCTCCCCCGGCGAGGAGACGACGGCGGAATCGCGCCTGACTCTGGTCCCGGCCTCGCTGGCGAAGGGCCTGGAGTACGACTACGTGGTACTGGACGACCCGGCGGCGGTGGTCGACGGGGAACCCGACGAACGCACCGGCCTGCGCCGCCTGTACGTGGCGCTGACCCGTGCGGTCTCGGGGCTCGTGGTGCTGCACGCGGCGCCGTTGCCGGCAGCACTGGGGCAGGCGTAGGCGTAGGTTGCGCCGGAGCGAAATCCGGCCAACTTCCGCTTCTGCAGCAGGAGTTGTGCGCGCACGCGCGGATGCACGAGCAGGATCACAGTGCAGTAAAATCCTTGATCGTCGATGCCGCCATATGCCGACAATCCGCCCCATCGGGGCCTTGTCGGATGCCCAACTGCCCTTAATCATCTATCTGGTTCGCGGCGGGGGGCTGCCCTGATCCGCAAGGTTCGATGCACAACAGGGGAAGGCGAAACCACATGAGCACTCTTCGCAAGGCAGGCGTGTTCGCCGCTGCCGTCACCGTCTGTGCCACCTCGCTCGTGGCGGCACCGCACGCCTTCGCGGGCGAGGGGAAGGCCGCGGCGCAGGTGTCCGCCGTCAAGCTGTCCCCGAGGGCCGACGCCGAAACGCGCGCCATCGCCAAGAGCCAGAGCGCGGCGGTGGTGGCCGCGGCCAACATCTGCGGTTCCACGTACGAGCTCGACGACGCCAAGCCGCTGCCCAACTCGACGACGCGTCACGGCACGCTGTTCTTCTACAGCAACGCCGGTGCCACGAGCGCCTGCGCCATCCTGGACAACAACACGCCGGGCAGCGCCAATTACATGGACCTGCGGATCTGGGCGGGCGACAACACGGGCGGCGCCGACATCGACAAGGGCTCCTTCTCCGAGTACGCGGGCCCGGTCTACAGCAGCACCGCCGCCGCCGGGGGCCGTTGCGTCGGCCTGTCCGCGCTGATGAAGAACGAGGCCGGCACCTCGAACCTGATCAACTGGAAGGGCGGCTACATCTTCAGCGCTTCCGACGGTTCCGAGTGCCTCTGACACCCTGACCCGACCCTGACGCCCTGACGCCCTGCCAGGCGGACGGACGGACGGGCGCGCGGTCCGGCACATGCGTGACAAAGCCCCTGGCGGGCGGATTCCCTCACCGGGAACCCGCCCGCCAGGGGCTCTTCACGTCCTGCGCTCAGCCGTCCAGGGCCGCCCGCCACTCCCGTACCGCCGCCGCGTCCACCGGCGCCGACCAGCCGCCGGGGCGGGCCGCTCCACCGATGTGGACGGCCTCGATGCCGCCGGCGAGGAGCCGGGGGAGGTGATCCAGGCGGAGGCCGCCGCCCACCAGGATCTGGGGCTCGTAGCCCGGCGAGCCCGAGCGGGCCGCCTCCGCCAGGAGGGTCGGGATGCCCTCGTCGACGCCGCCCGCCGCGCCCGCCGTGAGGTAGGTGTCCAGGCCGGGCAGGTCGGCGAGGGCCTTGCGCAGGCCGTCGCGGTCGACGGAGCGGTCGATCGCCCGGTGGAAGGTCCACCGGCAGCCGTCCAGCTCGGCGACGATCCGTTCGACGGCGACCAGGTCGGGGTGCCCCTCCTCGTCGAGGAAGCCGAGGACGAACTCCTCGGCGCCCTCGGCCCGCATCTCGTGCGCCTTCTCCACCAGTACGTCGATGTCCCCGGCCGCGAACCCGTCCGCGACCCTGAGCATGACGCGCAGCGGAATGTCCACGGCGGCCCGGATCTCCGCGAAGGTCTCACGGGACGGCGTCAGGCCGTCCGCGGCCATGTCGGTGACCAGTTCGAGGCGGTCCGCACCACCCGCCTGGGCAGCGACCGCGTCCTGCGCGTCGAGGGCGATCACCTCCAGGACTGCACGGTTGCTCATGGGTCCCCATTCCTCCAGATAACAGCTATAGGTCTAGTCCAATGGCCAGCCTACGGGTCGCACGACGGAAGGTGCGGCTCCCCATGTAAACGCGCGGGGGAGGTGATGTGCGAGCCACACGGCCGCCCCGTGGATCATCCCTTGCGTTTCATAGGGGTGGGGGGTATACATAAGAGGAGCGGATACCCCCAGGGGGTATCCAATCGGTATCTGAGACAGGTACCAGACGCCAGGGAGGAACCCCGTGTCCGCGCAGACCGCCACACCCGACGCCGCAACCGGCACCGCTGCCGAGGTCGAGCTCGCCATCGGCGGCATGACCTGCGCCTCGTGCGCGGCCCGGATCGAGAAGAAGCTGAACCGGATGGACGGGGTCGAGGCCACCGTCAACTACGCCACCGAGAAGGCCAAGGTCAGCTACCGGGGCGCGGACGTCTCCGTGCAGGACCTGATCGCCACCGTCGAGGCCACCGGGTACACCGCGCAGGAACCCGCTCCCCCGGTACGCGCCGGGGAGGGCGCCCCGCAGGAGACGGAGGCCGACGAGCTCCGTCCGCTGCGGCAGCGGCTGCTGACCGCCGTCGCGCTCGCCGTGCCCGTCATCGCGATGGCGATGATCCCCGCGCTCCAGTTCGACTACTGGCAGTGGCTCTCGCTGACCCTCACCGCCCCCGTCGTCACCTACGCCGCCTGGCCCTTCCACCGCGCCGCCTGGACCAACGCCAAGCACGGCGCCGCGACGATGGACACGCTGATCTCGGTCGGCACCTCGGCCGCGTTCCTCTGGTCGGTGTGGGCGCTCTTCTTCGGCACCGCCGGCATGGTCGGCATGACGCACCCCTTCGAGCTGACCATCGGCCGCAGCGACGGGGCAGGGAACATCTACCTCGAAGCCGCCGCCGGGGTCACCGCGTTCATCCTGGCCGGGCGCTACTTCGAGGCCCGCTCCAAGCGGAAGGCGGGGGCCGCGCTCAAGGCGCTCCTGGAGCTCGGCGCGAAGGAGGTCACCGTCCTGCGCGACGGCGGCGAGGTCACCGTCGCGACCGCCGACCTCCGGGTCGGGGACCGCTTCCTGGTCCGCCCCGGCGAGAAGATCGCCACCGACGGCACCGTCGTCGAGGGCTCGTCGGCGGTCGACGCCTCGATGCTCACCGGCGAGTCCGTCCCCGTCGAGGTCGGTACCGGGGACTCCGTCACCGGGGCCACCCTCAACGCGGGCGGCCGGCTCGTCGTCGAGGCCACCCGGGTCGGCGCCGACACCCAGCTCGCCCGGATGGCCAAGCTCGTCGAGGACGCCCAGAACGGCAAGGCGGCGGCCCAGCGCCTCGCCGACCGGATCTCCGCGGTCTTCGTCCCCGTCGTGATCGCCCTCGCCCTGGGCACGCTCGGCTTCTGGCTCGGCAACGGCGCGGGCCTCACCGCCGCGTTCACCGCCGCGGTCGCCGTCCTGATCATCGCCTGCCCCTGCGCCCTCGGCCTCGCCACACCCACCGCGCTCATGGTCGGCACCGGACGCGGAGCCCAGCTCGGCATCCTCATCAAGGGCCCCGAAGTCCTCGAAACCACCCGCCGCGTCGACACGATCGTCCTCGACAAGACCGGCACCGTCACCACCGGCCGCATGACCCTGCTGGGCGTCCACACCACCGACGGCACCACCGAAACGGACGTCCTGCGCATCGCCGGAGCCCTGGAGCACTCCTCCGAACACCCCATCGCCCAGGCCGTCGCCGCAGGCGCCGCCGCGCAGGTCGGCACCCTCCCCACCCCCGAGGACTTCGCCAACATCGCGGGCCTCGGCGTCCAGGGAATCGTCGAGGGCCACGCCGTCCTCGTCGGCCGTGAGCAGTTGCTCGCCGAGTGGGAGATCCACCTGCCGGCGGAACTGGCCCGCAGGAAGGCCGAGGCGGAGGCCGCGGGCCGTACGGCCATCGCCGTCGCCTGGGACGGCGAGGCACGGGCGGTCCTCGAAGTCGCCGACGCGGTGAAGGACACCAGCGCGGAGGCGATCCGCCGGCTGCGGGACCTGGGGCTGACCCCGATCCTGCTCACCGGCGACAACAGGGCCGTGGCGGAGGCGGTCGCGGCCGAGGTCGGGATCGACGAGGTGTACGCGGAGGTCATGCCCGAGGACAAGGTCGACGTGGTCAAGCGCCTCCAGGCGGAGGGCCGTTCGGTCGCCATGGTCGGCGACGGGGTCAACGACGCCGCCGCCCTCGCCCAGGCCGATCTGGGTCTGGCGATGGGCACGGGCACGGACGCCGCGATCGAGGCCGGTGACCTGACCCTCGTACGCGGAGACCTGCGGGCCGCGGCGGACGCCATCCGGCTGTCGCGCCGGACGCTCGGCACGATCCGTACGAACCTGTTCTGGGCCTTCGCCTACAACGTGGGCGCTCTGCCGCTCGCCGCCGCCGGACTCCTCAACCCGATGATCGCGGGGGCCGCGATGGCGTTCTCCTCGGTCTTCGTGGTCGGCAACTCCCTGCGCCTGCGGGGGTTCAAGGCCGGGGCATAGAAGGCGCGTTCGTCGAACGGCGGTGGGGCTGCACGGCGGCCCCGCCGCCGTTCGGCGTTCGCGCTAGGGAGTGTCCGAGGCCGTGCCGTCCGAGGTCGTTTCGGGCTTCGTGTGGAGGATGTCGCGGGCCTGGTTCGCGGCGCGGGAGATGCTCTCGCTGACGAAGTCGAGGAAGCGGGCGATGTTCTCCATGCGGGTGCCGGCCGGAGTGCCGGGGCCCAGGACGCCGGCCCCCTCCCGTGTGGTCTCGACGAGATGCGCCGTGGCCCGGGCACTGACCATCATCGACTGGTACCAGACGTCGGCGTCGATGACATAGCGCTCGCGGCGGCCCTCGTCGGGCTGCCGGCGGATCATCCCCTGGTCGTCGAGGAACGTGATCGCCTTGGAGACGGACGCCGGGCTGACCTGGAGCCGCTGGACGAGTTCGGCCGCGGTGAGGCTGCCCGCGTCGGTGATGAAGAGACAGGCCATGACCCGGGCCATCATCTTGGGCATGCCCGTCTGGACGAGGACGGTGGTGAGCACCTCCTCGTACGCGCGCACGGCCTCGGCGTCGCGCCCGTGGGCCTGCGGGGGCGCCTCCGACCCCCGGGGCGCGGCGGTCTGACCGCGCCGGTGGGCACGGTGTTCGGTGGCGCGGTGGGCCAGGTCCGCGCGGTAGCCGCCGGCGCCGCCGTTACGCATCACCTCCCGCGTGACCGTCGACGTCGGACGGTCGAGGCGTCGGGCGATCTCCGCGTAGGCGAGGCCGTCGGCCAGCCCCGACGCGATCTGCTGACGTTCCTGCGGGGTGAGCCTGCCGCCTGGCATCGCGCTCTCCTTCGTACTCCTCGGGTGCCGTCACCCTAGCGTTCACTTCCATTCCATTGCAACGAAAGGACGGCCATCGTTGCATTAAGCTCGAAAACCATTGCAACAATTTCCCTTCTTTCACCTGCGGTTATGGGGAGTTGGGCCAACAAGACTGTTGCCGGACTCGTGAACGCAACGTAGCTTTTCCTTCATCGGAAACACCGAACCGAACGAACCGATGGAGAGCAAAATGTCGAACTTCCCCACCACCGCCCCGATCACCGCCGTCCTGGACATCCCGGCCGGACACATCCGCCTCATCGCCACCGACCGCACCGACACCGCCGTCGAGGTTCTTCCCGCGGACGCCTCGAACAGCCGCGACGTGAAGGCCGCCGAGCAGACCACGGTCGAATACGGCGACGGCGTCCTGCGGATCGAGACCGCCCCGGCGAAGAACCGGATCCTCGGCACGTCCGGCTCCGTCGAGGTGACCGTCCAACTGCCCGCCGGCTCCCGCGTCGAGGCGAAGGCGGCGAGCGCCGAACTCCGGGGCGTCGGACGGCTCGGCGACGTCGCCTTCGAGGGTGCGCAGGGCTCGGTCAAGCTCGACGAGACCGCGAGTGCCCGCCTCACCCTCCAGGCCGGTGACATCTCGGTCGGCCGCCTGGGCGGCCCCGCCGAGATCAGCACGCTGAAGGGCGACCTCCACATCACCGAGGCCGTGGACGGCACGGTCACGCTGCGCACGGAGTCCGGCGACATCACGGTCGGCGCCGCCCGCGGCGTCTCCGCCTCCCTGGACGCCGGCACCACCTACGGCCGGCTGCACAACGCCCTGAAGAACACCGACGGCGCCGCCGCCCTGAACATCCACGCGACCACCGCCCACGGCGACATCACCGCCCGCAGCCTCTGACCCCGCAGCCTCCGACTCCGCAACCTCCGAACGCGCGCAGCCCCTGAACTCCCCACCTCTACAAGGAGAACCCTCCATGACCGGCTTGGCCATCGCGGCGAACGGGCTGCGTAAGACCTACGGCGACAAGACCGTCCTCGACTCCATCGATCTGACCGTCCCCGAAGGAACGGTCTTCGCGCTGCTCGGTCCGAACGGCGCCGGCAAGACCACCGCCGTCAACATCCTCTCCACCCTCGTCTCCCCCGACCCCGGTTCCGGCACCCTCCACATCGGCGGCCACGACCTGTCCACCGACCCGCAGGCCATCCGCGCCTCCATCGGCGTCACCGGTCAGTTCTCCGCGGTCGACGGGCTGATCACCGGCGAGGAGAACATGCTCCTCATGGCGGACCTGCACCACTTGTCCAAGAGCGAGGGACAGCGGGTCGCCGCCGAACTGCTGGAACGCTTCGACCTGGTGGAGGCAGCCAAGAAGCCCGCCTCCACCTACTCCGGCGGCATGAAGCGCCGCCTCGACATCGCCATGACCCTGGTCGGCAACCCGCGGATCATCTTCCTCGACGAACCGACCACCGGACTCGACCCACGCTCCCGCCACACCATGTGGGGCATCATCCGCGAGCTGGTCACGGGCGGCGTCACCGTCTTCCTCACCACCCAGTACCTCGAAGAGGCGGACGAACTCGCCGACCGCATCGCCGTGCTCCACCACGGAAAGATCGCCGCGGAGGGAAGCGCCGAGGAACTGAAGCGCATCGTCCCCGGCGGCCACGTGCGCCTCCGCTTCACCGACCCGGCCGCCTACCAGTCGGCCGCTACCGCCCTGAACGAGGCCACCCGGGACGACGAGGCACTGGCCCTGCAGATCCTCAGCGACGGCAGCCAGCGCGAACTGCGCGCTCTCCTCGACCAGTTGGACTCCGCCGGCATCGAGGCCGACGAACTGACCGTGCACACCCCCGACCTCGACGACGTGTTCTTCGCCCTCACCGCCACCGACATCCCCGCCCAGCCGAAGGAGACCGTCCGATGAGCTCTCTCGCCCTCGCCGTCCGCGACTCGTCCACGATGCTCCGCCGCAACCTCCTGCACGCCCGGCGCTACCCGTCCCTCACCCTGAACCTCCTGCTTACGCCGATCATGATGCTGCTGCTCTTCGTCTACATCTTCGGCGACGTCATGAGCGCCGGGATCGGCGGCGCGGACCGCTCCGACTACATCGCCTACATCGTTCCCGGCATCCTGATGATGACCATCGGCAGCACCGTCATCGGAGCCGCGGTATCGGTCTCGACCGACATGAGCGAGGGCATCATCGCCCGCTTCCGCACCATGGCCATCCACCGCGGCTCCGTGATCATCGGGCACGTCGTCGGCAGCGTGATGCAGGTCCTCGCCAGCCTGGTCCTCGTCGGCGCCGTCGCCGTCGCCATCGGCTTCCGCTCCACGGACGCCACCGCCCTGGAATGGCTCGCCGCCTTCGGACTGCTCGCCCTGTTCGCCCTGGCACTCACCTGGATCGCCGTCGGCATGGGAATGGCCAGCCCGAACGCGGAGGCGGCCAGCAACATGGCGATGCCGCTGATCCTCCTCCCGCTCATCTCCAGCGCCTTCATCCCGGCCGACACGATGCCCGGCTGGTTCCAGCCGATCGCGGAGTACCAGCCCTTCACCCCCGCCATCGAGACCCTCCGCGGCCTCCTCCTCGGCACCGAGATCGGCCACAACGGCTGGCTCGCCGTGGCCTGGTGCCTGGCGCTCTCCGCCCTCGGCTACTACTGGTCCAAGGCACAGTTCAACCGCGACCCGAAGTAAGCAGGCGTACCGCCTGCTCGTCCCGCCCGAGGGCGGCGTACCCCGACACCGCGTCGGTTGTACGCCGCCCCGACGGCGTTCAACCCCGATGTGCGTGCCGGACCCCGCGAGCCCGGCATGACCCGAACGACAGGCCCTAGGGTCTTTCGTTTGGATCAGGCCGGATCAGGGAGCGGGGTCTGGCGTGGGCAGCTGCAAGGCGGAGGAGGGAGTCGACGCGGAGCGTCGGCGACCGACGACAACGCCGGAGGGGGCCCCTCCCTGCTCGAGCGAAGCCGAGAGCTCGGGGGAGCGCGCGCCAGGGCACGCGAGCCCGGCATGATCCGAACGAGAGGCCCTAGGGTCGTCCCCATGACCAACAGCCTCCGTACCCGCTGGCACGCGGCCCTCGTAGCCGTCCGGGGCGGCGCCGAGGGTCCCGACCCGCTGCCGTACGCCGACAACCTCCTGGCGCGCTGGGCCGAACCCCAGCGGCGCTACCACACCACCGCCCACCTGGCCGCGGTCCTGGACCGCGTCGACACGCTCGCGGACCATGCGGCGGCCCCGGACGTGGTGCGGCTCGCCGTCTGGTTCCACGACGCCGTCTACCGCCCCGACCGCTCCGAGAACGAGGAGCGCAGCGCCGTGCTCGCCGAGCGCGCCCTGCCCGAGGCCGGTGTCCCCGCCGGCGTCACGGCGGAGGTGGCCCGCCTGGTGCGCCTCACGGTCACCCACGATCCGGCGGACGGGGACACCGACGGCGAGGTGCTGTGCGACGCGGATCTGGCGATCCTGGCGTCCGCCCCGAAGGAGTACGCGGAGTACGCGGCGCAGGTGCGCGAGGAGTACGCGTTCGTCCCCGACGAGGCGTTCCGGGAGGGCCGCGCGGCGGTGCTGCGGCAGCTCCTGGGGCTGCCGCGGCTGTTCCGTACGCCGTACGGGATCGCGGAGTGGGAGCCCCGGGCGCGGCAGAACCTCACGACCGAGCTGGAGCTGCTCACGGGAATGTGAGCGACGAAATGCGTGTTGCTGACTGTCATGCCCGACTCCGCCTCCAGCCGTCCCCGTGCCCGCGCCCGTATGCCCCTGGCCGTATACATCCTGGGTCTCTCGGTCTTCGCCCTCGGTACCAGCGAGTTCATGCTGTCCGGACTCCTGCCACCGATCGCCGAGGACATGGACGTGTCCATTCCGCAGGCGGGGCTTCTCATATCGGCCTTCGCGATCGGCATGGTGGTCGGCGCTCCGCTGCTCGCCGTGGCCACGCTCAGGCTGCCGAGACGCACGACGCTGATCGCCCTGATCTCGGTCTTCGGTCTCGGGCAGATCGCGGGTGCGCTGGCTCCGTCGTACGAGGTGCTCTTCGTTTCGCGGGTGGTCAGCGCTTTCGCGTGTGCGGGCTTCTGGGCCGTCGGTGCGGCGGTCGCCATCGCGATGGTGCCGGTGAACGCGCGGGCCCGGGCGATGGCCGTGATGATCGGCGGGCTGTCGATCGCCAATGTGCTGGGCGTGCCGCTGGGCGCCTTCCTCGGTGAGCACCTGGGCTGGCGTTCGGCGTTCTGGGCGGTGGGCGCGGCGTCCGCGGTGGCGCTGGTCGGAGTGGCGACGCTCATCCCCCGTATCCCGCTCCCGGACGAGAAGCCGCAGCTCAAGCGGGAGATGTCGATCTACCGGGACCGGCAGGTCTGGCTCTCGGTCGTGATCACGGCGCTCGCGGCGGGGGGTGTCTTCTGCGCGTTCAGCTATCTGGCGCCGCTGCTGACTGATGTGGCGGGGCTGGACTCGGGCTGGGTGCCGTGGGTGCTGGGGCTCTTCGGCGTCGGCGCGCTGATCGGTACGACGATCGGCGGCCGGGTCGCGGACGCGCACCTTTTCGGGGTGCTGCTGAGCGGTATCACGGCCTCCACGGTCTTCCTGGCGGCGCTGGCCCTGTTCGCGTCCAGCCAGATCGCCGTAGTGGCGCTCGCCTTCCTGCTGGGCCTCTCGGCGTTCTTCACGGCGCCCGCGCTCAACGCCCGCATGTTCAACGTGGCGGGCGCGGCCCCGACCCTGGCGGGCGCGACGACGACGGCCGCGTTCAACCTGGGCAACACGAGCGGCCCGTGGCTCGGCGGCACGGTGATCGACGCGGACTTCGGTTTCGCGGCGACGGCGTGGGCGGGTGCCGCGATGACGGTGCTGGCCCTGGTGGCCGTCGTGTTCTCGCTCCGGCTGCACCGCCGCTCGGCCACCCCGTCCCGGCTGGTCGCCTCGGCGAAGGCCGCGAGCGGCCCCGCTATCCCGGCGCCGGCCGTCCCTTCGGTCTCCGCAGACCAGCGGCGGTGAGCCGGCGCACGATCTCCTTCGAGCCGACCTCCCGCGCCCCGGCACGCACCGCGTCGGCGTAGCGCGCGGCCGGCACGTCGTAGTGGTCGCGTTCGAAGGCGCGCGGCGGGCAGCCGATCGAGGCCGCGAAGGCGTGCAGTTCGTCGAACGAGACATCGCTGACCAGATGCGACCAGAGCATCCCGTGCCCCGGCCAGTCCGGCGGGTCGATGTAGAGCGTCAACGCCGCAGCACCCCGCTCAGCCCGCCCACCGCGGCCACCTGGACGGTCGCCTTCGTGCAGACCCAGTGCGGGTCGGGGCCGAGCTCGGGCTCGACGTCCAGTGCGTGCGGGCCCTCCTCGACGCACACCGGGCACAGGGGCCAGCGCCCGTACTTCTCCAGCAGGGCGTCCTGCACGTCCTGGGCGATCAGACCGACGACGAAGTCCGCGCCCTCGGGCCACTGCTCGACCCACCAGCGCCGGTGCGTCACGGCGTCCTCGACCAGCGAGACGATCTCGGCCTCGGCGACGTCACCTGCGACAAGATCGGCCATGACCAGGGCCCGGGCCGTGTGCAGTGCCTGTTCCAAGGGGTTCATCTCCATGCAGCCATTGTCCCCCGAAGGAAGGGGGCGAAAAGGGGGGTTGACGGACCACACCTTTGAAAATATCTTTCAAAGGTGACCAATGACGTGAAGGAAAGTTTCAAGGGCGATTCGCCGCCCGCCCCTGCCGCTCTGGCGGCCAAGGTCCGGACCCTCGCCCCGTCCATGACCCGCTCCATGCAGCGGGTAGCCGAAGCCGTCGCGGGGGACCCTGCCGGGTGCGCCGCCCTCACCGTCACCGGTCTCGCCGAGCTCACCGGCACCAGCGAGGCCACCGTGGTCCGCACCGCCCGTCTCCTCGGCTACCCCGGCTACCGTGACCTCCGTCTCGCGCTCGCCGGTCTCGCCGCCCACCAGCTGTCCGGCCGGGCACCCGCCGTCACCGCCGACATCACGGTCGACGACCCGATCGCCGACGTCGTCGCCAAGCTCGCCTACGACGAACAGCAGACCCTCGCCGACACCGCCGCCGGACTCGACACCGTGCAGCTCGGCGCCGCCGTGGCCGCCGCGTCGACCGCCCGCCGCATCGACATCTACGGCGCGGGCGCCTCCTCCCTCGTCGGCCAGGACCTGGCGCAGAAGCTGCTCCGCATCGGCCTGATCGCCCACGCCCACACGGACCCGCACCTCGCCGTCACCAACGCCGTGCAGCTCCGCTCCGGCGACGTGGCCATCGCGATCACCCACTCCGGCTCCACCGGTGACGTCATCGAGCCGCTCCGGGTCGCCTTCGACCACGGCGCGACGACCGTCGCGATCACCGGCCGCCCCGACGGCCCGGTCTCGCAGTACGCGGACCACCTCCTGACCACGTCCA
Source organism: Streptomyces sp. NBC_00234 (assembly GCF_036195325.1). Lineage (NCBI taxonomy): Bacteria > Bacillati > Actinomycetota > Actinomycetes > Kitasatosporales > Streptomycetaceae > Streptomyces > Streptomyces sp. NBC_00234. Next base: position 4,542,793 of record NZ_CP108101.1, on the reverse strand, counting down.
CGGCCCGCGAGAGCGAGCTCCGTCCGGCCGCCATGTCGAGCCGGACGAGCCAGCTCCTCGTCGTGGACTGCCTGTTCATAGGCATCGCGCAGCGCACGTACGAGACGGCCGCCCCGGCCCTCGCCGCTTCGTACGAGGCGCTCGCCCACCGCCACAACCCGCGCACGCGCTGACCACGCACCCGCTGAACCGCTGAACGCACGAGTTCGAGAAAGCAGAGCCGCTCTCCATGACCTCATCCACTGACACCGACACCGCCACGGGCGCCGGAGCAACCACCCCCGACGGATACGGGGAGCTGCGCGCCGAACTCGCCACGCTCACGACCGAGGCGTTCCGCCCGGAGCTCGCCGAGATCGACCGCCTGGACACCGAGGAGATCGCGCGGATCATGAACGGCGAGGACAGCACCGTCCCCGCCGCCGTCGCCGACAAGCTGCCGCAGATCGCCGCCGCGATCGACGCCACCGCCGAGCGCATGGCGCGCGGCGGCCGGCTGATCTACGCGGGCGCCGGCACCGCGGGCCGCCTCGGCGTCCTCGACGCCAGCGAGTGCCCGCCCACCTTCAACACCGACCCGTCCGAGGTCGTCGGCCTCATCGCGGGCGGTCCGACCGCCATGGTCAAGGCGGTGGAGGGCGCCGAGGACAGCAAGGAGCTGGCCGCCGAGGACCTCGACGCACTCGGCCTCACGGCGGACGACACCGTGGTCGGCATCTCCGCCTCCGGCCGCACGCCGTACGCGATCGGTGCCGTCGAGCACGCCCGCACCCGGGGCGCGCTGACCATCGGCCTGTCCTGCAACGCGGACTCGGCACTCGCCGCAGCCGCCGAGCACGGCCTCGAAGTCGTCGTCGGCCCGGAGCTGCTCACCGGCTCCACCCGCCTCAAGGCCGGTACGGCGCAGAAGCTCGTCCTCAACATGATCTCGACGATCACGATGATCCGGCTCGGCAAGACGTACGGGAATCTGATGGTCGACGTCCGCGCCTCCAACGAGAAGCTGCGGGCCCGCTCGCGCCGCATCGTCTCGCTGGCCACCGGCGCCTCCGACCAGGAGATCGAGGCGGCGCTCGCCGCCACCGACGGCGAGGTGAAGGACGCGATCCTGACCATCCTCGGCCAGGTCGACGGCCCCACCGCCGCCACCCTCCTCAGCGAGTCGGACGGCCACCTCCGCGCCGCCCTCGCCGCCGTACGCACCACCTGACCCACCGCACCACGCCCGCACCCCCCGCACAGCAAGGCACCACGCCCCATGGCTACTGAAGACAAGAACCGCGCCACCGCCGCCGCGATCCTTCCGCTCGTCGGTGGCGCAGCGAACGTCAGCTCCATCGCCCACTGCATGACCCGGCTCCGCCTCGGCCTGCACGACCGTTCGCTGGTCGACGACGAAGCGCTCAAGGCGATCCCCGCCGTCATGGGCGTGGTCGAGGACGACACGTACCAGATCGTCCTCGGCCCCGGTACGGTCGCCCGGGTCACCCCGGAGTTCGAGCAGCTGGTCGAGGAGGGGCGGGAATCCGCTCCCGCCGTCCACACCTCCGAGGAGCTGGCCGCGCAGGGCGCGGCGATCAAGGCCCAGCAGAAGGCGAAGAACGCCACCCCCTTCAAGCTGTTCCTGCGCAAGATCGCGAACATCTTCGTTCCGCTGATCCCGGCCCTCATCGGCTGCGGCATCATCGCCGGTCTCAACGGCCTGCTGGTCAACCTGGAGTGGCTGCCCGCGGTCACCCCCGCCCTCGCCGCGATGACCTCCGGGTTCATGGCGCTGATCGCGGTCTTCGTCGGCTACAACACCGCGAAGGAGTTCGGCGGTACGCCGATCCTGGGCGGTGCCGTCGCGGCGATCATCGTCTTCCCCGGCGTCGCCAACATCGAGGCGTTCGGCCAGCAGCTCTCGCCCGGCCAGGGCGGTGTGCTCGGCGCGCTCGGCGCCGCGGTGCTCGCGGTGTACGTGGAGAAGTGGTGCCGCCGCTGGGTCCCCGAGGCCCTGGACGTCCTGGTCACCCCGACGCTCACGGTCCTGATCTCCGGCCTGGTGACGATCTTCGGCCTGATGTACGTGGCAGGGGAGATCTCCACCGCGATCGGTACGTTCGCCGACTGGCTGCTCTCCAACGGCGGCGCCGGCGCGGGCTTCCTCCTCGGCGGCTTCTTCCTCCCGCTGGTCATGCTGGGCCTGCACCAGGCCCTCATCCCCATCCACACCACGCTCATCGAGCAGCAGGGTTACACCGTCCTGCTCCCGATCCTCGCGATGGCCGGAGCGGGCCAGGTAGGCGCGGCCATGGCGGTCTACCTCCGCCTCCCCCGCAACGAGTCGATCCGCCGCACCATCAAGTCGGCCCTCCCCGCGGGCCTGCTGGGTGTCGGTGAGCCCCTGATCTACGGCGTCTCGCTCCCCCTCGGCCGCCCGTTCATCACGGCGTGCATCGGCGGCGCGTTCGGCGGCGGCTTCGTCGGACTGTTCAACCAGCTCGGCGACACGGTCGGCTCCACGGCCATCGGCCCGTCCGGCTGGGCCCTGTTCCCGCTCCTGGACGGCAACCACGGCCTGGGCTCGACGATCGCGATCTACGCGGGCGGCCTGCTGGTCGGTTACGTCGCAGGGTTCGTCGCGACGTACTTCTTCGGCTTCAGCAAGGACCTCCTGACGGAGTTCAACGTCTCCCAGGAACCGGCCGCGTCGAAGATCGCCGCCTCCGGCCCGACGGACCCCACCACCGGCACCCCCTCCAAGGAACCGGCAGCGGTCTGACCCGCTTTCCCCTCTGTTGCGGAGTCCGCGGCGCGTCGTACGCGCCAAGGGCTCCGCAACAGGCATGTCCGAGGGTGGTAACTCGATGGGATCACCATGGAGTTGAGGGCATAAAATGATGATCGTCGGGGCAGCCGGCGCATCGTCGCGCCCACCTGCGCTCCTTCCCGACGCGCGCACACGCCGGGGGGAACGCGCATGGCCGGAGACACGAGGCAGACGCCTGACACGGCACCCGCCCCGGACCCCACACCGACACCCGAGCCGACCCCGGCCCCGGCCCCGGCACCCGAGCCGCCCCCGGCACCCGCACCCCCACCCCCGCCGGCCCCCGCACCCACACCCCCCAACCGCGTCCGGCGCACCCTTCGCCGCGTGGCCGCACTCGGGGTCGAGCGGAAGCTGACCCTCATCGGGCTCGCCATCGCCGCCGTCGGCATCGCTCCCGTCCTCGCCGGGCCCGTGTCCGCCGCCTGGAAGGCGGCCTTCCCGGAGGACGCGGTCGTCATGGACGCGGCCCAGGAGAACGACCCCTGCTTCAGCGACTGGATCCTGCGCAAGGGAAACGCCGCGCTGGAGAGCAAGCTGAAAGACGGCGACGAGCGGCAGTTCACCCGCTGGGAGCGCGAGGGCCGCATCGTGCACATGAAGACGGTCGCCGCCCAGATCACCGTCCACGGCAACACGGACAAGGCCGTGCAGATCCGCGACGTGACCGTCACCGTGACCGACCGCACGGACCCGGCCACCGGGAAGAAGGCGGTACGCCAGCACGGCTGCGGAGGAGGCGATTTCAACGTCCCCGAAGCCATCGCCGTCAACCTCGACGCCATCGCCGTGGGTCGCTCGGTCTCCGTACTCCGCCTCCAGGACAGCCCCCGCCAGAAGGGAACCGCCAAGGCGGCGCTGCCGTACGGAGAGCCGATTCAGCTCCCCAAGACCATCACCGAGGACGACTTCTACTCCTTCTTCCTCATCGGCATGACCGAGCGCGCGCACTGCTCCTGGAAGGCCGAAGTCACCTGGTGGGACGGCAAGGAAACCCGGACGGCCTCGATCGACAACGACGGCGTCCCGTTCCGCGTCTCGTCGGGCCCCGCATGACACTGCGCCGGTCCCCGCTCGCCCTCGTCTGCCTCGCCGTCACGCTCGTACAGGTGGGCGGCATCCTGCCCGCCCAGATCGACTGGGCCGACAACCTGCTCCTGCCGCCCGTCTACCCGGGCCATCCACCACCGGGCGCCGAACTCGGCCCCCTCGACGCCCTGCGGCTGCTGACCGTCTCCCCCACCTGGATGTACGGGGAGTACACGGCAACACAGGGCGTGTTGTACGAGGCGGGCTGGCTGGCGCTCTTCCTCCTCGTCCTGTGCCTGGCGTCCTCCGCCGCCGCCCGGCGCATGAGCACCGTGCCGCGCGTCCCCCTGCACCTGCCGGTGGCCCTCGTCGTCGTCGCACCCCTGGCCTCGCTCGCCGCACTCCTGATCCTCCGGCTGCCGAAGCTGACCGGGTCCGGCAGCGGCGATCAGCTGGCCCAGACGCTCCAGGACGCGCGCGTCGCCGCCCCGCACACCCTCCTCCTCGCCCTGGTAGCCGCGGGCACAGCCGCCGTGCACCGCGTCGCCACGGCCAACGGCCCCAACTCCCCTGATCTGCGCCGCATCGCCCTCTTCCACCTGGCGTCCTGGCGGGGCACCGCGGGCTCGCTCCACCGCCGTATCGGCGTCTCCGTCGCCACGGGCCTGACCTGCTGCGTGGTGCTCACCCTCCTCGACTCGCAGACGGCCGCCGACGCCGCGCGGAGCGTGGCCGGGCTCTGGTGCACGGACTCACCCGACACCGCGAGCTGCACCTACTTCCTCGGCCAGGGCGCACAGCACTCCCTGCCGCAGTACGCCGACACGGCATGGAGACCCGCGGCCCGCGTCGTCTTCCCCTACGCGCGCCTCTACGCCTACCAGACCTGCTTCGTCCTGTCGGCGGTCGCCTGTTACGCCCTGCTGACCAGGCGCGGCCTTCGCACGCGGACGGCAACACCCGTCGCCCTCCTGATCCGTACGGCGGCCTGCTACACCGCCGGAACGGTGATCTACGGAGCGGTCCTGACGGACGGAGTCCTGGACGTCGGGCAGAGCGGAGGCGATCTACGGACACGTGCGGGCGCGGCTCTCCCGCTCCTCCTCCACCCGGTGGGTCTGCACCACACCCTGCTCGGCGCGCCCCTGGCCGCCGTCCTGGTCACCACCGTCGTCGTCCTGACGCGCCGTCTCAGGAACCGCCGAGGAGCGGCCCCCGCCGTCGCGGCAGCCGCTCCTCCGGTCTGAACCCCCGACCTCAGTCGCTCCCGGGCCAGGGGAAACCGAGCTCCTTCGCCCGCTCGGGGCTGCCGCAGGACACCTTCGCGTATGTCTTGGGGTCCTCCTCCGCCAGCCGTCGCAGTGCTGCGGCGGCCTGCGCCTCGGGCGGGCGGCCGTCGTCCGGCAGGACCCAGCGGAACTGGAAGGCGTCCCGGAGCGAGTCCGCGGTGGCGAGCCCCGGCGCGTACCAGAAGGTCACCACGGTGGTGTCCGGCTCCTCGACATCGCCGCCGATCCAGCCCCGGCGGGCGTCCCACCGACCCAGGATCTCCGGCCGCTCCCTCAGCCCCGCCTTGATCAGCCGCGCGACGGTGCGGGCCGGCCAGGACCACGACCCGTCCGCCTCCGCGCGCGCCAGCTCGGCGTCGTAGGCGGCGGCGTCGAAACGGTACGCGGGCGGCGCGGGCGCGTCCCGCGTAACCGACGCGTACGGGGGCCTGCGCCAGCCCTCCCACACCACCTCGTCGCCGTCGCGACGGATGGTGACATGGAGCGCGCCACAGCACCCCTCGGTGCAGTCCGCCTCCGCGAGCATGACCTCGCGGGGCTCGGGACCGGCCCTCAACTCCCCCTCGTCCAGCAGGACATCGGGAATGCGGGCAGGCCCCCGGGAGAAGAGCGCCGGGACCAACGGCCGCCCGTCGACCAGCACGCGGGTCTCGACGGGTTCCCGGTCCACCGGATCGCCCGCCACCACCTCGATACGCAGTCGGGCAGGCACCTCCGGGCGCTCGAAGGGCTGCCGCCCCGTGCGCCGGATCCATCCGGCCCGCAGCCGCCGGTCCGCCTCGCTCCCGGCGGCATCCACCACCGCGACCCAGCGGGGCTCGGCCAGCAGCCGGCCCAGCGAGGCCAACAGCGCCTCCCTCCGCCCCGGAGCCCAGTCCAGCAGCACACCGACGCCGCTGCTCAGATCGAAGGCCAGCGAGAGCAGGGTGGCGTGGTGGGCGAGCGTCGGCGGCAGCGCACCGGCACGTTCCACGACGCTCTCGTAGACGGTGATCGCGTCGCGGTAGAAGAGGAGTTGGGTCGGGTCGTCGTTCGAGCACCCCATCCGGACGAGCAGTCTCGCCGCGCGCGCCGACAGGGCGGAGTCGGCCGGGTACCGGGCGAGCAGTTCGGCCAGGTGAGCGGCCTCCGCGATCCGGCGGGTCAGGCGGGTGTCGAGGAACCGGTAGACGGCGGGGAAAGCGACCAGCTCCCTCCGCACGGTCTCCTGGTCCCCGGACCACAACGCGGCGACGAGCGGGCCCAGTTCCTCGTACCGGGCACGGTGGACGAGCCACAGCACGGCCGCGCGCGGGCGATCGAGCCGCTCCAGCGTCTGAACGGCCGGGCCCGCCAGCTCCCGGAACAGCGCAAGGGCGGAGACAGGGGCGATGTCCTCGGGTTCACCGAGGCGGATGAGCAGATAGAGGCCGACAGTGACGGCGGGGACGGTCGTTCCGGTCCGGATCAGTTCCCTGGCCAGCGCACGGGCCGCCTCCCGCTGCTCCTCCGGCAGCGGCAGTGCGGTGACAGCGGACTGGATCATGTACACACCCCTCTTCCGCACACCGAGCCGGTCCAGGCGGCGGTGCACGGCGGCGGAGTCGCCGGGCAGGGGGTTCAGCGCATCCCGGACGGCAGCGGCCAGCTCTTTTCGCTGCAGCCGGGTCTCGTCCGTCCGGGATGTCCCGGACGACTTCTCGGAGAGGGTGAAACCGCGCCGTGCCGGAGCCCCGTCGGGGTCCTCACGCAACAGCCGCAGGGCGCGGTCATGGAGAGCGAGCGGGGGAACGAGCGCGTCGCGCTCTTCCTGGGGGCTCACAGGGCGGGGTGGGTCTCGATTCCATAGGTCATGCCCGCAGCCTGCCAGCGCGACCGGCGCCCCGTCGACACCTTTACGGCACCGACCACCCCGTCACCGCGGCAGCTGACCCTCCCGGTTGATCTCCGTCACCCGTGCCCGCAGCACCACCCCCGGCGGCGCCGGCCGTACGACGGCGGGCGGACAGTCCCACTCCGCGCCACCGCCCGGGGGCCGTAGTTGTACGTACGGTCCGACGCGCCCCATCACCCGTCCCACCCGTCCGTCCCGGGAGTCCACCGCGAACGACCCCGGCTCCGGCGTACACGGCTCAAGCGCCTCCTCACCCGTCATGGCCGTCCGCCTTCTCCTCCAGTACCTCGCTCAGCCGCTGTGCCGTATCGAGGTTGCAGCAACCGAGGTCGACCAGCGGCGACGGCTCGTTCCCCGCGCACGACACCGGGTCGATCCGCAGCGACGGCAGCTTCACCCCGACCTCCGCGAGCCCGTCCCGCAGCCGCGCCACGGCGTCTTCCGCCCTCCGCACCCTGACTGCCGCCGCCCGGCGCCGCTCCGTCCCTGTCATGCCGTTCCACCTTCCACTCTGAGTAATGGGAATGCCTACCCAGAGTGTCCAACGCGTGGCTAGCCTGGAAGAGGCGCAGTTCCAACAACCGCACGTGTGTCACAGGGAGTTGCCATGCCCGGTCCCCGGAAGCTCGACCCCTCCTCCTCACCCCGCGCCCTCCTCGGCGCGGAGCTCCGTCACCGAAGGGAGCGAGCGGGCCTCTCGCAGGACGACCTCGGAGCCCCGCTCTTCGTCAGCGGCTCGTTCATCGGGCAGCTGGAGATAGGGGTACGGCGGATGCAGCTGGATCAGGCGGAGAAGTTCGACGAACTCCTGGGCTCGGACGGCTTCTTCGTGCGGAACTGTGCGGCGCTGAAGAAGTCCAGGTACCCGGAGCACTTCGCGGAAGCGGCGGAGGCGGAGGCGCGCGCGGAGTCCATCAAGGAGTACGCGCCCCAGCTCGTCCCCGGCCTCTTGCAGACGGAGACGTACGCACGAGCGGTCTTCCGGGAGTACCAGCCGACCGCCGCGGAAAGCACGATCGACGAGCTGGTGGCAGCAAGGCTCGAACGTGCGCAACTCCTCGCCGATCCAACCAAGCCCGTGTTGTGGGTGGTGCTGGACGAAGCGGTGTTACGACGAAGGGTGGGCGGACCTGCGGGAATGGCCGGGGTTCTGCGTCACATTGCTGCGCTCGTCAGGCAGCATCGGCTCATCGCGCAGGTGCTGCCGTTCAGCGAGGGGGCCCACATGGCGCTCGAAGGCTCCCTCAAGCTCATGGCCTTCCCTGACGCTCCGCCGCTCGCGTACCTCCAGGGCCTGGGCACAGGCCAGTTGCAGGACGATCCGGCCTCGGTCCGCCGGTACGAACTCACCTACGATCTGGTGGTGGCCAGCGCATCCTCACCGGCAGCGTCTCTGGCCTTGATCGAATCGGTGGCGGAGGATTACGACCATGAAGCTCAGCAGCTCTGACTACGACCTGTCGACGGCGACTTGGCACAAGTCCTCGTACAGCGGCGGCGACGGTGGCGACTGCCTCGAAGTCGCCACCTGGCGGAAGTCCACGTACAGCGGCGGCAGCGGCGGCGACTGCCTCGAAGTCCTCGACAACGTCCCCGACGCCGTCCCCGTCCGGGACTCCAAGATGACCGACGGCCCGGCGCTCGTGTTCCGGACTGCGGCATGGACGACGTTCGTGAGCGGCCTCAAGAGCGACTGACGGTTCTCAACTGCCGGACGGGCTTGGACATCCAAGCCCGTCACGGCCCTAGAGCCGCTTCAGGTTCCGGTCCAGGATCGCCCGGAGCCGGTCCACGTCCGCCGGGTCCTGGGCTCCCCGCTTCGGCGCCACCGCGACGCCGGCCGCGCGGTCGCCGCCCAGCAGGACGAAGAGGCCGGGCGTCTCCAGGTACTCCCGGAACACCGACCAGTCGGCGGTGAAGGACACCCGCTCGCCGGTGCTGACCGCGCCGTTGTCGTCGGCCACCATGCGGCACTCGCCGTACGGCTCCACGATGCTGAACATCCGGCGGGCCATGGTGCGCAGGCCCCGTGCGGTGCCCCACCACGCGATTCCCACGGAGAGCACCAGCGAGATGACCCACGCGACCGGGTGGGCGTCCCGGAGCACGCAGAAGACCACCACGGCGACAGTCGCGACGCCCGGGGCCAGCAGGGCCTGGGCGCGGCCCGCCGGTGTGCGGCGGGCCCGGGCGCGGAGCGCCTCCTCGAAGTCCACGGCCGTCGGCCGGTAGACGAACTCCACAGCCGTGCCACGCTCTGCGTCCTGACGCGAAAGGTCCCCACCCATGCTGTCCATGGGCGGGATCCTAGCCAGGCGCTCCGACGGCTACTCGGCCGGCAGGGCCTCCCGTACCGCCTTCGCGGTATTGGTCGCGTCGTAGCCCTCGGGAACGCCTTCGATCAGGATGATGTCGCCCTCGATGTGCCGCGAGCGCAGCGGTGCGATCTCCTGGTACGCGGGCGAGTCCCACCAGGCGCGCGCCTCCGCGATCCCGGGGAACCCGATCATCACGACGGCCCCGGACCAGCTGCCCTCCAGCACCTCGTGGGGCGTGACGTGCACGAGGAAGCGTCCGCCGTACGGCTCGAAGGTGCCGGGGATGCGCTCGATGTAGTCGGCGATGTCCGGGTGCGGGGCGGCGCCCTGAAGGCGGGCGATGACGTAGGCGGGCATGGTGTCCTTCCGGTCGGTCGGTCTCCGTACGCCGAGCTTGTCAGTGCGGGCCACCGGGGTCGATTACCTGTCAGGTCATGACCGGCGCCCGGACCGGTGCCCGGACGGGCGGGGGCCGATGAGGTGGCGCGGGAAGGGCTCGTACGCGTGCCGGGGTGATCGCGTGGCGACCGCGCGGGACGCTGACCGGCACGGGGCGATGTCCCCCCACGCCCTGTACCCGTCACCCGACCGAACAGGAGTCCCCGTGTTCGCACCCCTGCTCACCGCCGCCCTGACCGTCGCGCTGCTGGTGCCGACGTCCCAGGTAACGGCCTTCGCCTCCCCCGCCCAGGAGGATCCCCGCTTCGTCCTCCGGAGCAACGAGAGCCGCCGCTGTCTCGACACCGACGGCTCGACGCTCGCCGTGCTCGGCTGCGACGGCTCCGACTCCCAGCTGTGGATGGCGAACGACGACGGCCAGTTCGAGAACGTCGGCACGGGCGTCTGTCTGCACAGCGACGAGGCCGGGACCGTCTCCCCCGGGGAGTGCCTGGACCTCCCCCTCCTGACGTGGAGGCCGCACACGTACGAGCGGGTCGTCAACGCGGGGACGGGCTTCTGCCTCGCCGCGCGGGGCCGGGACGTCTTCTCCACGACGTGCGGGGACGACCCCGGCCAGACCTGGACGCTCGTTCACCGAGCGGTCTGATTCCGCTCAGCCCAGGTGCGTGTCCCCCAGGGACATCAGCAAGCGCCGCAACGCCTGATCGAGCGCCCGCCGGTCCTCGGTCGTCAGACCCGCCAGCATCCGTTCCTCGTTCGCCACGTGGTCGACCACGGCACGGTCGACCAGGTCCAGGCCCGCGTCGGTGAGGCGGACGCGGATGGCCCGGCGGTCGGCGGGGTCGGGGAGCCGCTCGATCAGGCCCTTGCGTTCCAGTTTGTCGAGGCGGTTGGTGATCGCGCCGGAGGTCACCATCGCGGACTTCAGGAGACCGCCCGCGGTGAGTTCGTGCGGGGCGCCGACCCGGCGCAGCGTGGCGAGCACGTCGAACTCGGCGAATTCCAGACCGTGTTCGGCGAAGACCGGCTTCATGCCCTTGCTCAACAGGTGGTCGGCTCGCTTGATGCGGCCCACCAGGGCCATCGCGTCCAGTCCGTCGAGGCCCATGTCCGGACGTTCGCGGCGCCACTGGGCGCGCAGCTCGTCGATGGCATCGGCCTCCGCACCGGGCTGCCGGTCCGCCTCACGCTCGCTCATTCCCGCGCTCCTCCCTCAGCCGAACCAGATCTCTCAACGTTCAGATACTTGACGTTCGCAGACCTTCGGGTTCATATTTATCTCAACGTTGAGAATAACAGCGTTGAGGAAGTCGAGGGGGAGCATCATGTCCACCACCCGCACCACACCCGTCACTCGCACCACGCCCGGCACCACCCGGACCCGGCGCCCGGTCGCCCAGGACCCCCGGACCTCCACTCCCGCCCCCGTCTCCACCAAGGCCGCCCTGGGCATCGCCGCCCTCGCCGCCGTCGGACCCGCCACCTGGGGCACCACCTACGTCACGACCACCGAGCTCCTTCCCCCCGACCGCCCCTTGCTCGCAGCGGCCCTGCGCGCCCTGCCCGCCGGGCTCATCCTGCTCGCCCTCACCCGGCGCCTGCCGCGCGGCGACTGGTGGTGGAAGGCGGCCGTGCTCGGACTGCTCAACTTCGGGGCGTTCTTCCCGCTGCTGTTCTTCGGCGCCTACCGCCTGCCCGGCGGCGTCGCCTCGACGGTCAGCGCGGTCATGCCACTTCTGGTCGCCGGATTCGGAGCCGGCGTGCTCAAGGTCCGGCCCACCCGCCGCACCCTGGTCGCCGGGCTCGTCGGGGTCCTGGGCGTCGGGCTGCTCGTGCTGCGCGGGAGCGCCGAGGTGGACCTCGCGGGGATCGTGGCCATGCTGACGGCCACGGTGCTGATGGCCCTCGCCGTCGTCCTGAGCAAGCGGTGGGGCCGCCCCGAGGGCGTCTCGCTGCTCGCCCTCACGGGCTGGCAGCTGACCGCCGGCGGCCTGGTGCTGGCGCCGATCGCGCTCACCGCCGAGGGCCTGCCCGACCACTTCACCGGCGCGAACATCGCGGGCTACGCCTACCTCGGCCTGATCGGCACAGCGGTCGCGTACGCCCTGTGGTTCCGCGGCATCGAACGCCTCCCGGCCTCCTCCGTCTCCTTCCTCGGCCTGACGAACCCGGTCGTCGCCACGCTCGCCGGGCTGCTCCTCCTGGGACAGACCCTGACCGCCTGGCAGATCGGCGGCCTGGCCCTGGTGATCGCGAGTGTCCTGGTCGGCCAGAACCTCCGCCCGGCCCGGCGGCGCACGCCCCCGGACGCCTGAACCAGCCCGCCCGGACGCCGGACCCCACCCCCTCACCCCGTACACGAGGAGTCGATCCCCATGCGCATCACCGTCTTCGGCGCAGCCGGAAACGTAGGCACCCGCGTGGTCGCCGAAGCCCTGGCCCGAGGCCACCGGGTCACGGCCGTCGTCCGCGACGCCGCCCGCTTCGCCGCCCTGCACCCCGGCGCCACCCACCGCACCGGCGACGCCGGAAACCCGGAGCAGGTGACCGAGCTGAGCGCCGGGCAGGATCTCGTGGTCAACGCGACCCGTCCCGCCCCCGGCCGCGAGGACGAACACGCGGCCGTCAGCCGGGCGTTACTCTCCGGCCTCGACCGCACCGGCGTCCGGCTGATCGTCGTCGGCGGAGCGGGCAGCCTGACGGTGCCCGGCACCCGGGGCGTTCTCGCGATCGACGACCCGGCCTACGTACCCACCGCCTGGCGGCACATCGCGCTGGCCTCCAACGCCCAGTTCGACGCCGTCCGCACGACCGGGACAGACGTCGACTGGACGTATCTGAGCCCGAGCGCCCTCCTGGAGCCGGGCCGCAGGACCGGCACCTTCAGGCTCGGCACGGACGAACTCCTGGTCGACGCCGAGGGCACCTCGTCCCTCTCCATGGAGGACTTGGCGGTGGCGCTCCTGGACGAGGCCGAACACCCCGAGCACCACCGCTCCCGCTTCACCGCCGGGTACTGACGGGCGGCGTCAGCGGGCCGCCACCTGGCCCGACTGATCGCGCTCCTCCGGAATGCGCCCGGAGCTCAAGGGGCGAGTTCCGAGCGCTCTTAACAGGGATGGGGTGGAGGGATCAGTTGTCCCACCCACCCACCCTGCCTGGCGAGTTGACTTTTCGTGACCGGCTTGCCACGGAAGGTCATCACGCTCTAGCGTGCGTCACGGACAAAAAAATCGACCCCCGCCGGTGCTGGAACACCTGACAGGGGTCTGACCAACGAGGATTAAAGAGGAATCCCCCATGGCTGTCGACCAGCTTAGTGCTGCCCCCTGCGCCCCGCACGTACCCCCGCCCGCCACCCCGCACCCGATGGCCAACCCGGGTTACGGAAAGCGCTCGGCGCCGTACCAACGCCCCCGCACCGAACGCGACTTCGCGCATCTGCTCCCCCGCGACGCCGCCGTCGCCGCCTACATCGACCGGCTCCCCGACGGCTCCGACATCTCCGTGAAGGCGCTGGCCAAGGCACTTCCGTACGGGCAGTGCGCCGTGCGGACCACGCTCAACCGGCTCCAGGAAGCCGGCCATCTGCGCCGGGGCAGCGAGTGCGTCGCCACCGACGAGGTGCTGCTCTGGGTGACCCGGACCTTCTTCTCCCGCACCGCCCGCGACGACGCCTGGTGGACGGCGTTCACCAGGGGCGACGTACCGGAGGAGCAGCAACGGCCCACCCGCTCACGGGCGTTCATCCTGCTGGCCTCGCTCGGCCGGGCCGCACCCACCCTGACGCTCTCCTCGGCGGAGTGCGTGGACCTTGAACCGCAGGTCAGCGAGTGGTTCGAGCGAGGCGCCACCGAAGCGGAGCTGCTCCACGCACTGACGGCCGGCCTGCCGACCCCGGTCCATCACGCCGCCTCGCTCGTCCGCAGGCGACTGCGGGACAAGATGCCGCCCGAGCGGGTCGCCCCGGTCCACCGGACCGTCCTGCGCACCCTGGAATGCAGCGAGTGCCGCGCCCCGGGCCGCCCGGAAGCGCTCCTCGGCGGACGGTGCGCTCCCTGCCGGGGCGCCGATACCGACCTGCACGTCGGCCCGCCCGGCGCCGTACAGGCCCCGGACGTGCGGGGCCGCGTGAGCGCGGTCCGGGCGGCACTGGTCCCCCGGTCGGAGCGGGGCTACCGATGACCGCGCCGTGACCGCGCCCGCACCCCGTCAGTGACGGCGACGCCGGGTGAGCGTGTAGCCGACAGCTCCGGCGGCTCCGCCGATCGCGAGGGCGAGGCCGAAACCGGTCTCGTCATCGGTCGACGTCGAGGCGCCGCCGAGGCCACCCTGCGATCCCCGCGACGGCACCGCGGTGGGACTGGCGCTCGGGCTGGCGGGCCGGGTCGTGGAGGTGGGGTTCACCAGCTCGGGGGTGGCGGTGGGCGCGACCGACTGGGGGGTCGCCGTGGGCGCGACCGACTGCGGGGACGCGGTGCTGCGGCGGGGCAGCCACTCACAGGCGATCTGGTCGTCCAGGCCCCGGTCCTCGTCGAGACGGTTCGGGTCGCTCGGGTCTCTGTTGAACTCGGCCTGCGCGTCTTCCTGGTAGCGGAAGTCGATGCAGTTGAGATCCTGCGCGAACGCGACTCCGGAGAGAGGGAGGACGGAAGAGAAAGCCAGCGCTATGCCTGCCACAGCGGTACGACAGTTCACGGGGAACCTCCTTGGCCTGATGGCCTCGACCCGACCCTAGGAGCGGCGGCGCCGTACAGCGCGGCACACTAGGCCGAACGGGCAGCCACCATGCCCCTGACCAGGCAGAACAACCCTCCGTGACCAGCACCGTTTCGACACGGGGCGTGACCACGGGCCCGACCGGCGCACCGGCCCGCCGCCGGGGAGACCCGCCGGACATCTCCTGCCCCGACAGCCCGAACGGCCTCAACGAACCGTCAGATAGCGGACAATTACTCGTGGCCACCACCTGCCGTCGATTCCGTCGTTGGCGGTGTCGACGAATGCCCCCGTTCAGAGGACGCCCATGCGCCGACGCACCACCAGGTCCCGTGCCGGAATCCTCTGCGCGCTGCTCGTCATGGCCGTCTTCGTCGGTTTCCAGCTGACGTCGCTGACCGGACGGGACTCCCCCGATTCCAAGAACTACCTCTCCTACGCCCTCCGGCTGAGCGGCGAGAGCCGTGACGCGGCCACCGCCGAAGCCATCGACTACACCTGCGCCGACGAACCCGACAGCCGACTCGTACAGGAATGCGAGCGGAAGCTGACCCGTTCGGCCGCGTACTGGACGCGGCACGGCAATACCTCCGGCATGACGGGGCCCTTCTTCAACTCCCGCTTCATGGCGATCTATGAAGCCCGCCCCGGATATCCCTTACTGCTCGTGCCGTTCATCGCCGCCTTCGGCCTGGTCCTGGGCGTCTGGCTGGCCGGTGTGACCGTCACCCTGGCGGGCAGCCTCTTCGTCCTGGCCACGCTGCGCGCCGCCGGTGCCAACCGGCCCGCCGCGCTGTGCGGACAGATCCTCTATCTGACGCTGCCCAACGCCGCCATCGCGATGCTCCCCATGGCCGACGGACTCACCCTGGCCTGCACGGCGGCGGTGGCACTCGGCTGCACGCTGGTCCTCGACGAGGAGCGCAGGACGGCCGGGACCGCCCTCGTCACCGGCGGTCTCCTCGTGGCCTTCCTGGCGCGCTACTCCCAAGCGCTCCTGCTGGCCGTCGCGCTCGCCGCGGCCTGCGCCGGACTGGCTCTGCACCGCAGGCGCCACGGCCGCTCGCACCGAGCCGCGCTGCGCCTCTTCCTGCTCTGCGGCGGCCTGGCCCTGGCGATGCAGCTGACCACGTACGTCCTGGACTGGCCGTCCGGATACGACAGCGCCCAGGATCTCCTGACCCACCATTACCAAAGCCCGGACGTGCCCGACCCCTGGCCCAGGTTCCTCGCCGCGGAGGGGACGTTCTGGTCGGCCTGGACGGACCACCAGCTGAGGGACCCGCTGCTCCTGATCATGCTGGCCCTGGCCGCCTGTTCCATGATCCGGCGCCCCACGCACCTCGGCCTGATCGCCGCCGCCACGGCCGCGGGCGGCGTACTCAACCAGGCGGGACACCCCAACCTCGACATGCTGGCCGGTCAGCGCCTCATCGTCCTGGTCTGGTTCCTGCCGGTCCTCACGGTCCCGCTGCTCCTCACCGCACGGCCGGGGCGGACCGACAGAACGACCCCGGCCCCCGGGACGAATCCCAGGGGCCGGGGTCGGCAACGTACGACTACTTCCGCTGCGAACAGCTGAACAGCTATGGAGCTACTGATCCTTGAGGGATCAGAAGTCCATGTCACCGCCCGGCATGCCGCCCGGGGCAGCAGCGCCGGCCTTCTCGGGCTTGTCGGCGATGACGGCCTCGGTGGTGAGGAAGAGCGCGGCGATGGACGCGGCGTTCTGCAGAGCGGAGCGCGTGACCTTCGCCGGGTCGATGATGCCCTCGGCGATCATGTCGACGTACTCACCGGTCGCGGCGTTGAGGCCGTGACCGATCGGCAGGTTGCGCACCTTCTCGACGACGACTCCACCCTCGAGACCACCGTTGACGGCGATCTGCTTGAGCGGGGCCTCCAGCGCGAGCTTCACGGCGTTGGCGCCCGTGGCCTCGTCACCGGTCAGGTCGAGCTTCTCGAAGACGGCCGTGGCCTGGAGCAGAGCCACGCCACCACCGGCGACGATGCCCTCCTCGACGGCGGCCTTGGCGTTGCGCACCGCGTCCTCGATGCGGTGCTTGCGCTCCTTGAGCTCGACCTCGGTCGCGGCGCCGGCCTTGATGACGGCCACGCCGCCGGCCAGCTTCGCGAGGCGCTCCTGGAGCTTCTCGCGGTCGTAGTCCGAGTCGGAGTTCTCGATCTCGGCACGGATCTGCTTGACGCGACCCTGAACCTGGTCGCTCTCGCCGGCACCGTCGACGATCGTCGTCTCGTCCTTGGTGATGACGACCTTGCGGGCGCTGCCGAGCAGGTCCAGGCCGGCGTTCTCCAGCTTGAGACCGACCTCCTCGGAGATGACGGTGCCACCGGTGAGGATGGCGATGTCGCCGAGCATGGCCTTGCGGCGGTCACCGAAGCCCGGAGCCTTGACGGCGACGGACTTGAAGGTGCCACGGATCTTGTTGACGACCAGGGTCGACAGGGCCTCGCCCTCGACGTCCTCCGCGATGATCAGCAGCGGCTTACCCGACTGCATGACCTTCTCGAGCAGCGGAAGGAGGTCCTTCACGTTGCTGATCTTGGAGTTGACGATCAGGATGTACGGGTCGTCGAACGACGTCTCCATACGCTCCATGTCGGTGGCGAAGTACGCCGAGATGTAGCCCTTGTCGAAGCGCATACCCTCGGTGAGCTCCAGCTCCAGACCGAAGGTCTGGGACTCCTCGACGGTGATGACGCCTTCCTTGCCGACCTTGTCCATAGCCTCGGCGATCTTGGCGCCGATCTCGGTGTCAGCAGCGGAGATGGAGGCGGTCGAAGCGATCTGCTCCTTGGTCTCCACGTCCTTCGCCTGCTCCAGCAGAGCGGCGGAGACGGCCTCGACGGCCTTCTCGATGCCACGCTTCAGAGCCATCGGGTTGGCACCCGCGGCGACGTTGCGCAGACCCTCGCGGACGAGAGCCTGGGCGAGAACGGTGGCGGTGGTCGTACCGTCGCCGGCGACGTCGTCCGTCTTCTTGGCGACCTCCTTGACCAGCTCCGCACCGATCTTCTCGTACGGGTCCTCGAGCTCGATCTCCTTGGCGATGGAAACACCATCGTTGGTGATCGTGGGCGCGCCCCACTTCTTCTCGAGGACGACGTTACGGCCCTTGGGGCCGAGGGTGACCTTGACGGCGTCGGCGAGCTGGTTCATCCCGCGCTCGAGACCGCGCCGTGCCTCCTCGTCGAACGCGATGATCTTGGCCATGTGAAGTGGTCCTCCCGGACAGGGGTGGATTTCTCCGGACCGAGAGGCGCCCGCGACGGACGGCCAGCGTGCTGTGTGGTTCCTTGCCCCACGCAGCCTGCGGGCCTCACCGGCCCGGTCCAAGTTTCTGTCACTCTCACCTGGAGAGTGCTAACGCCAATGATTAGCACTCGACCCCTGCGAGTGCAAGCGTCCCCCTCGGGATGTGGACAAAGACGCGGACGCACGGAGGGCCCGTACCCCTGGGGGTACGGGCCCTACGCGCGTGAGTAGTGTCGTTGGCCGACCGCGCCGAGCTCAGCCGACGGCGAGCTTGACCATGTCCGCCTGCGGCCCCTTCTGGCCCTGCGAGATTTCGAATTCAACTCGCTGACCCTCTTCGAGGGTGCGGTACCCGTCCATCTGGATCGCGCTGTAGTGGACGAAAACATCCGCACCACCGTCGACCGCGATGAAGCCGTACCCCTTCTCCGCGTTGAACCACTTGACGGTGCCCTGAGCCATGCCTAACTCCCCTATTACTGGCCCTTGCACAGGACCGCACTTCGCGGGCCCGGGTCAGAACTCACACCCTCCGACAGGAGAGGGTGCGTGCGCCGGAACGCGTCGACCGCGGCCGAATGTATCTGCCCAACTGCCCTCTGCAACAGGTCAATCGGACGAGAATTCTGGGCACGCTCGATCGCCCCTATATGAGGAATTCATGAGATTCCTGGGCAAGTCGGGCCTGACAAAGGCCACTTATGAGGCAAGGGGGTCGACCACTTTGGCTGCTTCTTATCGGGTCCGGGCGCATTCTCATATGCGGGCGGCACAGGCAGCGGAGGGGACTTCCCAACTCTACCGCGTCTAACCATGCAGAATTGCCCCCTCCGCTTCTCTCGCGGAGGGGGCAACAGGGGTGACGCTGCGAAGTCAGCAGCCGCCTGCGACGGCCGGGATGATCGAGACACCGGCACCGTCCGGCGTGACCGCGTCCAGGCCACCCTCGAAGCGCACGTCGTCGTCGTTGACGTACACGTTCACGAAGCGGCGGAGCTTGCCCTGGTCGTCCAGGACGCGGGCGGCGATGCCCGGGTGGTTCTTCTCCAGGGAGTCGATGACCTCGGAGAGGATCGTGCCCTCGGCCGGGACCTCGGCCTGACCGCCCGTGTAGGTGCGGAGGATGGTGGGGATGCGGACCTTGACGCTCATGGCGGGTGCCTTCCTTCGGTCTCGGGTGGTCAGCTGGTGGCGAGGCCGGCCGCGCGGAACGCGTCCAGGCTCGGCCGGATCGTCGCGGTCGCCTGCGAGGTCGCGGCCACCGCGTCGAGCGTCTTGAGGCCGTCACCGGTGTTCAGGACGACGGTGGTCAGGGTCGGGTCGATCAGACCCGCCTCGATCAGCTTCTTCGTCACGCCGACCGTCACCCCGCCCGCGGTCTCCGCGAAGATGCCCTCGGTCTGCGCGAGCAGCTTGATCGCGTCGACGATCTGCTCGTCGTTCACGTCCTCGACGGCGCCACCGGTACGGCGGGCGATGTCCAGCACGTACGGACCGTCGGCCGGGTTGCCGATCGCCAGGGACTTGGCGATCGTGTTCGGCTTCTGGGGGCGCACGACGTCGTGACCGGCCTTGAAGGCCACCGAGACCGGGGAGCAGCCCTCGGCCTGGGCACCGAAGATCTTGTACGGCTTGTCCTCGACCAGACCGAGCTTGATGAGCTCCTGGAGCCCCTTGTCGATCTTCGTCAGCTGCGAGCCCGAGGCGATCGGGATCACGAGCTGGTCCGGCAGCTGCCAGCCGAGCTGCTCGCAGATCTCGTACGCGAGGGTCTTGGAGCCCTCGCCGTAGTACGGACGCAGGTTGACGTTGACGAAGCCCCAGCCCTCGCCGAGCGGGTCACCGATGAGCTCGGAGCAGAAGCGGTTGACGTCGTCGTAGTTGCCCTCGATGCCGACCAGTTCACCGCCGTACACCGCGGCCATGACGACCTTGCCCTGCTCCAGGTCGTGCGGGATGAACACGCAGGACCGGAAGCCGGCACGGGCGGCGGCGGCGCCCACCGCACCGGCGAGGTTGCCGGTGGAGGAGCAGGACAGGGTGGTGAAGCCGAAGGCGCGGGCGGCCTCGACGGCGATCGCGACGACACGGTCCTTGAAGGAGTGCGTCGGGTTGCCGGAGTCGTCCTTGACGTACAGACCGCCGGTGACGCCCAGCTCGCGGGCGAGGTTGTCGGCCTTGACCAGCTTGGTGAAGCCGGGGTTGATGTTGGGCTTGTCCGCGACATCGGCGGGGACCGGCAGCAGCGGCGCGTAGCGCCAGATGTTGTTGGGTCCGGCCTCGATGCGCTTCTTCAGCTCGTCGGGGGAGCCGCTCGGCAGGTCGTACGCCACTTCGAGCGGCCCGAAACAGGACGCGCAGGCGAAAAGGGGACCGAGCTCGAATCGCTCGCCGCACTCGCGGCAGGAAAGCGCCGCGGCGGGACCGAGGTCCACAGTGGAAGGGGTGTTCGTCAGATCAGTCTGCACAGCCATGCTGGCGGAGGCCCTTTCTCCTCATCTTCCTCATGGCGCATTTCGCCACAAGACGGATTTGGCACCTTCCCCACCGTGACCTCTCGGTCGATGGGGGGGTTGCCGGGACTTCAACGGGCCGTTCCCTCAGTCCCTCTGGATGAGCGCTGTGGCACTGGATCATCGATCCAGGCATTTGTCGGCGGGTGGACCCCGAGATGCAAGGGCCTTCCGCGTTGTTCAAGACTGTAACCGAAGCCTCGGACTGTTGAGATAGTCGTCCGAACCGCGAGATGGATCACATACAGGGAGTATCGACCGTGCTGGAAGAGGTGGAACGCTGGCTGACCAGGCGTTCCTGGTCGGCTGCCGATCGCCCGCTGGATCGTCTCGCAGCCGCCAGGACACGGGATCCGCACCGCGCGAGCGTCAGTGTCGTCCTGCCCGCCCTCAACGAGGAGGCGACGGTCGGCGCGATCGTGACGACGATCCGGCGCGAGCTGATGGAACGGGTTCCGCTGGTCGACGAGCTGGTCGTGATCGATTCCGGCTCGACCGACGCCACCGCGAGGGTCGCCGCGGAAGCCGGTGCCCGAGTGGTCCACCGGGACGCGATCCTGCCCCGGATACCCGCGGTCCCCGGCAAGGGCGAGGTCCTGTGGCGGTCACTCCTGGTCACGAGCGGGGAGATCGTCTGCTTCGTCGACGCGGACCTGAAGGACTTCTCCGCCGACTTCGTCTCCGGCACCATCGGGCCACTGCTCACCGACCCCTCGGTGCAGTTCGTGAAGGCGATGTACGACCGCCCGCTGGGCAACACCACCGGCCAGGGCGGTCGCGTCACGGAGCTGGTGGCGCGCCCCCTGCTCAATCTGCACTGGCCCCAACTGGCCGGATTCGTCCAGCCGCTCGGCGGCGAGTACGCGGTGCGGCGCTCCCTGCTCGAACAGCTGCCCTTCCCCGTCGGTTACGGAGTGGAGCTGGGCCTGCTCATCGACGCACTGCACACGGTGGGCCTGGACGCGCTGGGCCAGGTCGACGTCGGCGTCCGCAGGCACCGCCACCAGGACGGCCAGGCGCTGGGGCGGATGGCGGCGACGATCTACCGCACCGCACAGCTCCGGCTCTCCCGGGGCCACCTGGTGCGGCCCGCGCTCACCCAGTTCGAGCGGGGCGAGAGCGGCTTCGTCCCCCTCACCCATGCGGTGGACACGGAGGAGCGGCCCCCGATGCGCGAGATCGCGGAGTACGTGTCCCGCCGCGCGGCGTAACCGATTTAGTCATAAAAGTACATAGATTCCCCTTTTATGGCTTTCTCTCGCACCAGGGCTGCTCTGCGCCGCAGGCGCCGACTGCCCGTATACGCCGCAGCCCTGGCCCTGCTGAGCTCCGCGGCGACCGGGCTGATCGCCCCCGCCCAGGCCGCCGCCGATGTCGTCGCCCCGTTCGAGAAGCGGTACGACGAGTCGCTGTACGGCGATTTCCGGACCATCGGCAACACCGTCATGGGCTGCCCCACGGCCCCCGCCGACCTGGCCGCCCGCTGCGCGGTCTCGGCAGGGGGCCAGGGCGGCGACAACAACAACACCTTCGAGATGCGGCGCCTGAACACGGCGGGCACCACCGACGGATACGGGTCGAGCACCGGCGCGGTCACCGTGCCGCCCGGCGCCCGGATCGCCTACGCCCGGCTCTTCTGGGGCGGCAACGACGGCACCTACCGGGGGCCCAGCGGGGCCACCCTGGCACGCTGCGACATCTCCGGCGCCGACGTGACCGGCTCCCCCGGCGGGCCGCTCGAAGCCGTCCCGTCCCTCGGCCTGGCCGGTGCCCCGCCCACGAAGGTCGCCCCCGAGCACCTGGTCCAGGACCCGGCGAGCACGAACGGCCCGCACTACTACACGGGCGAGGCGGACGTCACCGCCGCGTTCACCGGCATGACGGGCGACGGAGCCCCGCTCCCCGTGGCCGTCGGAGACCTATGGGCCGCGAACGGCCGGGGCTGCGTCGCGGGCTGGTCGCTCACCGTCGTCTACGCCTACGACGCCCCCGACGACACGTACGCACCCGACCGACGCAACGTCTACGTCTACGGCGGCCACGTCCTCCAGCGCTCCACCTCCCCCGCGACGACCATCGGCGTGGACGGCTTCTACCGGGCGGGCGGCGGCAGCGTCCGGGCCTCCGTGACGGCGTACGAGGGCGACTGGAACACCCCCGGCGACCGCTTCCTCGTCGAGGACAAGAACGTCACCGAGGCGCACACCGGCAACACCAACAACTTCTTCGTCAGCGAGGACGACGGGGCGGTCGACCCGAAGTACGTCAACAACCTCAGCATCGACGCCAAGGAGTTCGAGGTACCCGAGGGGACGATCCAGCCGGGCGACACCTCCACGACGCTGACCTTCGGCACCAAGGGCGACACCTACGTCCCCTCCGCGCTGGCCTTCTCCGTCCCCGTACCGGACCTGGAGATCACCAAGACGGTCTCGCCCGGCGGCGCGATCGCTCCCGGCGGGACGATCACGTACACGGTGCGGGCGAAGAACATCAGCCGGCTCGACTACCCGAACGCCAAGTTCAGCGACGACCTGACCGACAACCTCGACGACGCGGTCTACAACCAGGACGCCTCGGCCACGCTCGGGGACGTCTCGTACACCGCGCCGAGGATCGGCTATCTCGGTGACATCCCCGCCGGCCGGACGGCGACCGTGACGTACTCCGTCACCGTCAACGACCCGATCACCGGGGACGGGAAGCTGCGCAACGACATCGACGTGGAGTCACCGCGCTCCAACTGCGACGCGGACAGCACGGACCCGGCCTGCGGAGTGACGCCGCAGGTGGAGCGCCCCGACCCGAGTCCGAGCCCGTCCCCGTCCGACTCCCCCGCCCCGGAGCCGTCACCCTCCGTCGCCCCGTCCGCCTCCCCCTCGGTCACGGTGCAGCCGAGGCCGACGCCCGCGGACTCCGCGCCCGGCTCGATGGCCGCGACCGGCAGCAACGGTGAGCGGTTGTGGCTGCTCGGCGGCCTGGCGCTGGCCCTGACGGCGGCCGGAACGGTCGCCCGCGCGGCGGCCCGGGGCCGCGGACGCGGACGCGACCACAGCTGACCGGACCCGCCCCCACGGCCGCACTCCCGCCCCGGAGTGCGGCCGTACTCACGTTTGGGGGGTTACGGAACGGGCTAGATTCCGCTACATGGTCTCCGAGCACGCAGCCCAGGTCCTCGTCGCGTCCAACCGCGGCCCCGTGTCGTACACACAGGGCGAGGACGGCTCGCTCGCTTCGAAACGGGGCGGGGGCGGCCTCGTCTCCGGCCTCAGCGCCGTCGACGACAAGCTCTGGGTGTGCGCGGCGCTGAGCGACGGCGACCGCGAGGCGGTCAGGCGCGGGGTCGCCGAACCGGGCGTCCGGATGCTCGACATCGACGCCGACCTCCACGCCGACGCGTACAACGGCATCGCCAACTCGGTGCTCTGGTTCGTCCACCACATGCTGTACCAGACGCCCCTGGAGCCCGCGTTCGACGCGGAGTTCCGGCGCCAGTGGGCCTCCTACGAGGCGTACAACCGGGCCTTCGCCGAAGCACTCGCCCAGGAGGCGGGCGAGGGCGCGGCCGTTCTCGTGCAGGACTACCACCTGGCCCTGGTGCCGGGCATGCTCCGTGAGCTCCGCGCCGACCTGCGCATCGGCCACTTCTCGCACACCCCGTGGGCGCCCGTCGACTACTTCCGCCTGCTGCCCGACGACATCGGCGAGCAGCTGCTGCGCGGCATCCTGGGCGCCGACCGGGCGGCGTTCCTCACCCGGCGCTGGGCGGACGCCTTCATCGGCTGCTGCACGGAGATCCTGGGCGGCACCGGCCACACCCGGATCGGGGTGCACGGGCTCGGGGCGGACGCGGAGTTCCTGCGCCGGCGCTCGCACGAGGCGGACGTGGACGAGCGGATGGCGGCGCTGCGGGAGGAGGTGGGTCCGGGACGCCGGACGATCGTGCGGGTGGACCGGACCGAGCTCTCCAAGAACATCGTCCGCGGCCTGCTCGCCTACCGGGCGCTCCTGGACGCGTATCCCGAGTGGCGCGGGCGGGTCACGCACATCGCGTTCGCCTATCCCTCGCGGCAGGACCTCACGGTGTACCAGGAGTACACGGCGGCGGTGCAGAGCCTGGCCGACGAGATCAACGCGGCCTACGGAACGCCCGACTGGACCCCGGTGGTCCTCCACGTCAAGGACGACTTCGCGCGCTCGCTCGCGGCGTACCGGCTGGCCGACGTGGCGCTGGTCAACCCGATCCGGGACGGGATGAACCTGGTCGCCAAGGAGGTGCCCGTGGTCTCCGACGACGGCTGCGTACTGGTGCTGTCCCGGGAGGCGGGGGCGTACGAGGAGCTGGGCGACGCCGCGATCGTGGTGAACCCGTACGACGTGTCCGCCACGGCCGAGGCGCTGCACCAGGCCCTGTCGATGCCGCACGACGAGCGGGCGGACCGCACGAAGGCGCTGGCCGAGGCGGCGACGGCGCTGCCGCCTCAGCAGTGGTTCCTGGACCAGCTACACGCGCTGCGCGAGGGCTGACAGGAAGCCGACGACGGCCTCCGGTCCGGGCAGCAACAGGTCGGACCGCTCGGCCAGTTCGGGCACTTCGCTGCCGCTGCACACGAGGAGGCCCGGGATGCCGTCCGGGCCTTCGCTGCGGAGCTTCTCCACCGTGGCGTAGGCGGCGAGGTCGCCGAGGTCGTCGCCCGCGTACAGGACGGACTCGGCGTCCGTCTGGCGTACGTACTCCGCGAGCGCGACGCCCTTGTCCATGCCGGGAGGGCGCAACTCCAGGACCATGCGGCCGGGTTCGACGATCAGCCCGTGCCGGGCGGCGAGCTGGCCGAGGGGGCCGCGCAGCGACTCGAAGACGGCCTGCGGATCCTCGGCACGGCGGGTGTGGACGGCCACGGCCTGCCCCTTCTCCTCCACCCAGGTGCCGTGCCAGGCACCCAACTCGTGCAGCACTCCCGGGAGTTCACCTCGCACGGCGGCGACGCCGGGGTGCGGGGCGGGGGCGTGCACGGTGCCGGTCACGGCGTCCCAGCGTTCGGCGCCGTAGTGACCGAGGACGACGAGATGGTCGAGCCCGGCCACCCCGGCGAAGCCGCCGTACCGCACGGCGACCCCGGCCGGCCGGCCGGTGATCACGGCCACGGACGCGACACGCGGCGCGAGGGCGGCGAGCGCGGGAACGGCGCCGGGGTGGGCGCGTGCCTGTTCCGGATCGGGAACGATGTCGGCGAGCGTGCCGTCGAAGTCGAGAGCGACCACGGCGCGGTCGGGCCGGGCGAGAACAGCGGCGAGACCTTCGCGGCCGGCGGGGGTGGTCGGGGTCGGCAGGTGATCGAGGTGACTGCCCATGGGTCGACCCTATAGCGATGCCGCCGCCGAGGACCGTCGAAGAGCGCCTTCCGTCAGCGACGGTCCCGGCGCGCGGCCCGTACGCCGCGCAGGCGGTTCACCGTCACCGGGTCCTCCTCCAGTGCGCGCCGGTCGTCGATCAGCGCGTTCAGGAGCTGGTAGTAGCGGACCGGCGACATCCCCAGCTCTTCGCGGATCGCCCGTTCCTTCGCACCGGGCCCCGCCCAGGAGCGCCGCTCCAGGGCCAGCAGGGCCCGGTCCCGGTCGGAGAGCGGGGCGTCTTCGGTCATATGAACAACCTAATCGCCCGGACGGACACCCGCGCCACTCCCCCGGCGCCGCCTACTCCGCCTGCTCCGCCTCGGTGGCCTTGTTGGCTATCTCGCCGAGCACGCCCTCCGGATTGCCGTCCGGCGCCACCGCGGCGCCGATGCGCTCCTTGATGGCCTCGCTGGCCTGCGCCCAGGACGTCTTGGCGAACGGGTAGAACTGCGAGTTCGGCAGCGCCGCCAGGAACTCGCGCAGCGGCTTGTGCCGGGGGTCCGCCTCCATCGCCGCGGAGGCGCTGTCCGTGACGGGCAGCAGGTCGTACTCGTCCGCGAAGGCGAGCACGTTCTCGTCGTTGTACGCGAAGTCGAAGAACGTGCCGATCTCCGTGCGGTGGTTGTTCTGCTTGAAGCCCATCATCCAGTCGGCGACGCCCATCGAGCCCTGGGTCGGCCCGTCGACGCCGGGCAGCGGCACCATGCCGACCTGGATGCCCCGCTTCTGGGCGTCCTCCATCAGCGTCGGGTGGCCGTTGAGCATGCCGACCTGGCCGCGGGTGAACGCCTCGAACGCCTTGGCCCGGTCGAGCTTGCCGGGCGCGACGGGGCCGGTGAGCCCCTTGCCGACGAGGTTGTCCTTCAGCCAGGTGAACGTGGCGACGTTCTCCGGGGAGTCGATGGAGTACGCGCCGACGTCGTCGGTGTAGCCACCGCCGCCGCTGAGCAGCCACATCAGGGTCTCGGCCTGCGACTCCTCCGGCCCGAGGGGCAGGGCGAAGGGGTACCTGACGCCGCGCTGGTCGAGCTGCGCGGCATCGCTCTGGATGTCGTCCCAGGTCTTGGGTGCGTCGAGCCCGGCCTGGCTGAACAGCTTCTTGTTGTAGAAGAGCAGCCGGGTGCTGGCGACGAAGGGCAGCCCGTACTGCTTGCCGTTGACCTTGCCCGCATCGCTGAGCGAGGGGAGGAAGTTGGCCTGGGTGCGGATGGCGAGCGTCTCGTCGGTCGTGTAGAGCTTGTCCTGCTTCGCGTAGTCCGCGTACGCGCCGATCTGGGCGATGTCCGGGGCCTTGCCCTGCTTCACCATCTCGGAGACCTCGCGGTCGACGTCCTTCCACGCGTAGACGTGGACGTCGACCTTGATCCCGGGGTGAGCGGTCTCGAACTTCCGGGCGAGGTCGTTCCAGTAGGTCTCGGACGAGTTCTCCGGGCCGGTGCCGTAGTCGGCGGCCACGAACTTCAGGGTGACGTCACCGGATTCGCCGCCGTTCGAGCAGCCCGACAACGTTGCCGTCATGCCAAGTGCGGCCACTGCCGCGGTCACACCGATAAAGCGCCGCTGCACGGCCTCGCCCATCCTCGTTGATTGCACGCCCCCACCGAATGGTGATTTTCCCCCACGTTCACCAAGAGGTCTACACCACAGGAGTCTCGCTTCGGCAACGTATCGGTACGGACCTCATTTTGTATGCAGCCGCAACAAACCACGATAGTGGACTAGACCTTTTGCGGTCGGCGGGCGAAACTGTCTTCCGTGAGACATGTCATCGCCCTCGATGTGGGCGGCACAGGAATGAAGGCCGCCCTGGTCGGGGCAGACGGCACCCTGCTCCACGAGGCACGCCGGGCCACCGGCAGGGAGCGCGGTCCCGAGGCCGTCGTGGAGACGATCCTCGCGTTCGCCGCCGAGCTGCGCGCGTACGGCGAGGAGCACTTCGGCACCACCGCGGTCGCCGCGGGCGTCGCCGTACCGGGCATCGTCGACGCCGAGAACGGGATCGCCGTGTACGCGACGAACCTGGGCTGGCGCGACGTACCCATGCGCGCCCTGCTCGGCGAGCGGCTCGGCGTACCCGTCGCCCTCGGCCACGACGTCAGGACCGGCGGCCTCGCCGAGGGCCGGATCGGCGCGGGCCGGGGCGCCGACCGCTTCCTCTTCGTACCGCTGGGCACCGGCATCGCCGGCGCCATCGGCATCGCGGGCTCCATCGAGGAGGGCGCCCACGGCTGCGCGGGCGAGATCGGCCACATCGTGGTCCGGCCGGACGGCCCGGACTGCGGCTGCGGCCAGCGCGGCTGTCTGGAGACCCTGGCCTCCGCATCCGCGGTGACCCGGGCCTGGGCCCTCGCCTCCGGGGACCCCGAGGCGGACGCCGCGGACTGCGCGAAGGCCGTCGAGTCCGGCGACCCCGCCGCCGTACAGGTCTGGCAGAACGCGGTCGACGCGCTCGCCGCCGGACTGGTCACCGCGCTCACGCTGCTCGACCCCCGCATGCTCATCATCGGTGGCGGTCTGGCCGAGGCGGGGGAAACCTTGTTCACACCACTGCGTGCGGCTGTCGAGGAACGGGTCACGTTCCAGAAGCTGCCTCACATCGTCCCGGCGGCCCTCGGGGACACCGCCGGATGCCTGGGCGCAGGGCTGCTCGCCTGGGATCTTCTCTCCACGGAGGTATCCGCCTGATGGCCGGACGCGCAGACAGCACAGTTCTCGCAGGAGCCCGGGTGGTACTGCCCACCGGGACGGTCGAGAACGGCCGGGTGATCGTCGAGGGCGGCAGGATCGCCGGCAGCACGCCGGAGGGCGCCCGCACCGTCGATCTGTCCGGCCACTGGGTGGTGCCCGGCTTCGTCGACATGCACAACCACGGCGGCGGTGGCGCGTCCTTCACCTCCGGCACCGTGGACGAGGTCCTCACCGGCGTCCGTACCCACCGCGAGCACGGCACCACCACGCTGGTGGCCTCCACCGTCACCGGCGAGATGGACTTCCTCGTCCAGCGGGCCGGCATCCTCTCCGAGCTGGTCCAGCAGGGCGACCTCGCCGGCATCCACTTCGAGGGCCCGTTCATCTCCCCGTGCCGCAAGGGCGCCCACAGCGAGGACCTGCTGCGCGATCCGGACCCGGCCGAGGTCCGCAAGCTCATGGACGCCGCGCACGGCACGGCGAAGATGTTCACCCTCGCCACGGAGCTGCCCGGCGGCATCGAATCGGTGCGCCTGCTCGCCGAGCACGGCGTGATCGCGGCGATCGGGCACACCGACGCGACGTACGAGCAGACCGTCGAGGCGATCGACGCGGGCGCCACCGTCGCCACGCACCTCTACAACGCCATGCCGGCCCTCGGCCACCGCGCGCCCGGCCCGATCGCGGCCCTCCTGGAGGACGAGCGGATCACCGTCGAGCTGATCAACGACGGCACCCATCTGCACCCCGCCGCCCTGGAGCTCGCCTACCACCACGCGGGAGCCGCACGCGTCGCCCTGATCACGGACGCGATGGACGCGGCCGGGTTCGGCGACGGCCAATACCAGCTGGGCCCGCTCGCCGTCGAGGTGAAGGACGGCGTCGCCCGCCTGGTGGAGGGCGGCTCGATCGCCGGCTCCACGCTCACCCTGGACACCGCGTTCCGCCGGGCCGTCACCATCGACCGGATTCCGGTCGACGACGTCGTCCAGTCCATCTCCGCCAACCCGGCGCGACTCCTCGGCGTGTACGACAAGGTCGGCTCGCTGGAACCGGGCAAGGACGCGGACCTGGTGGTCCTGGACGAGGACTTCGTCCTCAAGGGCGTCATGCGCAAGGGCGAGTGGATCATCGAGCCCCCGCTGGCGTGATCCCACCCACCGGCCTCGGGCCGAGCACGTAACGAAGAGACGGCGGTTGCCCCGGACACCTGGGCCGACCGCCGTCTCTTTGACATGATCGCCAAGGCAGTCGGCCGAAAGAGAAAGCGCGTACTACGAAGTGCTACAAGGGATCGGAGGTCGGTGCAGGTGATCCTGACCGTCACACTCAACACCGCGCTCGACCTGACGTACGCCGTCCCGGCCCTCGTCCCGCACAGCAGCCACCGGGTCACCGAACTCACCGAGCGCCCCGGCGGCAAGGGCCTCAACGTGGCCCGCGTGCTCGCCGCGCTGGGCCACGAGACCGTCGTCACCGGCTTCGCCGGCGGCCCCACCGGAGCCGTCCTGCGCGACCTGCTCGCCCCGCTCCCGCCGCGCGACGCACTCGTGACCGTCTCCGGGAACACCCGCCGCACCATCGCCGTCGTCGACGCCGCCACCGGCGACACCACCCAGCTGAACGAACCGGGCCCGCACATCTCCGCCGAGGAATGGGCCGGCTTCCTGCGGACGTACGAGAAGCTCCTCACCGGAGCCGACGCGGTCGCCCTCTGCGGCAGCCTCCCGCCCGGCATACACGTGGGCGCCTACGCCGAGCTCGTCCGCCTCGCCCGCACCGCCGGGGTCCCCGTCCTCCTGGACACCAGCGGCGAACCCCTGCGCCGGGGCATCGCCGCACGCCCCGACCTGGTCAAGCCCAACGCCGACGAGCTCGCCCAGCTCACCGGAGCCCGCGAACCCCTGCGCGCCGCCCGCGACGCCCGCCGCCGCGGCGCCCACAGCGTGGTCGCGTCCCTGGGCGCCGACGGCATGCTCGCCGCCACCCCGGACAGCGTCTGGCGCGCCACCCCGCCCGCGGCCGTGCGCGGCAATCCGACGGGCGCGGGTGACTCCGCGGTGGCCGGACTGCTCTCCGGCATCGCCGAGGGCCTGAGCTGGCCGGACCGGCTGACCCGGGCGGTGGCCCTGTCGACGGCGACCGTGCTGGCCCCGGTCGCCGGCGAGTTCGACGCCACGGCGTACGCGGACCTGCTGACGCGCGTCGGCATCGAGGAGCACACCGTCTGAACCCGGGAAGCCCCCGGCTGAACCCGGGAAGCCCCCGGAAACGCCTCGTCCCGGCTCGCACGGGGCGAGGACCGGGACGGGGGCGGTTCCTGAAGGGCGGAAGGGCTACTTGATGTGGCCCGCCTTCAGCGAGAGCTGGTCGAGATTGGCGTCGCACTGGTCGCCCGTCTCGCACGAGAGCTTCAGCGTGTTCGAGCCCTTGGTGAGGTTGACGTACGCGTACGTGTTCGTCCACCCCTTCTCCAGATCGCCCTCCGCGGCGTGCGCGAAGTTCTTCATGTTGATGGAGCGGGGCGCCTCGGTGTTGACCGTGAGGGTCGTCTTGGCGTCCTTGCCCGGCACGCCGTACGTCACGTACAGCGTGTAGGGCCCGGCCTCCGGCACGTCGACGGTCCACGTCGCGGACCGGCCGACCTCGTTGAGGCT
Organism: Streptomyces sp. NBC_00234; assembly: GCF_036195325.1. Lineage (NCBI taxonomy): Bacteria > Bacillati > Actinomycetota > Actinomycetes > Kitasatosporales > Streptomycetaceae > Streptomyces > Streptomyces sp. NBC_00234. The sequence continues at coordinate 4,511,822 of NZ_CP108101.1, read as the reverse complement.
GATGTACTGGCCGTTCGCGCTCTTGGCGCCCTTGACCGTGTTCTCCAGCGCCGCGGAACCACCGAGCGACAGCGTCGCCGCGTCCTGCTCCGGGAGCTCGGCCGGCGCCTCGGGCTCCTTGGACTTCTCCGGCTTCTTCGACTCCTCGACCTCACCGGCGGGCCCGGCCGACGTACCGGCCTCGTTCGTCTTCTTGTCGGGGTCGTCGCCGTCCGAGAGAAGAGCGGCACCGATGCCGATGAGCACGACCGCGACCACGGCGACCGCCGCGATCAGCAGCGCCTTGGTGTTGGGACCGCCCCGGCCGGAGCCGGCGCCCCTGCCGCCCTGCTGCGAGACCTGCGAGGCGGACGCGCCACCCGGGTAGGTCTCGGGGGCCGCGTACTGCGCGTGCGGCTGGCCGTACGGCGCCTGGGGCGGCTGGCGGTACGGCTGCTGCGGAACCTGCTGCCCGTACTGGCGCTCGCCGACGGTCCGCACCTGGTTGTACGAGGTTCTGGGCACGCCGGGCTGAGCGGCCGGACCGGGGTAGCCGTAGCCTCCCTGGCCGGGCGCCTGGGCGCCTGCCGCCTGTCCGTCCTCGTACAGGTAGCCGAACGGATCGTCGTCCTCGGGCTTGCTCGTGCCGTTGTTCCCGGCCGTCATCCCTGGGTCACTCCTCACCATGTCGCCAGCCGTCGCCGACCGGCCGAGCCTACCCCGAACGGAGCACAGCCCTCATTGCCGTTGCTCACACACGGACGGCACCGGAAACCGGGGTGGGGTAGGGGGATGGCCTTGCCGTGAACCTCAGCCGGCTCTCCGGTGAACCTTCGACCGGGAGCGCTTTTCGACGTACATCCGCTGGTCGGCGGAGCGCAGGACCTCTTCCACGGTCATCCCGCACTCGGCCCAGCCGATGCCGAAACTCGCACCTACCCTGACCGCCCTGCCATCCACCCGAATGGGCGGAATGATGGCATTACGCAAGCGTACGGCCAGGTCTGCGGCATCCGCGGCCCCGAGACCGTCCGCGAGGACGACGAATTCGTCACCTCCGAGCCGCGCCACCGTGTCCCCGTCCCGCACACAGGTGGTGAGCCGCCGGGCCACCTCGATCAGGACGGCGTCGCCGGTGTGATGTCCGAAACGGTCATTGATCGACTTGAAGCCGTCGAGGTCGCAGAAGAGGACCGCGAGGCCCTTCGAACCGTCGTCGTGCTCGGCGTCGGACGCCGGCGCCGCCGTGTGCACGTGGTGGTCGTAGGGACCGCCGCCCGGCACCGGGTCCGCGTCGTAGCCGTCGGCCTGGTAGCCGTGCGCCCGGGACGCCTCGGCATCGCCGTACGCCGCGTCCAGCGCCTCGATCGCGGTGGACGCCACCGCGTGGGGCCTCTCACAGAGCCGCGCGCTGAGCCGGGCCCGGAGCTCCGCGCTGTTGGGCAGCCCGGTGAGGGCGTCGTGCGAGGCGCGGTGCGCGAGATGCAGTTCGTGCCGCTTGCGCTCCTCTATGTCCTCGACATGGGTGAGGAGGAAACGGGGGCCGTCGGCGGTGTCGGCGACGACGGAGTTCCGCAGGGAGACCCAGAGGTACGTGCCGTCGCGGCGCCCGAGCCGCAGCTCGGCCCGGCCGCCCTCGGCCGACGTACGCAGCAGGGTGCCGATGTCCTCGGGGTGGACGAGGTCGGCGAAGGAGTAGCGGCGCAGCACGGAGGCGGGACGGCCCAGGAGGCGGCACAGGGCGTCGTTGGTACGGAGCAGCCTGCCGTGCTGGTCGCCGCCCATTTCGGCGATGGCCATACCGCTGGGCGCGTACTCGAACGCCTGGCGGAAGGACTCCTCGCTGGCCCGCAGCGCCTGCTGCTCGCGTTCGAGCCTGACGAGGGCCCGCTGCATATTTGCTCGGAGGCGAGCGTTACTGATCGCAATCGCCGCCTGTGATGCGTACATCTGGAGCGCTTCGCGCCCCCACGCGCCGGGCCGGCGCATGTTCCGCGGCCGGTCGACGGATATCACGCCGAGCAGATCGAGTCCGCCACCGGACGCGTACATCGGGGCGTAGAGGCGGTCCAGGGGGTGCCACTCGTCCTCGAAACGGGGCTCGGGACCTTCGGTGTGCCACTGCGGGACGTCGTCGTCGAGGAGGACCCAGCCCTGGGTGTGGGGTATGAAACGGAGCTCGTCCCATGCCTCGCCCATGGCCAGCCTGCGCTCCCAGGACTCACGCGAGCCGACCCGCCCGGTGATCAGGGCTTCGGCCGCGGCGTTGCCCGCGAACGCGGCGACGACGAGGTCACCGTCCGGCCGCACCAGATTCACGCAGCCCAGTTCGTAACCGAGGCCGGAGACGATTCCGTCGGCCACGGTCTGCAGGGTGTCTGCCAGACTCCGCGCCGTGTTGAGATCAGCGACGGCCTGGTGCAGCTGACGCATGGTCGCAAGACGGACGTAGGGTTCCGACTCGGCCTCCATTGCTCGCACTCCCCGAGACCTCGACAGCAACTCCAGGTTTCATATCGACGTACTTGTTGCAGTGTCACGGCCACTGAATCACAGTGAGCTGCGCCCTCGGTACACAGGGTCAACAAATAGTGCCCTCTGTGAGCCAAGTCACAATAGGTGATGAAGGGGATTCGGAGCCCCTCGGAGGCCTTCCGTCCTTTTCTTGAACGCAAATCCGAACGTTGCAGTACCTTGCGTGCTCCCCGGGTCCTAGGACCCGGCTGGTCCCCTGGTCCGATGCGGCCGGACACGGCACGGGACTAGCGTGCCCGATGTGTTGCAGACGAAGCCCCCCACCCCGCGCCCCGAACCCATCCCCCATGCTGAGGGGGTGAGCAACGACGAGTTCCGCGCCGCCCTCGCCCGGTTGGCCGCCGGCGTGGTGCTGATCACCGCCCAGGAGCCGCCGCTCGACGAGCACGGCCGCGGCGAGGACGTCGGGATGACGGCGACCGCCTTCATGTCGGTCTCCCTGGACCCGCCCCTGGTCATGGTGAGTCTGCGCAACGACTCCCGGATGGACGACCTGCTGGCCGAGCAGCCGCTGTGGTCGGTCTCGGTCCTCACGGAGAGCCAGCGCCACATCGCCAGCCGGTTCGCCATGAAGGGCCGGATCAGCGACCGGCTGCTGTTCGAGGACATCCCCTGCATACGGGGAGAGGTGACCCGGGCGCCCATGATCGGCGGAGCGCTCGCGACGCTGGAGTGCCGGACGGAGCAACGGGTGGTGGCCGGTGACCACACCCTGGTGATCGGACGGGTGCTGACGGCGGACCTGCCGAGCGCGGACGGGGAACCACTGGCCTACTTCAAGGGCCGCTACCGCCGGCTCGGCTGACGCACCGCCGGGCGCGTCCCGCGAGCCCGCTCAGCCTGCGGACTTCACCAGTCGCGGCCGGAGCGACCGCGCTTCGTGTCGCCGCGCTGCTTCTTCTCCCGGAGCCGGCGTTCGTTGATCCCGCGCGGAATCCTGCGCTTCACCCGCGCCTTGGGGGGCGGCGCCGTGGCCTCCGCGAGCAGTGCGGCGAGCCGGACGGCGGCCGTCTCGCGGTTGCGCCACTGGGAGCGGTGCTCGGACGCCCGTACCACCACGACCCCGTTGACCAGCTTGTTCGCCAGCCGCTCCAGGGCGCGGGCCTTCCACACCTCGGGAAGCGACTCGGTCGCCGCGAGGTCGAAGCGGAGCTCCGCCTGTGAGTCGCTCGTGTTGACGTGCTGCCCGCCTGGCCCCGAGGACCGCGAGAAACGCCACATGAGCTCGGCCTCCGGCAGGGAGACCGCACCGCGGATGACATAGGGCCCGGACATGACACCCATGTTCCCCGGCCCACCGCCTGTTCGTCACCTCCTTTTGCCGTACGCACTGTCCGGATTGGGCCAGAAGTTCGGCAAAGAAAGTAAAGGGACCAGGAACCTCGTGGTCTGTTGCCTGCGTTATGACGGGTGACGGTAGCTTTCGTGATGGCACGAAGCCCGTATACGACGAGGAAAGGGACTTCCCATGGCAGTAAGCCTGTCCAAGGGCGGCAACGTCTCGCTCACCAAGGAGGCACCGGGCCTTACCGCCGTCACGGTCGGCCTCGGCTGGGACGTCCGCACCACCACCGGCACCGACTTCGACCTCGACGCCTCGGCGATCGCGGTCAACACGGCCGGCAAGGTCTTCTCCGACGGCCACTTCGTCTTCTTCAACAACAAGGCGACGCCGGACCAGACCATCGTCCACACCGGTGACAACGTCACGGGCCAGGGCGAGGGCGACGACGAGCAGATCAACGTCAACCTGGCGGGTCTGCCGGCCGACATCGACAAGATCGTCTTCCCGGTCTCCATCTACGACGCCGAGACCCGCAGCCAGAACTTCGGCCAGGTCCGCAACGCGTTCATCCGCATCATCAACCAAGCCGGTGGCACGGAGCTCGCGCGCTACGACCTGAGCGAGGACGCCGCCACCGAGACCGCCATGGTCTTCGGCGAGCTCTACCGCAACGGCGCCGAGTGGAAGTTCCGCGCGGTCGGCCAGGGCTACGCATCGGGCCTGCGCGGCATCGCCCAGGACTTCGGCGTCAACCTCTGACATCACCGCTCGGGTGTCCGCGGCGGTGATCCGCCGGGCTCGCCCAGGTCCTCCGGGAGCCCCCGGCCGCGTCCTGTCGGCCGGGGGCTCCCGCGCGCGCCGGGTGAGCCTGCCGCCCCCCATTTGCCGGTCGGTCTAAGGTGCGCGACATGATCCTCGAACCGCTGGGCCTCGGCACGGGGGTCCGCGACATCCCCGGTCCGCTGCTCACCGAACTCACCGCGCTGTACGCCTCGAACCGGGCCTTCCAGCAGCTCAGCGGAGATTTCCCGGACCCGGACGACATCCGCCCGGAGCAGGTCGCCACCGAACTCGCCGACGAGCTGGCCCACCCGGACGCCGAAGTGCTCCTCGCCCGGTCGAAGGGCCGGTTGGTGGGCATCGTCATCACCCTCGCGCACCACCCCGACCCGGCCGACCCCGATCCCTGGATCGGGCTGCTCATGGTCGACGCCGGGCAGCACCGATCCGGATACGGCCGGGAGCTGGCGGAACACGTGGAGGAACGGTTCCGGGCGGCGGGCCGGCACGGGGTGCGGCTCGCGGTCCTGGAGAACAACCCGAAGGCGCTCGCCTTCTGGACGGCACTCGGCTACGAGGTCCTGGCCCACCGCCCCGATCTCCGGATGAACCGCCCGTGCCTGGTCCTGCGCAAGTCACTGACCCCTGCCTGACGCGGCTCAGGGCGTGACGCGGCTCAGGCGTGGCGCGCGGCTCAGGGCGTGACGCGGCTCAGGGCGTGACCTGCGCGTCCGGGTCCTCCGGGCGGCCGTCGCCGTACAGCCAGGTGTCCCACAGCTCGCCGAGGTCCTGGCCGGTCCTCTTCTCCGCGTAGGCGGTGAAGTCCTCCGTCGACGCGTTGCCGTGCCGGTGCTCCTTCGCCCAGCCCGCGAGCAGGGCGAAGAACACCTTGTCGTCGTCCACCGCCTGGCGGAGCTTCTCGATCACCATCGCCCCGCGCCCGTACACCGGCGGAGCGGACAGCTCCGCGGCGCTCGGCGGATCCGCGGGCGGGAAGGCCCAGTTGAGGTCGTTCGCGAAGGCCACGTCGAAACTCTCCCGGGTCGGGGTGTCCTCGTGGTCCTCGGACCAGAGCCACTCCGCGTACGTGGCGAAGCCCTCGTTGAGCCACATGTCCTGCCAGGTCTCGGGCGTGACGGAGTTCCCGAACCACTGGTGGGCCAGCTCGTGCACGAGGAGCCCGGTGGAGGGCGTGCCGGGGAAGACCGGCCGGTTCTGGGTCTCCAGCGCGTACTCGGAGTCCTCCCGCCGGTCGACGATCGCGCCGGTCGAGGCGAAGGGGTACGGGCCGAACCTCCCGGCCGCCCACGTCATGACCTCGGGGATGCGGGCGACGACGGGGCCGCTCGCCCGTGCCACCTTCGGGTCCACGGCGGTGAACACCTCGACGCCCTCGGGGGTCCGTGAACTCTTCGTCGTGTAGCGGCCGATGGCGACCGTCGCGAGATAGCTCGCCATGGGCTCGGTGGCACGCCAGTGGTACGTGGTGCGGTCCCCGGCCGTCCGGCGGGAGACCTGTTCGCCGTTGGAGACGGCCGTCAGCCCCTCCGGGACGGTGACGGTGATGTCGTACGACGCCTTGTCGCTCGGGTGGTTGTTGCCGGGGAACCAGGTCATGGAACCGGTCGGCTCGCCGAGCGCCAGCGAGCCGTCGGCGGTCTTCAGCCACCCCTCCTCCGACTCGTCCCGGTCGGTGATCGTCCGCGGGGCGCCGGAGTAGTGGACGACCGTGCGGAACGTCCGGCCTTCGCGCAGCCGGTCCTCGACGTCGGCGTCCGGGCGCAGGGTCAGCTCGCTGCCCGCCCGGTTGACCGCGGCCGGGCGCCCCTCGACGCTCGCGCCCGTGACGTCGAGCCCGGCGAGGTCGAGGTTGAAGGAGCTGAGGTCCTGGGTGGCCCGGGCGGTGATCGTCGCGGTGCCGCGCAGCTCGTCCCCGCCGGTGCGGACGTCCACGTCCAGGTCCAGGTCGTAGTGCGTGACGTCGTAGCCGCCGTTGCCGAGCCTCGGGAAGTACGGGTCGCGCAGCCCGGCGGCACCGGGCTTGCCCTCCACCCCGCCCGCGACGGCCGCGCAGGCGGTGGCGGCGGTCGTCAGGGCGAACAGCAGGGCGGCGGCGGACGTCGTGCGCCGTATCCGGGTTCGCTGGTCCACACCGGTGATCCTATGTGCGGAATGTCGGATTGGGCGCGCCCGCGGTGTCAGAGGACCGCGATACCGAGAGGGCGCTCGCCCCCGCTCATCCGGACCGGTGCCCGGTCGCCCGTGAGATCGACGACGGTGATCCCGTTCCAGTACCCGTCCCGGGTGAAGCCGCCGGTGACGTACGCCGTGCGGCCGTCCTTCGACACCGCCACGTCCTCGTGCGGCCCGTCCAGAGCCACGGTGCGCTCCGTGCCGTCCGGCTTCCGGACGGTGAGGGAGGGGGCCCGGTCGTCGGAGGCGATCGGGCCGGTACCGACGACCAGGAGGGTGCCGTCGGGGGTGAGGGCCGCGCCGTGCTGATGGGTGTCGGCCGTCATGTCCTCGGTCGTGACCGTGCCGGTGCGCGGGTCGAGGACGGCGAGCCGTTCGCCCTCGAAGGGCAGGAGCAGCTTTCCGTCGGCGGGGCGTACGACGGCGTAGTGCGGCTTCAGCCAGGACGCGAGACCGCCCTCGGTGCCGTACGGGGCGACCTCCATGCGCCGGCTCTTCAGCGTGTCCGCGCGGACCGCCGTGACGTCGAAGGAGTCGTGACCGGTCGCGTACACCTCCCGGCCGTCCGGCGAGACGTCCACGTCGAAGGGGCGGCGGCCGACCGGGACGGTGTCGGTCACCTCACGGGTCGCGGTGTCGATGACCTCCAGCGTCCCGTTGCCGCCGGGCACGTTGACTCCGACGTAGACGTGCCGGCCGTCGGGGGCGAGGGCGATGCCCATGCCCCCGCCGCGGTACTCACCGGTCGTGACCGGCCCGGTCTCCGTCTCGTACGGGACGAGGGCGAGCCGGGTCCGGGTGGCCGTGTCCACGACCGCGACGCCTTCGGCGGTCGCCACCCAGGCCCGGCCGTCCCTGCCGACGGCGAGACCGTACGGGGCGGTGCCGACCTCGACCGATTCCTCGGCCGGGCCGCGCGCACCGGAGCCGGGGTCCGGGTCCAGGAAGGTCACCGTGTCGCTGCCGAAGTCGGTGACGAGGAGGGTGCCGTCCGGCGCCTTCCCCGTCGCGGCGCCGTCCGGGGTCGCGGGGGCGCTCGTGGGCGCGGTCCGGCCGGCTGATGCGCCGGGCGCGTCCGGAGTGCCCGTCGCCCCGTTCGTCGTCCCCGCCGCGCACCCGGCGAGCAGCACCGCCGCCACGAGTGCCGGGACGGCCCGGCGGGCGCTCATCGCTCGTCCCCGGCGGCCCGGAGCAGCGCCGCGATCTCCGTGAAACCGCGCCGCTCCGCGTGCGCCAGGGCGGTGACCCCGTCGCCGTCCGGCAGATCGGGCGTCGCACCGGCGGCCAGCAGCAGCGCGACGATGTCCAGGTGCGCCCGGCCGCCCTCGCCGAGGATCACGGCCTCCAGCAGGGCGGTCCAGCCCAGCCGGTTGACGTGGTCGACGTCCGAGTCCGTGCAGCGCAGCACCTCCCGTACGTACGCGACGTGGCCGCGCTCGCTCGCCGGGATCACCGAGATGCCGCCGAACCTGTTGCGGAGCGTCACGTCGGGACCGGCCGGCAGCAGGACGTGCAGCATGGCCACGCTGCCGGTGACGCCCGTGGCGAGCCAGGGGCTCTCCTCGCGGCGGTCCTGCGCGTCGGGGTCGGCACCCGCCGCGACGAGCGCCCGGGCCGCTTCGAGATGGTCGCCGAGCACGGCGAGGAGCAGCGGCGTACGCAACTCCTCGTCGCGGGTGTCGACGCGGGCGCCGCCCTCGATCGCGGCCAGCACCCCGTCGGTGTCGCCGGTGCGTGCTGCTTCGAGCAGATCGTGATCGAGGGCCTTCATACGCTGTCTCCGTGGGTGAGCCGGGGTGAGCCGGGTGGTTCGGTGCCGGGACCGTCAGTTGGCGAGTGCGGCGACGCCGGCCTGGGCGAACTTCTCGTCGAGGTCGCCGCTGGGGGCGCCGGCCACTCCGATGCCCGCGACGGGGGCACCCTTGACCTGCACCGGGGCGCCGCCGCCGAGGAACAGCGTGCCGGGGATGTCCTTCAGCGTCGGGGCCGACTCCAGGCGCTTGACCAGCTCGGACGTGGGGGCGTTCCAGGAGACGGCGGTGAACGCCTTCTTCTCGGCCGACTCGTACGACTGCGGGCCGGCACCGTCGCCGCGCAGCGTCACGATGGTGTTGCCGTTGCGGTCGACGACGGCCACGGAGACCCGCTGGTTCTCCTTCTTCGCCGCGTCCAGGGTCGCCTGCGCGGCCTCGGTGGCGGCGGCCACGGTGAGGTGCGTGGTCTGCTGGAGGTTCTCGTTCGTGGCGTCGGCCGCGATGGCCGCTGCGGGGGCGGCGGCCGGGGCGGAGGCGTTCGCGGACATCGCACCGAAGGTTCCGGCGCTCAGCGCGGCGGCGGCGACGGCGCCGGTCAGGACTCGGGTACGCATCGACATCTTCTTCATGGTGGCTCCTCGGAGTGCGTCGTACGGCTGTTTCGCTCTGCTGTCGATCCTCCGGCCGGAATCGGCCCCGTACCGTCGGCGTACCGGCTCGTCGCGGCGCCCGGGACGGTTGACGGCCCCATCGGCCGATCGGTTGATGCGGGGGTGGTCCCAAGGGGTCACCATGGAGGTGTCTGCGCAGGTCGGCGTCGGACCGGCAGGTCGGTGACAGGTCGTCGGCAGGGAGCACGGAGTACGCGGTGCAGCACCGAAACGAACCGGACCTGAGCGCGGACCCCGACGCGCGGTGGCTCGCACTCCTCATGCACGCGGCGTTCTTCCTGCTGCTCAGCGCCTCTCTCGCGCGCTTCCTGCTCCGCCACCCCGGCGAGGCCCGCACCCCGTGGATCATCGCGCTGTCGGTCGGCCTCGCCGTGCTCTACCTCCTCGGTCCGGTCCTCGGCTCCCGCCCCACCCCCCGCCGGCTGGTCTGGCTGGGCGTCCTGGTGGTCGTCTGGATGGTCCTGGTCGTGCTCGCGCCGAGCTTCGCGTGGTGCGCGGTGCCGCTCTTCTACACCGGGCTGCGGATTCTGCCGCCACGCGCCGCGTACGCCCTGGTCGCGCTGCTGACCGTGTTCGTCGTCGCCGCGCAGCTGAGCCTGGCGCAGGGCTTCGATCCGAACCTGCTGCTGGCCCCGCCCGCCGTGGCCGCCGTCGCGACCGCCGTCTTCGTCCAGATGCAGCGCCAGGCGGCCCGGCAGCGCGAACTGATCGACGACCTGTTGCGCACCCGGCGCGAACTGGCCGCCACCGAGCGGCGCGAAGGCACCCTCGCCGAACGCCAGCGGCTGTCCATGGAGATCCACGACACCCTGGCGCAGGGCCTGTCGAGCCAGCAGATGCTGCTCCAGGCCGCCGCCCGCACCTGGGACGCCGACCAGCCCGCCGCCCGCCGTCACGTCCTGACGGCGACGGGCATCGCGGAGCGCAATCTCGCCGAGGCACGCCGCTTCGTCCACGATCTGGCCCCGGCCGATCTGGCGGAGGGCGGCGGACTGGAGGCCGCGCTGCACGCCCTCGCCGCCCGCGAGACGGTCCAGGGCCGGATCACCGTCCGCTGCCACGTGGAGGGCACCCCGCACACGGAGCTGCCGGACCGGGTCCAGTCCGCACTGCTACGGATCGCACAAGGGGCGCTGTCGAACGTGCGCGAGCACGCCGAGGCCACGGCCGCGGCGGTCACCCTGACCCATCTCGGCGACCGGGTCGTCCTCGACATCGCCGACAACGGCCGCGGTTTCACCCCCTCCGCGCCGGTGGTCCGGCCGCCCGGAGGCGTACGCGGCCATGGGCTGCCCGCGGTACGGGCGCGCGTCCAGCAGCTCGGCGGGACCCTGACGATCGAGTCCGCACCGGGCGAGGGCACCGTCCTGACGGCGGCGATCCCCCTCTACCCGGCGCCCGCCCCGCCCCCGTCGTCCTCGGCCCCGTCAGACCTGTCAGCCCCTCCGGCCCCGTCACGGGAGGAACCCGAATGACCTCGAACGTCCCCGGATCCGTACGCATCCTGCTCTGCGACGACCACGCCGTCGTACGCGCGGGGCTGCTCGCCCTGCTCGGCAGCGAACCGGACATCGAGGTCGTCGGCGAGGCGGGCAGCGGCGAGGAAGCCGTCGCGCTGGCCGCCAAACTCGCCCCGGACGTCGTGCTGATGGACCTGCAGCTGGGCGAGGGCATCGACGGCGTCGAGGCCACCCGCCGCATCGCGGGCACCGGCGGCGTCCACGTCCTGGTCCTCACCACGTACGACACGGACGCCGACATCACCCGCGCGATCGAGGCGGGCGCCACCGGCTATCTGCTCAAGGCGGAGCGCCCCGAGGAGCTGTTCGCCGCGATCCGCTCGGCCGCGCAGGGCCGCACGACCCTCTCCCCGCCGGTCGCCAGCCGGGTCATGGCCCGGATGCGCAAACCGCTGCCGACCCTCACCGAGCGGGAACTCGACATCCTGGGCCAGCTCTCGCAGGGGCTCGGCAACCGTGACATCGCCCGTGCGCTGTTCATCAGCGAGGCCACGGTCAAGACCCACCTGGGCCGCATCTACGACAAGCTCGGCGTCGACACCCGGGCGGGCGCGGTCGCCGTGGCGAAGGAACAGCGCCTGCTGCCCTGAGAGGGGTCCGGGATCGTGGCCGAGGCCATCATGCCGGGCATGACACCATCGACCTGTGCTCGACATCGGCTACTCCCTCTCCCGGCGCTTCCCCGACCCTCCGCAGACCGACTACCGGCGCGCGGACGTCCGTGCCCTGCGGCACGACCTGTTCTCCGGGGACGTCTACCTCGCGGACACCAAGGCGGACCGCGAGGTGTCCACAGCCTGGGGATGGGTTCCGGTGCTCGACTTCGCGTGGGCGCTGTGCGACATCGTCGAGCAGATCGACCAGGACCCCCGGGGCAACCGCTCGCACCGCGAGCAGTACGCCGAGCTGGACTTCACCGAGTCCTCGGACCGGATGATGTTCGAGCGCCGCTTCGGCTGGGTGGACGTCGAGGCCGACTGGATGCCCGGCGACGAGCCCCCGCTCACCTTCAGCCACTCCCTCCTGCGCCGCGAGGCCCGCGACTTCCTGCACGACCTGATCGCCGACCTGGCCGACATGCACGAGGGCCTCGCCGACAACCCCATCGTCTGGGACCTCCAGGCCCGCTTCCCCCGCATGCGCTGACCCCCGGCGTCGCACGCGGCCTCACGCCTCCACCCGCACCCCGATCTGGGCCGCGAACGCCGGGGCCAGCTCCATCAGCTGCGACGGGCTGATCACCGCACCCGCCAGCTGCTCCACGCCCCGCGCGATGTCCAGCTCGGCGACCGTCCGCAGATCCACCGACTCCATCCGCACGGCACTGAAGTCGGCCCGCTTCAGCACGCAGTCCCGGAACTCCACCCGCACCAGGTGCGCACCCCCGAAGTCCGGCTCGGACAGCACACAGCCCTCGAACACCACGTCCTTGAGCCGCGCCTTCCGCAGATTCAGATAGTCGATCTTCCCGCCGCGCACCAGGACCCGCTCCAGCACCGCGCCGTGCAGCTGCACCCCGCCCAGCCGCGCGTCCACGACCTCCACGTCGCGCAGCGACGCCCCCGCGAGATCGGTGCCCACGCCCCGTACGCCCGTCAGGACCGAGTCGATGAACCGGGCTCTGGTCAGCTCCGTACGGTCCAGGGCGCAGCCGTCCAGCGAACAGTCCATGAAGCGGGCGCCCGGACCCGACTGGTCGGCCAGGTCCACCCCCTCGAAGTGCACGCCGTCGTAGTCCCCGTCGGGCTCCAGCTCCTCCCCGTCGTACGCGACGAGCGGCGGCAGCCTGACCTCCGCCCGCCGCGCCGCCGCGACGGTGTCCTTCCTGCCCGTGCCCCTGCTGTCCCTGCTGCCTCTGCCGGTGCTTCCTGCCATGCCCCCATCGTGACGTACACCACTGACAACGCCCCGGCGCGGATGTCACGAACCACGCCCCCGCACCGTCAGATGGGCAGCAGCGTCCCCTGTCGCCCCACGGTCAAGGAGCTCCGGCCATGCAGCGCATCCACGTCGTCGGCGGAGGGTTCGCCGGTCTCACCGCGGCCGTCACCGCCGCGGAATCCGGCGCCCTCGTCACCCTCCACGAGGCCCACCACACCCTCGGCGGGCGGGCCAGGACGGCCGAAGGCCCGTACCTCACCAACGAAGGACCGCACGCGCTGTACTGCCGCGGCCCCCACTGGACCTGGCTCGAACAGCGCGGACTCCTCGGCCCGATCGCCTCCGTACCGCTCCTCGAAGGGGCCCGCTTCCACTTCCGCCGCGACGGCGTCCGCCGCAGGACCCCGCCCGCGGCCATGCTGAAACTGAGCCGCCGCAGTCCCCGGCAGGCCCCCGTCGGCCGCGACTTCCTCGGCTGGGCCACGGAGCAGGTCGGCGAGGAGGGCGCCCGCGCCGCCGCGCACTACATGGCGGTGGCGCTCTTCCACCACGACCCCGGTTCGCTCTCCGCCGCGTTCGTCCAGGAGCGGCTGCGCCGGGCCACCGCGCTGCCGCCCGAGGCGCGCTACCCGGTCGGCGGGTGGGCGCAGGTCATCGACCGGATGGCGGCCCACGCCTGGAACCTGGGCGTACGGATCGAGACCACCGAGCGCATCGGCGCCGGCTCCCTCGCCGCCCTGGCGCAGCAGGGCCCGGTGATCGTCGCGACCTCCCTCGACGCCGCCCGCACCCTGCTGGACGACCCCACGCTGGCCTGGGAGAGCGGGCGTACCGCCCTGATCGACCTGGCGGTACGGACCCGGCGGGGCGACGCGTTCGTCGTCTCCGACCTCGACGCCCCCGGCTGGATCGAACGCTTCACCGCCCAGGACCGCACCCTCGCCCCGGCCGGCGAACAGCTGATCCAGGGCCAGGTCCCGATCGCACCCGGCACTCCCCGGGCGGACGGCGTCGCCCGCGCCGAGCAGCTCCTCGACCTGGGCTTCCCCGGCTGGCGCGAGCGGACCACCTGGCGCCGCGAGGCGCTCGCCACCGGCCGGACGGGCGCCGTCGATCTGCCCGGCTCGACCTGGCGGGACCGGCCCGCCATCGACCGGGGCGACGGGATCTTCCTGGCGGGCGACCAGGTCGCCGCCCCCGGGCTGCTCAGCGAGGTGTCGTTCAACAGCGGGATCGAGGCCGCCGTGCTCGCGCTGAAGGGAGTGGAACGGCGCTCGGGAAGGGGACTCGACCACAGGAGGGCTTGACCTCAAGAGCGCTTGAGGTCGGAGGCTGGGCGGAGCAACAGAGAAGCAGACGGAATCCGACCGTCGGCAGCGCCGACACCGCCCCCGGGGAGCCCTCATGCACGCCATCCGCCTCCACGCCTTCGGCCCGGCCGAGAACCTCACGTACGAGCGGACGGAGGACCCCGTCCCCGCCCCGGGCCAGGTCCGGATCGCGGTCGCCGCGGCGGGTGTGCACCTCCTCGACACCGCGCTGCGCGAGGGCATGACCGGCCCGTACCCGGCCCCCGCCGAGCTGCCGACGATCCCCGGCCGCGAAGTCGCCGGAACCGTCGAGTCGCTCGGCGAGGGAACCGACCCCGCCTGGCTGGGCAAGCGCGTCGTCGCCCACATCGGCATGGCGCCCGGCGGCTACGCCGAACTGACCGTCGTCGACGCCGACAAGCTCCACGAGATCCCGGCCGGGCTCGACGAGGGCGAAGCGGTCGCGATGATCGGCACCGGACGCACCGCGATGGGCATCCTGCAGTTCACCGAACTCGGCCCCGATTCCGTGGCGATCGTCCCGGCCGCCGCCGGAGGCATCGGCACCCTGCTCGTGCAGTACGCCAAGAACGCCGGGGCCACCGTCGTCGGCCTGGCGGGCGGCCCCGCCAAGGTCGCCGCCGTCCGGGCGAACGGCGCCGACCTCGCGGTCGACTACACCCTTCCCGACTGGCCCCGCCAGGTCCGCGAGCACCTCGACGAGCTGGGCCGCGGCGCCACGGTCGTCTACGACTCCGTGGGCGGAGTCACCGCACGCGCCGCCGTCGGCCTCCTCGCCAAGGGCGGACAGCACGTCGTCTTCGGCTGGTCGGGCGAAGGACTCCACGACGGCCGGGCGCTCACCTTCACCCCCGAGGAGCTCGCCGAGCGGGGCATCACCTCAGAGGGCGTGCTCGGCCCCGTCATGATGCAGCGGGCCGGTGGCCTGCGCGCCCTGGAGGACCGTGCCCTCGCGGAGGCCGCATCGGGCCGGCTCCGCCCCGCGGTCCAGCGCTACCCGCTCGCGGAGGCCGCCGCCGCCCACCGTGCCCTGGAGAGCCGCGGCACGATGGGCAAGGTCGTCCTCGTCCCCTAGGTCGTGTCCGCAAAGTCTCGTCTGGCCGGCGGTGTCTGGCACGCCCTAGGACCGGACGGCCCGCGAGCGTCACTTCCCGCCGAGCTCCGCCAGCGCGTCGTCCGTCAGCCGGTACACCGTCCACTCGTCCTGCGGCCGGGCGCCCAGGGACTCGTAGAAGGCGATGGACGGCGCGTTCCAGTTCAGGACCGCCCACTCCAGGCGGCCGTAGCCCCGCTCCGTGCAGATGCGCGCCAACTCCGTGAGCAGCGCCTTCCCGTGGCCGCCGCCGCGCCGCTCCGGGCGCACGTACAGGTCCTCCAGGTAGATGCCGTGCACCCCGCGCCAGGTCGAGAAGTTGAGGAACCACAGCGCGAAGCCGACGACTTCACCGTCCTCGTCGGAGACGGCGATGTGCGCGTACGCGGCGGGCCGCTCGCCGAAGAGCGCCTCGCGCAGCTGCTCCTCGGTGGCGTTGGCCTCGTCGAGGGCCTTCTCGTACTCGGCCAGCTCACGGACCATGGCGTGGATGGCGGGGACATCATCGGGAGTAGCGATACGAATCATGGGGGCAGCGTAAACAAGCGCCCCCGAACGCCGCCGCCCCTTACCCGCGCCCCAGCAGCTGCCGGGCGATCTCCAGATGGTCGGGGGACGGCAGCCGCTCGTCCTCGATCGCCCACACCGACTGCTGCAGGACCCGCCCGAGCGTCCAGGCCCGCGCCCGCTCACGGTCGAGCCCCAGTACCTCCGTCATCAGGTCGAACCGCCACCGCACCTCGTGCGCGTCGAAGAGGTTGTCCAGCGCCGGAAACAGCTCGAACCCCGGGTCCCCGGCCAGCGGCTTCGGGTCCAGGGCGATCCACTCCCCCGCCCGTCCCTCCTCGGCGCGCCCGGCGAGGATGTTGTCGTAGTGCAGGTCCCAGTGCAGCAGCCGGTCCCCCGGCTCGCGCGCGACCTCCCGCAGCGCCGCCGCGCAGTCCCCCAGCAGCCGCCGCTCCCTCTCGTCGGGCAGCGTCTCGATCTCTCCGGGCGCCGCGCCCAGCAGCCAGCCTGCCACGTCGCCCAGACCACGCAGCCCCGCCGGAGCGGGCACGGCCGTCAGCCCGGCCAGCAGCTCCGCGAGCACCCGCACCGCCTCGCGCTCGTCGTCCATGGCCGACAACGGGCGCCGCTCGTCCAGCCGTTCGAGCAGCATGGTGCCGGTCTCCGCGTCATGGTCCAGCAGCCCCACCACCCCGGCCCCCGCGGCGCCCCACACCCGCAGCGCCACCGGCTCCCCGGCCGTCTCCTCGTCCAGCGCCTGGAGCTTCAGCGCCGCGGGACGCCCGTCCGCCTCCCGCACCACCGGCAGCACCAGCGCGCACATCCCGTACATCGCGGCCCCGTCCAGCCGCAGCCCCCACTCGTCCAGGAACCGGCCGGCCAGCCCCGGCAGCGCGGCGATGAACTCCCGCCCGGCCGCTCCCCGGTACGTGGACTGAGTGACGATCAGCTCATCCGGAATGTCGATCACACCCTCGATCGTAGACCCGTGCGTCAATCGTCTATGCCCCGAAAAAGTCCGGCCGCGCGTGCCCTCACCGCGATCCGCCGCTGGATCACCGGCGCTCCGGGCACGTACATCTGGCTGACCCTCCTCCTCGTCACCGTCGTCGTCCGGCGGCTGTCCCCGGAGTTCGAGCAGGAGTTCCTGGTCCAGCGCTCGGCGAGTGTCCACGCGCTCACGCAGGAGCCGTTCCGTGTCCTCGTCTCCGGGGCCCTGCGGATCGACGACGGCGACTGGCTCCTGTACGCCGTCCTGTTCACCGTCTTCCACGCCACCGTCGAGCACTGGCTCGGCACCCTGCGCTGGCTCGCCGTCGCCGCAACGGCCCAGTTCCTCGCCCCGTTCGTCGGCGCGGCCGTCCTCACCTGGGCCGTCCATCACGGCCACGCACCGCAGTACGCGGAGGACACCCTCGACATGGGGGCCGGCTACGCGCTCGCGGGGGTCGCCGCCGTCCTCACGTACCGCATCCCCCACCCCTGGCGGGCCCTGTACGCCTTCGCCGTGCTCGTCGTCCACGGCATCCCGCTGATCAGCGGCCGGACCTTCGGCGACCTGACCCACTTCACGGCCGTACTGATCGGCTTCGGCTGCTACCCCCTGACGCGAGGTCTCCCCCGGGGCAAGACGGAACGGGCCGCCGCGCAGTAACGTCCGCCACAGAAGCTCGGCTGTACACCGGACAAGCAGGGGAAACATGAGCACCGTCAGTACCGTCAACGGCGGCATATCGTTCTGGTACGCGCGGGAGGGCACCCCCGCCCCCCGCGAACCTCTGCCGGGCGACGCGACCGCCGACGTCTGCATCGTCGGCGGCGGATACACCGGGCTGTGGACGGCGTACTACCTCAAGAAGGCAGTCCCCTTCCTCAACATCACCATCCTGGAAGCGAAGTTCTGCGGTTACGGCGCCTCCGGGCGCAACGGCGGCTGGCTCTACAACGGCATCGCGGGCCGCGACCGCTACGCGAAGCTCCACGGCCACGACGCGGCGGTCCGCCTCCAGCAGGCGATGAACGACACCGTCGACGAAGTCGTCCGGGTCGCCGCCGAGGAGAACATCGACGCCGACATCCACCGGGGCGGCGTCCTCGAAGTCGCGTACACACCCGCCCAGCTCGCACGCCTCAAGGACTTCCACTCCGTGGAGATCGCCTTCGGCGAGACCGGCCGCGTCCTGCGCGGCGCCCGCGAGACCGCCGAACGGATCAGGGTCACCGGAGCGGTCGGCTCCAGCTGGTCCCCGCACGGCGCCCGCCTGCACCCGGTGAAGCTGGTCAAGGGCCTCGCCGACGCCGTGGAGGCCCTCGGCGTGACGATCCACGAGTCGACCCCGGTCACGGAGATCAAGCCCAAGCACGCCATCACCCCGTACGGCACGGTCCGCGCCCCCTACGTCCTGCGCTGCACCGAGGGCTTCACCGCCGGCCTCAAGGGCCAGCGGCGCACCTGGCTCCCGATGAACTCCTCCATGATCGCCACCGAGCCGCTCCCCAAGTCGGTCTGGGACACCATCGGCTGGGAAGGCCGCGAGACCCTCGGCGACATGGCCCACGCCTACATGTACGCCCAGCGCACCGCCGACGACCGCATCGCCCTGGGCGGCCGGGGCGTCCCGTACCGCTTCGGCTCCGCCGTCGACAACGACGGCCGCACCCAGCCCGCCACGATCGAGGCGCTGCGCGATCTCCTCGTCCGCTTCTTCCCCACCACCGCGGGTGCCCGCATCGACCACGCCTGGTCCGGCGTCCTCGGCGTCCCCCGCGACTGGTGCGCCACCGTCACCCTGGACCGCTCCACCGGCCTGGGCTGGGCGGGCGGCTACGTCGGCTCGGGCGTCGCCACGACCAACCTCGCGGCCCGCACCCTGCGCGACCTGATCCAGCAGGACTCCGGCCAGGCGGGTCCCACCGACCTGACCTCCCTCCCCTGGGTCAACCACAAGGTCCGCCGCTGGGAGCCGGAACCCTTCCGCTGGCTGGGCGTCCACGGCATGTACGCCGCCTACCGCGCGGCGGACCGCCGCGAGACGACGTCCCCGCGCCCCGGCACCGACCCGATCGCGAAGGTGGCGGACCGCATCGCCGGCCGGCACTGACCCCTCTCGGACCTCAGCGCCGCCCCGCTCCGGCGGCCCGGAGGGCCCGCCGGTAGCGGCGGCGGTACACACGCTGGGCGACCAGCAGCACGGGAAACACGTGCCGCCACCCACCGCGCGGGGCCCGGCTCGTCAGGGAGCGCAGGGTCAGCGTGACCCGGCCGTCCGGACTCCGGCTCACGACGAATGCCTCCTCGCCGGAGACCGGGTGGCCGGGCAGCGTCCCGTAGGCGAAGCCGCACCGGTCGGGGGTGTCGACGACGGCGACGACCAGGACCGGCTCGTGAACGGCCAGCGGGCCCCACGCCGCCGTGATCCGGTACTCGCCCCCCTCGGCGACCCGCTCACCGGCGCCCCCCACCGGGGTGACACGGAAGCCGCTGCGCCGCTTGATCCCCCAGCGCAGAACGGCCTCGGACGCCGCACGCCAGTCCTCGTCACCGCACCCGACGACGACGGACCCCTCGTACCGGCGGTGGCCGGCGACCTCCGCCGTCCACACCGCCTCACCGGGACACGTCGCACCCGCCGGGGCGTAGGTGAGCGAACCGGTCGCGGGACCACCCCGGTCCTGGCGGCGGCCTGCCGGGCTGTCCGGGGGCATGGGGCTCCTTGTCCGAGGGCGGAATCGCAAAGGGCCCAGGGCGGACAGTGTCCGGCCTGGGCCCTTCCAGAGCCCCCTGTCGGATTCGAACCGACGACCTACGCATTACAAGTGCGTTGCTCTGGCCAGCTGAGCTAAGGAGGCATTCCGGAGCAGTGTAACCAACGTCCCGCCCCGGACAGGACGGGATATTGGAGTGTTCTGGACTACTGACATATTCGAAATGGCCAGGTAGCGTCGCGGAAGGTTCACTCCGGTGGACCAGACCACTCCCTTACTCGGATCGTCCGGCACGTTCCTGCCGGTTGAGGAGAAGATTCAGCATGGCCAGTGTCACGTTCGACAAGGCGTCCCGTGTCTACCCCGGCTCCACGAAGCCGGCGGTCGACCAGCTCGAGATCGACATAGCGGACGGCGAGTTCCTCGTCCTCGTCGGTCCCTCCGGTTGTGGCAAGTCGACCTCCCTGCGCATGCTCGCGGGTCTTGAGGACGTCAACGGCGGCGCGATCCGCATCGGTGACCGCGACGTGACGCACCTGCCCCCGAAGGACCGGGACATCGCCATGGTGTTCCAGAACTACGCGCTCTACCCGCACATGTCCGTCGCGGACAACATGGGCTTCGCCCTGAAGATCGCCGGCGTGAACAAGACCGAGATCCGGGCGAAGGTCGAAGAGGCCGCCAAGATGCTCGACCTCACCGAGTACCTCGACCGCAAGCCGAAGGCGCTCTCCGGTGGTCAGCGCCAGCGTGTGGCGATGGGCCGCGCCATCGTGCGTGAGCCGCAGGTCTTCCTCATGGACGAGCCGCTGTCGAACCTCGACGCCAAGCTCCGTGTCTCGACGCGTACGCAGATCGCGTCCCTCCAGCGCCGCCTGGGCATCACCACGGTCTACGTCACCCACGACCAGGTCGAGGCCCTCACCATGGGCGACCGCGTCGCGGTCCTCAAGGACGGTCTGCTCCAGCAGGTCGACTCGCCGCGCAACATGTACGACCGCCCGGCGAACCTCTTCGTGGCCGGCTTCATCGGCTCCCCCGCCATGAACCTGGTCGAGGTCCCGATCACCGACGGTGGCGTGAAGTTCGGCAACAGCGTCGTCCCGGTCTCCCGCGAGGCGCTCACCGCCGCCGCGGACCGCGGCGACACGACCGTCACGGTCGGCATCCGCCCCGAGCACTTCGACATCGTCGAGCACGGCGGCGCCGCCGCGAAGGCCCTCACCAAGGACTCGTCCGACGCCCCGGCCGGCCTCGCCGTCTCGGTCAACGTCGTCGAGGAGCTCGGCGCCGACGGCTTCGTCTACGGCTCCTCCCGCGTCGGCGGTGCGGACAAGGAACTGGTCGTCCGTGTCGGTGGCCGCGCCGTCCCGGAGAAGGGCACCGAGCTGCACGTCGTGCCCCGCCCGGACGAGCTGCACGTCTTCGCGACCTCGACCGGTGAGCGCCTCACCGACTGACGTCACCCGCGCAACGTCCGGCCCCCGCACCCCGTATCGAACGGGTGCGGGGGCCGTTTGCGTGGTGCCCGATGTTTGGGGTTCCGATCCTGGCAGTCGACAAATACCCCGGCATATCTGGCATTTCGCCCGGATACGTCAACCAGGGATTCGAAAAGACTCCTCGAACCATCCCTCGCGAGGGTGACGAAATGTCGCCAAATCATCACTGACCGCTACGCTCGCCTGCGTGACCCACACCGCGCGCCGCATCGGCCGAACTCTCGCTCTCGTCCTGCCTGTCGTCATGGTCCTCTCCGGGACCCTCGCGGTGACCCGCGTGCCGTGGGCGGCTGCCAACCCCGAGTCCCAGCTGCTGACCGCGGCGTCGGAGACCGTGTCCAAGCCCGCCAAGCCCCGTACCCCGCAGGACATTCTGCGCGAGAAGCTGCTCCTGGAGCTTCAGGAGAAGGACCCGGGCGCCGCGTTGACGGACCTGCAGCGTGCCGTCGAGGCCCGCCCCTCGCTCGCCGGTCACTGCATGTCCATCGCCAGGGCACTCGGGAAGGCGGCGGTCGAGCAGTACGGCCCGACGCGCGCCCACCGCTTCTCCCGCCCGGTCTGCGACACGTCGTTCGCCTCGGGCGTCGCCCGGTTCAGCTGACCGTGATCGCGCCGGCACGGCATATCGTGCCTGGCATGCATACGTATCCGACACAGGCCGTGATCCTGGCAGGTGGCCAGGGCACGCGACTGCGCCCGTACACCGATGACCGCCCCAAGCCGATGGTCGAGATCCCGGGAACCGGGACCCCGATCATCGGCCATCAGCTTTCCTGGCTGGCCGCCGAGGGCGTCACGGACGCCGTGGTCTCGTGCGGCCACCTCGCCGAGGTCCTCCAGGACTGGCTCGCCTCGGCCGATCTCCCGCTGAACGTGACGACCGTGGTGGAGACCGAGCCGCTGGGACGCGGCGGTGGCCTCAAGTACGCCGCCGCCCGGCTGCCCGACCCGGGTCAGCCCTGGTACGCCTCCAACGGCGACATCTGGACGCGCTTCTCCCTGCGCGAGATGGCCGCATTCCACGCCGAACGCGACGCCACCGCCACCCTGGCCCTCGCCCGCCCACGGATTCCCTGGGGCGCGGTCGAGACGGACGCCTTCGGCCACATCACCGACTTCATCGAGTCGCCGCCCTCGCCGTATCTGATCAACGCGGGCGTGTACGTCTTCTCCCCCACGTTCACCACGCTGCTGCCCGAGCGGGGCGACCACGAGCGGACGACCTTCCCCGGACTGGCCCGGGAGCGTCGCCTCGCCGGCTATCCGCTGCCGCACGGGGCCTACTGGCGGGCGATCGACACCGCCAAGGACCTCACCGAGGCGGCGAAGGAACTCGGCGCCCACACGGGCCGGTAGCCGCCCCGGCGGGTACGTACGCGGAACATGCAGGAGGGGCGGTCACCGGATGTCCGGTGACCGCCCCTCCTGTCTGTCCGTCCGTGCCCGCGTCGGCCCTGTCAGCCGAGCAGACCACCGATCGGATTCCGTCCGCCGCCGCCGGTGCTGCCGCCGCCGTCCGTTCCGCCGGTGGAGTCCCCGGTGCCGGTGGAGCCGGAGGACGTCGGTCCCGCGCTGGTCGTCGGAGGCGCCTCCTGCGGGGTGGTCGCCTGCGGGGGCGCCTGCTGCTGGGTGGTGCCCTGCGTCTGGCTGGGCTGCCCCGTACCGGCGGCCTGTCCGGACTCGCGGACCGTGCCCGCACCCGGCGTGGACTGCGCGGCGGAAGGCGTCGTGGAGGCACTGGAACTCGACGGCGCCGGCCGGCGCTCCTCCGGGGTCCGCGACGCCTGGCGCTTGCCGGCGGACTCCTGCGGGAGCGGGGAACCGGGGAGCTGGTTCGTCGGGTAGTCGTGCGGACCCGGGACGGTCACGACCTCGGTGGAGCGGACCGCGCCGCCCAGCAGGGAACCGACCAGCAGGGTCAGGCCCACGACGACCGTGGCGACGACGGTGCCGCGGCGCAGGACCCGCCCGCGCAGGTCCCAGATCGAGGAACGCGGGCCGAGCTTGCGCCACGCCTCTCCGGCGAGACGTCCGTCGACGGAGTAGACCGGCGCGCCCGCGATGATCAGCGGGCTCCAGGCGGCCAGATAGATGATGTCGGGCGCGTCGTACACGGCGACGGTGCGCCAGCTGACCGTGACCAGGAGAGCCGCGGAGAGCAGCGCCCCGACCGAGGCGGCGACACGCTGCCAGAGGCCGAACACGGTCAGGACTCCGACGACGACCTGGAGGAAGGCGACCGTGAGTCCGGCGCCCACGGGGTGGGAGAGGGCGAAGTCGCGGAGCGGTTCGGCGAGGGCCCAGGGGTGCAGCGAGGTCAGCCACTTGACCATGGAGCCCCGGTCGCCGCCGTCGAAGTAGACGGGGTCGCAGAGCTTGCCCATGCCCGCGTAGATGGTGATGAAGCCGAGGAAGACACGCATCGGGAGCAGGACGACCCCGAGGTTCATCCGGCGGCCCGGGTAATAGGCGTGCCGGACGGGGTCGTTGCCGTGCCGCCGCTCCTGGGCGGTCCCGCTGTCGTACTCCTCGTCGAACCCGTCGTCCGGTCCGGTCTCGACCGGGTCGTACGCGCCGACCGCCTGCCGCATCGGAGGCAACAGGGGCCCACCGCCACCGCGTACGGGCTGGTGGGGAGCGACGAGTACGGGGTTGGGCTGCGTCTCCTCGATACGCGGGATGACCTGCGTACCGCCCGCCGCGTGCCCCTCGGAGAGCTCGGCGCCGAGCCCGCCCTCGAGCCGGCCCGCGGTGGAGTTCCGTACGGCCTGAAGCAGTCCGCCCGCTCCGGGATCGCCCGGCTCGGACCTGCCGCTCCAGACGACGGGCGCCCTTCTGCGACGGCCCGCGGCACCGCTCATGGCGGGGATCCGGGCCGCGTCCGCGGCGGCGCCACCGAGCAGCCGTGCACGCTGGCCCGGGGCGAGCTGCACCCGGAAACTGGCGTGGTTGACGATGACCTGCGCGGGGTCGCAGTCCACCTTGGTCATGCTCAGGGCGGGTTGTTCGTCGAACCGAGGCGTTCTGGTGTCCACACTCATCTAACCGAGTGATGTGTGTTTAGGACACTGCCTTGACGCGCCCGAAGTGTCCGAGACCCGTCAAGATCCGGCCAATCTCCGTTCCCTGGGAACCTTTGTTCAATGCCCGTACGTCAACTAGCCCAGGCGGGCTGGCTAGTTATCCACAACGGGCAGGGACGCATGACCGGACAGTTGCTCACCTTCAAGGACCTCACGCGGTACCCGGTGATGGCGCAGGCCCTGGACAACCAGTGGCTGCCCGGAGATCTCACCCTCGCCCGGCAAAGGGTCAGCGCCCCGCCCGGCCGCTCGCCCGACGACGTGGCGGCCTCCGCGGCCGAACTGCGCCGCGCCCTGGTGAACAGCGGCACGCTGGTGGTCAATCGGGCCTACTTCCTCAACAACGAAGCCGTCTCCGCCAACTACCTGCCCGATGCCGAACCGTCCGAACGCCAGGCGTTCATACGGCTGCTGAACGAACAGGCGCTCGTCCCCTTCCTGTACGCGGAACGCGATCCGGCCGCACGGTTCTCCTGGACGTACGACGAGCGGGTCCACCGCGCCTGGGCGCGGCTGCTCGCCGACGAGGCGGAACCGGCACTGGTCCGCTTCGACTGGGACGACGAGGCCAACCGGGAGGCGACGGCGCACGTCAGCCAGTTCTTCTCCAGCCATCTGCCCATGCTCCAGCGGCTCCGCGAGGCCCCGTTGAGCAAACAGCTGGGCATCCCCGTCGCGCAGGTCCGCGCCATGAAGGAGGGAATCCTCACCGACATCGCCGTCTGGGCGGTGCGCCAGGACCTGTACGCGACCATCACCCGCGAGGCCGTGTACCGCGAGTTCCTGACCCGGCCCGGCACGGAGGTACGGGAGGGGCTCCTGCGGGAGGGCAAGCACATCGTGCCCGCCAAGCAGTTGATCGACCTCCTGTACAACCTGGGTGTCCCGAAGGCCAGCCGCATCACGGCACTCACCCCGCCCGGCTCCCCGCCCCGGTCGACGCTCCAGGAACTGCGGGACGACGTCCGCCCGCAGGAGACCAACCCGGAGGCGATCGGCCTGCTGCTGCGGGACCTGTTCGCCGACGCCCTGCACCGCGCGGTGGACGGCCCCAACTCCTACGGATCGCTCTCCCTCGCGGACGTGACACGGCTGCGCACCACGGAGGAGTGGCACGCCTACGTGAACTCCCTGGACTCCTTCGTCCTCGGCAGCTTCCGCGACGGCCGGACGCCCACCCCCGAGGAGTTCCGCGCGGGCACCGCGGACGTCGCCCGGCTGCACCGCGGCATGCTGCGGGCGGCACGCAAGGTGAGCGGCCGCGGGCAGGGCTTCCAGCGGGAGATGAAGGTGGCACTGGTCCTCGAATCCACCGGCATCGCGCTCCAGGTGACCGCGGGCGAAGAGGTCTCGCTGCTGGCCGGATCGCTCCAGATGGCGACGGCCTTCGCCGGAGCGCTCAGCATGCGGCTGGAGTTCTTCGACCGGAGCGGCACCGGAGCCCGCAGCGGACTCGGGCACTCCCTGACATTGCCCTCGCTGCAACTGGGCAGTGTCAAAAGGGACTGGGCGAAGATCCTCAAGGCGTACGGAGGCCGGGTCGAGGAGACGGGCACGCAGCCGCCCAGGCGCCAGGCCGATCAGCAGTCGCCGTACGCGTGAGCGGTGGCGGGTCCCAAGGGGAGCACGACCGACACATGAGCACCGACGAGTACGAGCAGCTGCGCGCGGAGCGCCCCGACCTCTTCCGCAACGAACCCGGCGGCATCGAGATCCTGACCGACCCCGTGGCGGTCTCGGCGGCCGGCGGCGTGCTCTACCAGGACCCGTACGTCCTGCTCGTACGCGACCCCGTGCGCTTCCCGGACGGCTCGGAGGGGACGTACATCCGCTCCCTGAGCCCGACCCCGGAGCAGGGCTGCGTGATCCTGCCGCTGCTCGACGGGGACGTGGTGCTCATCGAGCACTTCCGGCACGCGACGCGTTCGTGGCACTGGGAGGTGCCGCGCGGCGCCGGCACGGCCGGGCTCTCCGCCGAGGAGAACGCGGCGAAGGAGCTCGGGGAGGAGATCGGCGCCGTGCCGGTCGAGGTGATCCCGCTCGGCGAGGTCCATCCCGACACCGGTGCGACGGGTGATCGCGTGGCACTGTTCGCCGCGCGGATCCGCGGGACGGGCCCGCTGGACAGGGCGGAGGGCATCCGCCGGTGCCTCACCGTGCCGTTCGCGGAGGCGGAGGCGATGGTGGGCGACGGCCGGATCACCGACGCGTACACGATCGCCGCGCTGATGCGGGCACGGCTGGCGGGGGTGGCGGGCGGGGCGCCCTGAAGGGCCCCGCCCGGCCGGCCCCGACGACTTACGCCCGGCGGCGCGCCACCTCGTACAGCACGATGCCCGCGGCGACACCGGCGTTCAGCGACTCGGCACCACCCGGCATCGAGATCCGCACCCGGTAGTCACAGGTCTCGCCGACGAGCCGGCCCAGACCCTTGCCCTCGCTACCGATCACGATGACGACCGGACCCGCCAGGGCCTCCAGGTCCTCGACCGTGTGCTCGCCGTCGGCCGCCAGGCCCACGACCGTGATCCCGGCCTTCTGGTAGCCCTCCAGGGCCCGCGTCAGGTTGGTGACACGGGAGACCGGCGTACGGGCCGCCGTACCGGCGGAGGACTTCCAGGCACCGGCCGTCATCCCGGCCGCGCGGCGCTCGGGCACGACCACGCCGTGACCGCCGAACGCGGACACGGAACGGACGATCGCACCGAGGTTGCGCGGGTCGGTCACCCCGTCGAGGGCGACGATCAGCGGGTCCTCGCCGTTGTCGTACGCGGCGTTGGTGAGGTCCTCCGGGTGCGCGTACTCGTACGGCGGGACCTGGAGGACGAGGCCCTGGTGGTTCAGGCCGTTCGTCATCCGGTCGAGCTCGGGACGCGGGGCCTCCATCAGGTTGATGTTGCCGCGCGCACCCGCGAGCTGGAGCGCCTCGCGCACCCGCTCGTCGTTGTCGATGTACTGCTGGACGTAGAGCGTGGTCGCGGGGACACCGTCGCGCAGCGCCTCGAAGACCGGGTTGCGGCCGACGACCATCTCGGACGAGCCCTTGACACCGCCGCGGCGGGGAGCCGGACGGCGGACCGCGGCCTGCTTGGCCTTGGCGGTCGCGATGCGGTTCTTCTTGTGCTTCTTACGGGCTTCGGCGGGCGGCGTCGGTCCCTTGCCTTCGAGACCACGGCGTCGCTGACCACCGCTGCCGACCTGCATGCCCTTCTTGTTGGACGTGCGGCGGTTCCTGCGCTGGCTGTTCCCGGCCATGACCTACCTGTTTCGTTGCTTCAGAAATATGTCTTCAAGTGAAAGTGTGCCGCCCGGAACGCCGGGCGGCACATTTGCGCCGGTCAGACCGGTGCGGAGAGGCTTGCTAGCGCGGCCCGAGCGTCCATCGGGGACCGTTGGGGCTGTCCTCGATGACGAGTCCGGACTGGTTGAGCTGATCGCGGATCGCGTCGGCCGCGGCCCAGTCCTTGCGGGCGCGTGCCGACTGGCGCTGGTCGAGAACGAGACGTACGAGGGTGTCGACGACGCCGTGCAGGTCCTCGCCGCGGTCGCTCTCGCCCGCCCAGTGCGGGTCGAGCGGGTCGAGGCCGAGGACGCCGAGCATGGCGCGCACCTCGGCGAGGCGGGCGACGGCGGCTTCCTTGTCGTCGGCCGCGAGGGCGGAGTTGCCCTGGCGGACCGTGGTGTGGACGATCGCCAGCGCCTGCGGGACGCCCAGGTCGTCGTCCATCGCCTCGGCGAACGCGGGCGGCACCTCGGCGGCGGGCTCGACCGTCTCCCCCGCCTTCTCGGTGACCCGCTGCACGAAGCCCTCGATCCGCGCGAACGCGGACTCCGCCTCGCGCAGGGCCTCCTCGCTGTACTCGATCATCGAGCGGTAGTGCGGGGTGCCGAGGTAGTACCGCAGCACGATGGGGCGCCACGCCTTGACCATCTCGCTGACCAGCACGGAGTTGCCGAGCGACTTCGACATCTTCTCGCCGGACATGGTGACCCAGCCGTTGTGCACCCAGTACTTCGCGAACTCGTCGCCGTACGCCTTGGCCTGGGCGATCTCGTTCTCGTGGTGCGGGAAGATCAGGTCGATGCCGCCGCCGTGGATGTCGAAGGCGGTACCGAGGTACTTGTGCGCCATGGCGGAGCACTCCAGGTGCCAGCCGGGCCGGCCGCGGCCCCACGGGGTCTCCCAGCTCGGCTCGCCGGGCTTCGCCGACTTCCACATGGCGAAGTCGCGCTGGTCCCGCTTGCCGGTCTCGCCCTCGCCGGACGGCTGGCGCAGGTCGTCGAGCTCCTGGTTGGAGAGCTCCAGGTATCCGGGGAACGAGCGCACGTCGAAGTAGACGTTGCCGTCGGCCTCGTAGGCGTGACCGCGCTCGATGAGACCGCGCATCATCTCGACCATCTCGGTGATGTGGCCGGTGGCGCGCGGTTCGTACGTGGGCGGGAGGCAGCCGAGCGCGTCGTAGCCGTTGTTGAACGCGCGCTCGTTCTCGTACCCGATCGACCACCAGGGGCGGCCCTGCTCGGCCGACTTGTTGATGATCTTGTCGTCGATGTCGGTGACGTTCCGGACGAACGTGACGTCGTAGCCGCGGTACTCGAACCAGCGGCGCATGATGTCGAAGTTCAGGCCCGACCGGATGTGCCCGATGTGCGGGGCGGCCTGGACAGTCGCGCCACAGAGGTAGATCGAGACACAGCCCGCTGTGAGCGGAACGAAATCACGGATCTTCCGGGCGCTGGTGTCATGCAGGCGAATAGTCACCCCTCAAGGGTAGTGGGCCCGCACCAGTGCCCGGGTCCTTGCCGGAGGTTCCGTTCGGCGCCCCGGTCCGTGGGCGCCGTTTTGTCCTCAAGCGCCGGACGGGCCGGGTGGTGGTGCCGCGGTCCGTGGTGGCCGGTTCGGGGTGGTCCGGGGCCCCTCCGGAGTGTCTCCTCGGGCAACGAACGTTCGGCGGAGACGTCTCCGTACCCGGGTATCCGTTCGTCACCCTGCGGGGACCCTCCTGCACGGCCCCGGACCGGCCGGAGCGTCGCTGCGGGCCATGCCACCGGGCGAGCCGAGACGGGATCGGTGCCGGAACGCAGCTGCGGGCCGTGCCACCGGGCGAGCGGAGACAGGATCGGTGCCGGCGGGTCGCTGCGGGCCGTGCCACCGGGATGCAGATGACCGCGAGACGCGGGTGGGGCCGTGCAGGAGGGTCCCCGCAGGGGCGGGCGTACGACCCGGGTTCGTTCGCTCCGGACCCGGGTGCCACGCCCGTCCCGAGGAGACACTCCGGAGGGGCCCCACCCAACCCACCACCGCTCAGGCGGACGACCCGGGCACCCGCCCCGACCAAGCCACCACCGCTCAGGCGGACGACCCGGCCACTCGGTACACCAGCGCCGTCGCGATGCCCGCGATTCCCTCGCCCCGGCCCGTGAAGCCCAGACCGTCGGACGTGGCGGCGGACAGCGACACCGGCGCGCCGACCGCGGCCGTCAGAACCTTCTGCGCCTCGTCGCGGCGCTTGCCGATCTTCGGCCGTACGCCGACGACCTGCACGGCCACGTTGCCGATCTCGTACCCCGAGGACCGCACGATCCGCGCCGCCTCGGTGAGCAGCGTGACGCCGGAGGCGCCCGACCACTCGGGGCGCCCCGTACCGAAGTGCTGGCCCAGGTCGCCGAGACCGGCGGCCGAGAACAGTGCGTTGCAGGCGGCGTGCGCGACCACGTCCGCGTCGGAGTGGCCGGCCAGCCCCGGACCCTCGCCCTCCCACAACAGCCCCGCGCACCACAGCTCGCGGCCCTCTTCGAACGCGTGGATGTCGGTCCCGATCCCGACGAGCGGAATCACGGGAGCCGTCTGCCGGTCAGAAACCATCGTTCGCCCTCCGGCGTGCGAGAACCGCCTCGGCCAGCAGCAGGTCGAGCGGCCGGGTCACCTTGAACGCCTCTTCGTGCCCGGGTACGACGACGACCGGCGCCCCGAGCTGTTCCACCATGCCCGCGTCGTCGGTGGCTCCCTCGCCGCCGACGACCACGGTCGCGTGCGCGCGGACCAGCGTGTCGCGGTCGAAACCCTGCGGGGTCTGCACGGCGCGCAGCCTGGCGCGTACGGGTGTGGCGAGCACCGGCTCGGGGTCCCCCGGCTTCCCCGGCTCGACCTCCTTGACGGTGTCGGCGAGCGGCAGCGCGGGTACGACGGCGGGCGCCCCGTCCCGTACGGCCTCGACCACCGCGTCCACGGTGTCCACCGGCACGAGCGGGCGGGCCGCGTCGTGGACGAGCACGACGGCGATGTCGTCGGGCAGCGCGTCGAGGCCGAGCTTCACCGACTCCTGTCGGGTCTCGCCCCCGGGCACGACCAGATAGTCGGTGCGCTCGGGCAGGGCGTGTTCGTCGAGGAGGTTCTTCACCTCGGGCGCGCCGTCCGGCGGTGCGACCACGACGACCAGGCTGACGGCACGGGAGGCGGCCATGGCCCGGACCGCGTGGATCAGGATCGGGGTCCCGCTGAGGGCCCGGAGCGCCTTGGGCGCACCCGGCCCGAGACGTACGCCCCGGCCGGCCGCGGGGATCACCGCAGCGGTGCGGGGAGGGCGCGATTCGTCAGGCGTCGGTGACATCGGTGACATCGGTTGCACTCCGAAGCTTCGGCAGGTTTGTTTCCACGGCCGACATGGGTATGGCCACAGCGAGCCGGGCGGGACGCTTGACTTGACCGGGACCCTTCCGTGACACCTGGTCGAACAAGCCTCACCGGCCGCTCATTGCGCGCGCATGGCTGAATAGTGCTGTGGAGAACGGCTGAATTAAGACATCGCATTTGGAGCCGAACATGCCGCAGCGCCCGGCGACACACCGTGAATACGGCTGGTCATCGGGCACCGCGGCACATTCATACGACCGGTGCGATCCGGTTCAGGACGCGAGGACCTCGTCGAGCAGAGCCTCGGCCTTGTCCTCGTTCGTGTTCTCCGCAAGAGCCAGCTCGCTCACCAGAATCTGGCGGGCCTTGGCGAGCATGCGCTTTTCGCCTGCGGAGAGACCGCGCTCGCGCTCACGACGCCACAGGTCGCGAACCACTTCCGCGACCTTGATGACATCGCCGGAGGCGAGCTTCTCGAGATTTGCCTTGTAACGCCGGGACCAGTTCGTCGGCTCTTCGGCGTACGGTGCGCGCAGCACCTCGAAGACCCGGTCCAGGCCCTCTTGCCCGACCACGTCGCGCACTCCGACGAACTCCGCGTTGTCCGCCGGTACACGAACCGTCAAGTCACCCTGGGCGACCTTGAGCACCAAGTAGGTCTTGTCCACGCCTTTGATCTGGCGAGTCTCAATAGCCTCGATCAGCGCGGCCCCGTGATGGGGATAGACCACGGTGTCGCCAACCTTGAACGTCATGTGACAGGTACCCCTTCCGTGGCTATCCAGAGTAACACGAGAACAGCTTCTCCTGAATGGCGTTTTCGCAGGTCAGGGCATATCTCGGGGCTTGACAACAGCAACACGAACGTGCTGCGGAAGGCTTCCGGAAGGCGGTATTCGCAGGTCGGAGCGGCTGTGCGGCCGAGGTGAAACGCGGGCGTTACACCCGCGGGATCCCGCTCCGAAGGTGTCGAACGTCCCGTTTTGCCGGATTCCAGATGATGAACTTTCCGTACTCCGTTCGGAGATCGATCACCCGTACGGACGTAAGCGGTCGATGGTCAATGAAATTGATCAACGGTCGGCAACCGCGTGGATTATGTGCACGGAATGCGCCACGTCCCGGAATTGATCACCGGGGTTATGCGAACGGAGGGTGAATCGGCGCGCACGCGGTCCGCCGGTCATGCCCGGGCGCCGTAGGGGGCGGGTCGGGTGCGGAGCGGGGACGGTGGCTCGGTAACCTGAGCGCGCTGACACACACTTAGGGCGGCTTTACGCCGGTCGCCCCTCCTGTCCGCAGAGTCCGACCGTCCGCAGTCCGAACGTTCAAGGAGTTGCCGCCGCCGTGAGCCGCAGCCTTCGACACGGCGCCCTCGCCGCCACTGCCATCGTGTTCTCGATCGCCTCGATGTCCGCGTGCAGCGCGGGCAACGACGCACAGACGCTCCAGGTCAGGCCGGACAACGCAGCCACTGCCGTCGACAACATCAAGATCCAGAACGCGAACGTCATCACTCAGCCCGAGCACGGCGCCAAGGGTCCGGCAGTCGTCACCGCCACGCTGTTCAACAACGGCACCAAGGGTGAGGTCCTGGAGGCCATCACGCTGCCCGGCAGCAACACCCCGGTGACGCTGCACGCCGCAAAGGGCAAGGGCCCGGTCGTCGTCCCGGCCGGCGGCTCCGTCCTGCTCGGCGGCAAGGGCAACGCCGCAGCCGTGATCGAGGACGGCCACGAGGCCGCCCGCAACGGCGACGTCCAGACGGTCGTCTTCAAGTTCAGCGAGACCGGCGACATCGAGCTGGGTGCCTCCGTCGTCCCGGCCACGACCTTCTTCAAGGGCTTCGGCCCGAGCGCGCTGCCCGTGCTCCCGAAGCCGACGGCCTCGCAGGCGCCCTCCGGGACCGCCTCCCCGAGCGCCACCGGGACGCCCGGCGCGACCGGCTCGCCGACGGAGCCGGCGACCGGCTCGGCCTCCCCGGAGGCCGGGGCGACCGCCTCCCAGAGCGCGGGTCACTGACCCCTCGCCCGTCCATGCGGAAGGGGCGCCTCCCCGCCGGGAGGCGCCCCTTTCGTATCGGCTCGTTCACCCGCCGGTTTACGGCTCGAACTTGTAGCCCAGCCCGCGGACCGTCACCAGGTAGCGCGGGGCCCCCGGGTCCGGCTCGATCTTGGCGCGCAGACGCTTCACGTGGACGTCCAGGGTCTTGGTGTCACCGACGTAGTCCGCGCCCCAGACCCGGTCGATGAGCTGCATGCGGGTCAGGACGCGGCCCGCGTTGCGCAGCAGCATCTCCAGCAGGTCGAACTCCTTGAGCGGGAGGTCGACCTTGCCGCCGGAGACGGTGACGACGTGACGGTCCACGTCCATCCGTACCGGACCCGCCTCCAGGGCGGCCGGAGTGACCTCCTCCGGCTCTCCGCGGCGGCGCAGGACCGCGCGGATGCGGGCGACCAGCTCCCGCGAGGAGAAGGGCTTGGTCACGTAGTCGTCGGCTCCTATTTCCAGCCCGACGACCTTGTCGATCTCGCTGTCCTTGGCGGTGACCATGATCACCGGGACGTTGGACCGTACGCGGAGCTGGCGGCAGACCTCGGTGCCGGGCAGGCCCGGCAGCATCAGGTCCAGCAGGACGAGGTCGGCGCCGTTGCGCTCGAACTCGTCGAGTCCATCGGGGCCGGTCGCCGCGATGGCGACCTCGAAGCCTTCCTTGCGGAGCATGTAGGACAGGGCGTCGCTGAAGGATTCCTCATCCTCGACGACAAGCACTCGGGTCACGGAAGAGCCTCCGGGGCAGGGAATGGTTCAAAGGAGTCGGTCTCGAACGGTGCCTCGTCGTCGCCGTTGACGATAAGCGGTCCGCCGGTGGTGCGTTCCCGTACGACACCCGATTCGGGCAGTCGCAGGGTGAAGGTGGAGCCCTGACCCTCGGAGCTCCAGACCGTGACCTCCCCGCCGTGCGAGGCGGCCACGTGTTTGACGATGGCGAGGCCGAGACCGGTGCCACCGGTGGCCCGCGACCGGGCCGGGTCGACGCGGTAGAACCGCTCGAAGACCCGCTCGCGGTCCTTCTCGGAGATGCCGATGCCCTGGTCGGTCACGGCGATCTCGATCAGATCCCCGCCGGGTGCCACGATGCGGCGGGCGGCGATACCGACGCGTGTGCGGGCGGGGCTGTAGTTGACGGCGTTCTCGACGAGATTGCCGAGAGCCGCGGCGAGCTGCCCGCGGTTCCCCCAGATGAAGAGGTCCGCGGTGCCGCCCGAGGCCATGGTGATCTGCTTCGATCCGGCCTGCTGCCGGCAGCGGTCGATGGCCTCGGCGACCAGTTCGTCCACCCGGACCGGTTCGGCGTCCTCCAGCGGGTCGTCGTTCTGCACCCGGGAGAGGTCGATCAGTTCCTGTACGAGATTGGTGAGCCGGGTCGCCTCGATCTGCATCCGTCCGGCGAACCGCTCCACGGCCTCCGGATCGTCCGAAGCGTCCATGACGGCCTCGGAGAGCAGGGAGAGCGCACCGGTCGGGGTTTTGAGCTCATGGCTGACGTTGGCGACGAAGTCACGTCGTACCGCCTCTATCCGGCGGGCTTCCGTGAGGTCCTCGACCAGCAGCAGCACCAGGCGGGAGCCCAGCGGGGCGACCCGGGCCGAGACGGCGAGCGCCTCGCCCCGGCCCGTACCGCGCCGTGGGAGGTCCAGCTCGACCTGGCGTATCTCTCCGTCCCTGCGGGTGTCCCTGGCCATGTGGAGCATGGCGTCGACCGACAGTCGGCCGCCCCGGACCAGGCCCAGCGCATACGCGGCGGAACTGGCCTTGACGACGCTGTCGCTCTCGTCGAGCACGACGGCGGAGGAGCTGAGTACGGAGAGGACGGTGTCCACTCCGGGGGGCAGTGCTGCGTTGCTGTCGGGCCGCAGTGACGTACGCGTGGGTCTGTTCTGTTCGCGCTCGCTCCAGCGGAACGCCAGCATGGCGATCACACCGGTCAACAACCCGGCGATCGCGGCAGCTGCGGCGACCGCCGCGTTCACGTCCATGCATCCAGGTTATGCGGGGTCGCCGACTCTCTCCCAGCCATACGAGTGCCATCTCGAACACTCGTCGCCCAGAGTTCACCGAGGGGCAAGTATCGGTTCACTTCGGCGGTCGGATCCCGACGCGTTCCCCCCTCACCGTGGGAGCGTGGGGGTCGGCTCAAGCGACCCCGGCCTCAGTCAGTACCGGAGAGGGACTTCCATGCGCGACGCTTACCACGAGGAACTCGACTCGATCGGCGAGGGCCTGGTCGAGATGGCCAGGCTCGTCGGCTCGGCGATCGGTCGGGCCACGACGTCCATGCTCGACGCCGACCTGAAGCTCGCGGAGAGTGTCATCGCCGCGGACCAGAAGGTCGACGACCTCCAGCACGACCTGGAGGCACGTGCCATCGCACTCCTCGCGCGCCAGCAGCCCGTGGCGACCGATCTGCGGATCGTCGTCACGTCCCTGCGGATGAGCGCCGACCTGGAGCGCTCCGGCGACCTCGCCCAGCACGTCGCCAAGCTGGCCCGGCTGCGCTTCCCGCAGTCGGCGGTGCCGCACGACCTGCACGCCACCATCCTGGAGATGGGGCAGCTGGCGCAGCGCCTGATGGCGAAGGCCGCCGAGGTCATCATCACGAAGGACGTCGACCTGGCGCTCCAGCTGGAGCAGGACGACGACGAGATGGACCTGCTGCACCGCACGCTGTTCCAGCACCTCATGGACGACCGCTGGAAGCACGGCATCGAGACCGCCGTCGACGTGACCCTGCTCGGCCGTTACTACGAGCGCTTCGCCGACCACGCGGTGTCGGTGGCCAAGCGCGTCGTCTACCTCGTGACGGGCGAGCACGCCGACGACATCCAGGCGGCTTCCCCGAGCCCGGTGGAGGGCGCGTAGTCCCCGCACCCTGCCGGGTGCGCGGGTCGCACACGTGTACTGCACGTGTGCGCCGTTGATGCGCCTACCGGAGTGGGCATCCAATGGGTGGGGGCGGCACACCATGTCCGTACGCCCTCGTGAGCGTGTACGCCCTGAGGAGGAAGCATGGCCGATTCCCCCGTCAACGAACCCCAGCCGGAGACACCGACCGAAGTGGTGCACCTGTCCGTGCTCGGCGCCTGCGGTTGCGGGTCGGGCTGCGGGTGCGGCTGCCAGTCGGGCGGCCCGTGCCAGTGCGGCGGCTGCACCGGCTGACGGACATGTGCGGTGGTGCCCCGCGACAGAGCTTGCCGTCGCGGGGCACCACCGTGCTGCTCTCACCGGCTCCTTTTCAGCAGACGGCCTTCCCGGCCTCCGCACCCTCGGCCTTCACCGTCACCTGCACCCCCGCGGCGGCCGACTGGGGAGCCCCGCTCTCCACGATCGTCGCCTCCGCCGCCTCGTCCCCCTGCGGCAGATTGCGCGTCAGCAGCCAGTACCCCGCCGCCGCGACCGTGCCCAGTACGGCGCAGGCGCCCCAGAGCCACTCGGCGCCGTAACGGTCGATCACGAACCCGGACATCAGCGGGGCGACGAGGGCCGCCGCCGACCAGGACATCGTGTACATGCCCTGGTAACGCCCCCGCCCCTGGGCGGGTGAGAGCTGGACGACCAGACCCGTCTGGGTCGGCGCGTTGATGATCTCGGCCAGGGTCCACACGCAGACCGTCACCGCGTACACAGCGATCGATCCGGCGAACGCGGTCAGCCCGAACCCGTACCCCGCGAGCAGCGAGGAGATGACGAGCAGCTTGCGCGGGTCGCGGTACTGGATGAAGCGGGTGACCGGGATCTGGAGCGCCACGATCAGCACACCGTTGACGGCGATCGCGGTACCGAAGTCCGACGCGGAGAAGCCGTCCGCACCCATGGCGACCGGCAGGCCGACGTACCCCTGCTGGAAGATGAGGGCGATCACGAACGACAGCCCGACGACGCTCATGAACCGTCCGTCGCGCAGCACGGTGGAGAGCCGGACGTCGTCCGCCGCGCTCTCCTTCGAGCCGGGGGCGGCGGGCGCCTTCACCGGCCGCGACTCCGGAACCTTCATGAAGACGAGGACGGCGCAGACGAGCGTCATCGCGGCCTCGCCCATGAAGCCGGCGAGATAGCTGTACTCGGCGATGAACCCGGCCCCGGCGGACGAGACCGCGAAACCGAGGTTGATGGCCCAGTAGTTCAGGGAGAACGCCCGCACCCGGTCCTTCGCCGGCACGATGTCGGCCATCATCGCCTGCACCGCGGGCCGCGAGGCGTTGCTCGCCATGCCGACGAGGAACGCGACCCCGGCGATGGCCACCGGGTGGACCATGAACCCGAGCAGCGCCACGGACAGCGCGGTCGACACCTGCGCGATCAGCATGGTGGGCCGCCGCCCCAGCCGGTCCGTCATCACTCCGGCGCCGAGCGAGGAGACGACACCACCCAGCCCGTGGAGGGCGGCGACGAGCCCGGCGTACGAGGCCGAGTAGCCGCGGTCCAGGGTCAGATAGAGCGCCATGAAGGTCGCGACGAACGCCCCGAGGCGGTTGACGAGCGTGCTCGTCCACAGCCACCAGAACTCCCTGGGGAGACCGGAGACCGTCTCGCGTGCGGCCGTTCTGAGACCGTCGACAGACATGCGGATTCCCCCCGGGGACGTACGGAACGGATGGGGACCGTAAGTGGTCCGATAGCAATCCGAATATTACGAAGCCGGGTTTTACGTCCGCCACTGGATTGACGCCCCCCGTCAATCCAAGCCCGCCGACCACCCCGGCCCGCCCCCGATCCGCATCGGATCCACCCGCGATCCGACCCCCGCCCCGCCCCCGCCTCGGCCCCTGTCCGGCCCCTGTCCGCCCAGTGGCCGGGCGCGCGCCGGGCGCACGGGTTCGATTACGCTCGGGCTCATGGCCGACGCACCGTACAAGCTGATCCTCCTCCGCCACGGCGAGAGCGAATGGAACGCGAAGAACCTGTTCACCGGATGGGTGGACGTAGACCTCACCGACAAGGGCGAGAAGGAGGCGGTCCGCGGCGGTGAGCTGCTCAAGGACGCCGGCCTGCTCCCCGACGTCGTGCACACCTCCCTCCAGAAGCGCGCGATCCGCACCGCCCAGCTCGGGCTGGAAGCGGCGGACCGCCACTGGATCCCGGTCCACCGCTCCTGGCGTCTGAACGAGCGCCACTACGGCGCCCTCCAGGGCAAGGACAAGGCCCAGACGCTCGCCGAGTTCGGCGAGGAGCAGTTCATGCTCTGGCGCCGCTCGTACGACACCCCGCCGCCGGCCCTCGAGGACGGCACGGAGTTCTCGCAGTCCGACGACGCGCGCTACGCGACGATCCCGAGCGAGCTGCGCCCGCGCACCGAGTGCCTCAAGGACGTCGTCGAGCGCATGCTGCCGTACTGGTACGACGGCATCGTCCCCGACCTCCTCGACGGCAAGACCGTCCTGGTCGCCGCCCACGGCAACAGCCTCCGCGGCCTGGTCAAGCACCTGGACGGCATCTCCGACGACGCCATCTCGGGCCTCAACATCCCGACCGGCATCCCGCTCGTCTACGAACTGGACGCCGACTTCCACCCGCTGAACCCGGGCGGCACGTACCTGGACCCGGACGCGGCGCAGGCGGCGATCGAGGCAGTGAAGAACCAGGGCAAGAAGAAGTAGGAATAGCGAGCATGCCCCTGACCTGCACTTACAGGGCGGGTCAGGGGCTGTTGTTCGTTCTGGGCCCACCCTGGGCCCTCAGTGCGGAGGTTCGTCCGGCCGCAGAGCCTTGCCGAGGGCCTTCCTCGCACGGTCACGACTGCTGGGCATGAGGTGGGCGTACACCTTCAGTCGGTGCCACGAGGGGCAGCGTTCCGCCACCATCGATCCTGAACACGATGGACCCACGCCAGATGATGCGATGGCCCATGGGGCACTGCGGTATCGCCGTCGCTGACCGATCCGGCTTGAACTACGGATCAGAAGGTTGCCGTGCCCCTCCGGTGCCCGATCGAGCGGGAACCGACGGGAACCCCGGTGATTGACGGACAGCGCCCAAGAGAGCGACCCCCGACCGATTCACCTGGTCGGGCGCCGTTCATCTGCGGTGGGTGTGGGAGGTGACCCCACGGTGACATCGCTGCCACGACGGTTCTCGAGATCGCCCAAGGGTTTGCCCGCTCACTGAGACTTCACCGCCCGCGCGGTACCGTGCCGCACGGACTTCGGAGGGGCTCAGACCATGGAACCAGAGCGTCAATCCCACGACTTGGCCGAGGCGGCGTGGGACCGTTGGGCACGTTCCGCAGCGGATTGGGACAACCGGTCCCGAGCCTCCTCGACGACCTGGGTGCCGCCCATCATGGAAGCCCTCGTCGACGCGGCGCGGAACAGCGCGCTCGGCCGCTTCTATCCCTTCACCAGCCACGCCAGCCTGTGTTTCCGCACTTGCCCACAGCACCGGCAGGGAGAGGACGACGCCCTTCCTGTGATGATCGCCCTTCGCCCTGGAGGCCGATACCTGGTGGTTCACAAACAGGCCCCGACCGAGACACTGCTTGAAACGACCAGCGCTGAAGAGGCCGTGGCGAGGGCAGTCCAGGCGCTCCAGGAGTACGGTCAGCCACAAGGGCCAGATCGAAGCTCGGGCCGTCCGGGGGCCGTCCGAGCAACGACCAACCATGACAGCCCGACCGCAGGTCAGTTGAGGCATGCACCCCGCTGACCAGGGCCGGAAAGCGGGCCCGCCAGACCCAGGGCCAGAAGAAGTAGGCAGAGCTGAACAAGCCCCCCCGCCTCCGGGTTTTCCGCGTGATTGGGGGGCTTGTCGCTGCGCTGGGCCGTCAGCCGGTCGATCGCTTCGTCTCAGGACCTGAGGAAGTCCGGCTCCGGCTGTTCCCTCACCTGTGCCAGTGCACCCGCAGCCCGCAGGGCCGTGACAGCCGCCTCAGCGTCTGCCTGATATACGCCGTCGAGGATCAGAGCGGGTACCTGCGTAGCCAGGACCTTGCTCCGCCAGAGACTCAGCCCGGTCAGCCTGCGCACGACCTGCGCGACATCAAGCACGCGGATGCCGGGGTCGGTGAGCACGACGTCGTGGGGCACGTCGTCGCACACCAGCAGGAAGTACGCGTCTTCCATGGCAGTCCCCCTCGTCCCTTGCCTCCGGCCCGAACTGGACTTCCAGAGACACCAGTTAGGACATAGTCGGGGCATGTCGACCAGCTCTCCTCTCTCCCTCCCGATTCCTTTACCCGGGCCTCCTCCTGTAGCGCCCCGCAGGGTGGTTCTGATCAAGAACCCGCGCACACTCGCCCGCCGGCTCATGCGCAACACCGGGGATGGGCCGTTACCCCTTCTGGCACTGCGCGTTCAGAAGCGAGCCCGAGAGGAGGTCCGGGAGTTCCTCAGCGAAGGCGGATTCCATGAGCATCGCCTCTATGTCCTGGAGGTCGCAGGCAGCCACCCGCACATCAAGATCGGCTACAGCTCCAATCCGTGGGTTCGACTGACCCAGCACATCGGGGAGATGAACCGCTGGTACCACACGCTGATCAGGGTCCATGTCTCCGAGCCCCTGAGTGACCAGCACAGTGGCAGGCGGGCCGAGGACCGGGCGCACGGCTTCATGCGCAGGCTCTACCCTGCGGCAGCGCCGAGTTCCCGCGAGACCTTTAGGGGAACGGACTTCAAAGCCGGCGCGGCCTGCGTGGACGTCGCTGTCTCCCTGACGAACTATCCCGCCTGAGCCAAGGGCACGGTGGGCCGGGCCTGCGATCGGCACCTATGGGTGGTCCACGCCAACAAGCCCCCACCGGCGTCTCCCAGGCCGGTAGGGGGCTTGCCTCGCAGAACGGAGCGTTGCGCGCAACGCTCCGTCCGCAAGTCGGTCAGTGACGGCCGGCGACGTCCGCCGTCGGCTTCGTTCCGGCGTGCGGGGAGGTGGCGGATCCGGTGTCCTCGGCGGACTTCTGCTCCGGTGTCGTCCCGCGCAGCAGGGCCAGGGAGAGGGCTCCGGCCACCGCCATCGTCACCGCAGCGCCCACCGCCGCGTAGCTCATTCCGTGGGTGAACGCCTCGCGGGCCGCCGTCAGGACCGCGTCCGCCGTTGCTTCCGGGAGGTGGGAGGCGACCGCCGTGGCGCCGCCCAGGGTTTCGCGGACCGCGTCCGCGTCCGGGAGGTTCGGCGGGAGGGAGGTCTCCATGTCGCTGCTGTACACCGCCGCGCCGATCGAGCCGAGGATCGCCATTCCCAGGGCGCCGCCCAGCTCCTGGCCCGATTCGAGCACCGCCGCTGCCGAGCCGGCGCGCTCCGGCGGGGCCGCGCCCAGGGCGAGTTCGTTGGCCAGGGTCATGGCCGCGACCAGGCCGCCCGCGTAGACGGCGCCGCCGGTGAGGGTGAACCA
The DNA here is from genome assembly GCF_036195325.1 of Streptomyces sp. NBC_00234. Taxonomy (NCBI): domain Bacteria; kingdom Bacillati; phylum Actinomycetota; class Actinomycetes; order Kitasatosporales; family Streptomycetaceae; genus Streptomyces; species Streptomyces sp. NBC_00234. The sequence goes on along the minus strand of NZ_CP108101.1, from coordinate 4,470,985 downwards.
GAGGGCCGAGTCCGTGGTGACCTGGGTCAGCCAGAGGAAGCCGCAGGCGGAGACGAGGAAGCCGCCGCACATCACGTACGCCCGGTCGAACTTCTGCGCCAGTGCCGCACCGGTCGGTGCCATCACCGCGACGCCCGCGGCCGGCACCAGGCTCCACAGGGCGGCTTCGAGCGGGCCCTTGCCGAGGACGGACTGCAGGTACTGCGTGAAGAAGACCGCCATGCCGACCGTGGCGAACATCGCGAGCAGGTTCGCGCTGACCGCGCCGCCGAAGGCGCGCTGTCGCAGCAGCGTGAGGTCGACCATCGGGTGGGCCAGCCGCCTCTGGCGGCGGACGAAGACGTAGCCGAGCACGAGTCCGACGCTGATCCCGAGGGCGGGCAGGGGCTCGTAGCCGTGCCGGGCGAGTTCCTTGATGCCGTAGATCACCGGGAGCAGGGCGGCCAGCGACAGCACCGCGCTCAGCAGGTCGAAGGACTCGCGGTCCCTGGACCGGAACTCCGGTACGAGGAACGGGACCAGGAGCAGCAGGAGCAGCATCGCGGGCACGTTGATCAGGAAGACCGAACCCCACCAGAAGTGCTCCAGCAGCAGGCCGCTGACGACCGGTCCGAAGGACACGCCCGTGGTCATGACGCCCGTCCAGATCGTCACCGCCTTGGCGCGCTGCCGTGCGTCGTGGAAGAGGTTGCGGATCAGCGCGAGGGTCGACGGCATCAGCGCGGCGCCGCCGAGGCCGAGCAGTGCGCGTACGGCGATGAGTGCCTCGGCGGACTGGGCGTACGCGGCGGCCGCAGACGCGGCGCCGAACACCACGGCTCCGGCGAGCAGTACGGTACGGCGCCCGATCCGGTCGCCGAGTGCGCCCATCGTGATGAGGAGCCCGGCAAGTACGAAGCCGTACATGTCGAGAATCCACAGCTGCTGGGTGGCGCTCGGCGTCAGATCCTCGCTCACGTACGGGATCGCGAAGTAGAGGACCGAGACGTCCATCGACACGAGGAGCAGGGGCAGCATCAGGACGCCCAGGGCGGTCCATTCCTTTCGGCCCGCGAGGGGGCCGGGGTTCGTCTCCATGAAGGCTACGGAAGCCGGTCCGCGCGTACACCGCAAACAGATGCCTAGTGCACCCGCGCTCATACCCCTTTCCCAGCAGGGCAGACAGGGGTTCGGTGCACTAGTACAGTGCCGTCATGGCCATCGATCCGCCCTACCTCCGTATCGCCGGGGACATCCGCCGCCGCATCGCTTCGGGGGAGCTTTCGCCCGGTGACCCCGTCCCGTCGACCCGGCGCATCACGCAGGAGTGGGGCGTCGCGATGGCCACCGCGTCCAAGGCGTTGGCGACGCTGGGTCAGGAGGGTCTGGTGCGGGTCGTGCCCGGCGTCGGCACCGTGGTGGCGGACACGCGGCGGGAGGGCAGGACCGCGCCCGGCCAGGGCCTCACCCGTGAGCGCATCACCCGTACGGCGATCGAGCTCGTCGACGCGGAGGGGCTCGGGGCCCTCTCGATGCGCCGCCTCGCCACGGAGTTCGGCACGTCCACCATGGCCCTGTACCGGCACGTGCCGAACAAGGCCGAGCTCGTGCGGGAGATGTCGGAATCGGTGTTCACGCAGTCGCCCACCGGTCCGCCGCCCGCCACGTGGCGCGAGCGGTTCGCCCTGGAGGCGCGGTGGCTGTGGAGTCTGTACGAGCGTCACCCCTGGCTCTCGCGGGCGATGGCCGCGCTCACCAGGCCGATGGCCTCGCCCCACGCCATGCGGTACACCGAACGCGTCCTCGCCTCTCTCGGCGGGCTGGGCCTCACCCCCGCCGAGAAGCTCCACACGCACCTCACCCTGCTCGGTTTCGCCCAGGGAATCGCGATGGCGATGGAGCTGGAATCGCAGGCGCGTCAGGACACCGGCATAACTCCGGAGGAGTGGATGGCGTCCAACGAGCCGCAGATGGAGGCCATTCAGACATCCGGCGCTTTTCCGGTCCTGTCGACGCTCTTCGGCCCCGATCAGTTCGACCTCGAACTGGACGCACTCTTCGAGTTCGGTCTCGAACGCATCCTGGACGGCGTCCAGGTGCTCGCCGACCGGTCCGCGACCCTATGATCGGGCGCGTCGTGGACTGCCCCTGACACGCCCGTGGACGCAGGCGAACAGGCGTGGAGAGCAAGGAGATCGGGGAGAACGATCATGGGCGAGCCTCTGAAGACCTTCGTCGGCGGCACCGAAGTCGACGTACCGAACAGCATCCCGGCCATCCGGACCGCCCTGCCGGCGGAGAGACGCACGGAGTTCGACCGTGCGATCAACGAGGCCGGGGTGAACGAGATCCACGCGGTCATGCGGCACTGGATGCTGGAGGCCGTACCCGATCCGGAGGCCGAGGGCATCCTGGTCCGGCTGGCGCAGGACGAGGCCGAGAGGCGGCAGATCTCTTGAGCCGCCACCGCAAGGACCGCGGCCGGCCGGGCGCCGCCGCGTTCCGCATCTCGTACGCGCCCCCGGCCGACGACACCCTCGCCAAGATGCGCGACGGCGATCCGTTCCGCGACGCGATGGCCCGCACCCTGGGCCGCGATCCGTACGGACACGGCTCGTGCGCGGTCAAGAGCGAGCGGGACCGCCGGGAGGCGACGGTGCTCGGCGCCATCGTCCTCTATTACGTGTCCGGGTCGGTCCTGACCGTCACCGTGGTGCGGCTCGTACCGCTGCCCTGACGCGAGCGCGCCCCGCCTTTCGGCAGGGCGCGCTCAGTGAATCGCCGGTGAAGTCGGGCCGGGTCAGGCGAGCTTCGCCGCCTGCGCCGCGATCACGGCCGTCGGCAGGTCGAACGTGCTGCTCTTGCCGCCGGCCATCGCGAGGTTGAACGACGTGAACGTGGCGACCGTGCCGCCCTGACGCAGCGCCACGAGCTTCAGCGGGGCGGCCTGGCCGTCCTGCTCGGCCATCAGCGTCCAGGCGAGGGCCTCTTCGCCGCCCGTCACCTTCTCCTCGGTGATCTTGGTGACCTTCTGCGTCTCTCCGGCCGTGGTCACGCCGAAACCGCCGGCGCACTCGGTCGCCGCCTTGCGCAGGGCGGCGATGTTGCCCTCCGCGGTCTCGCTGTCGTAGGAGGAGAGCGTCAGCAACGTGGACGTCACGTCGAAGGCCGCGGCGAGCGCGTCCTCGGTGTCGCCCTCGGCCAGGTCGCCGCCCTTGATGTCGGGCTCGCTGACCACCTGACGCTTGGTGCCGGCGGTCGGCTTGCCCTCGTCCGCACCGTAGAGCGCACGGGCCAGGGGGGCGCAGACCTCCTTGTCCGTGGAGATGTCGGCGGCGTCGACGGAGTCCTCGGGGCCGGCCTTCGTGATCTTGTGGGCCTCGACGTCGCCCTGGGCCAGGGCCGCCTTCTCCAGCTCGGCCGCGGTCAGCGCCTTGACGTTCGCCGACCCGGCCGCACCGTCCTTGCCGCCGCCCTTCGCGTCGCCTCCGCCCTTCGAGTCACCCGCGTCCGAGCCGCCGCACGCGGTGACCAGGAGGGCAAGGGAGACCGCCGAGGCGGCGATGACAGTACGGCGTACAGCAGTGGCTCGCATGGTTCATCTCTCTGTCTCAAGGAGCAACCGGCGCCGCCGGGCGCGGCAGTTGGGTGCCGCGCCCGGCAGGGGGTCGCAGTGCTTCGCACTCTACGAGCCGATGTTCATGTCAGGTAAACCATGAACGATCACGGAATGTGATCGTTGCGCCGCTGTGATCATCCTGTGAGAGCGCTGTGCAGACGCGCCGTCACGAACGTCAGCGCGCCCACGCGCGCTGTGCCTCGTGCAGGTTCCGCGGCCGGACGAGCTCCGGAGTCCCGTACGCCTCCAGCCGGCTGTGCAGATCGCCGGTGAAGTCGGGGACGTCCGTCTGGTCGAACTCCGTCACCTCGCTGACGCCGACCGTCGCGCTGTACGGAGCGAGGCCGTCGATCCGCATCAGCCCCGCCCGTCCGTTGGTGACGCGGATGTTCCAGTGGGTGAAGCGAGCCCCGAAGAGCGGGCCCGCGCTCGCGTCGCCGCCGTGCCGGCCGTTGTTGTTCACCGTGATGTCCGTACGGACATTGGCGAAGGGCATCCCCCGGTGCGAGTCGAATGTCCCCATCTCCATCCGGCCGCCCGCCCAGACGTTGTAGCTGGACAGCCCCTCGACGTTGATGCCGTGCAGCTGCGTGCCCGCGGGCGCCGGGACCGTGCGCTGCTCGATCGTGAAGTCCTCGATCAGGTTGTCGTGGGCGCCCTCGCGGCAGTAGTACGGGTGGTGGGAGCCGCGCCCCTCGACCTTCGTACGGCGCAGGGTGCAGGCGGAGGCGCCGATCAGGCCGAAGCCGTTGTCGACGTGACGGACCGTGAGGTCGTCCACCCAGCAGTCGTACGCGCACTGGAACGCGACGCCGTTGTACCCCTTGTCGAGCAGGTGCGGCGACTGCGCGGTCTCGACCGCTTCGAGGGTCAGGCCCTCGACTCCCGAGCCGGTGAGCGGGGTGACGAGGGTGGTGAGGCGGGGGTCCCACTCCGTGCGGAGGTCGAGCGGGAGCGGTCGCTCCAGGGTGATGCGGCGCCCGTGTACGGCGGTGACGCGGACCGGCCACTCGTAGGGAACGTACGAGGTCAGCTTGGTCTTGTCGTCCCACACGTACGCCTGCGCGCCCGCACCGTCGCCCGCCATGTGCTCCAGCAGGGTGTGACCGGCGTCGTCGGCGAGGCGGAGCAGGACGAGTCGGCCGGGCTTCAGTTCCGCCGCTGCCTTCGCCGACCCGACGGTCACCGTCCGGTCGCCGCGTCGGGCGGGGGCAAGGGTGGCCAGGGTCTGCCACTCGTCACGCCTGTTGCCGGTCCAGCCCTCAAAGGGCCATGCCTTCGCCCTGATGGCGTCGGTGAGCGAGGCCCAACGGGCCTCCGGGCAGAGCCAGATGAGGCCACCGGCCCAGGACCAGCTGGACTTGTCGCCGCCGTAGCGGCTGCCGTAGGCGCCGATGATCTCGGTGAGACTCCTGGTCGCGTACAGCTTCGTGGCGCCGCTGCCCGCACCGCGCACCACCACATTGCTGTGGCCGATGTGAATGATGCCGTCGATGCGGTACGTGCCTTCGGGAATGAGCACCGTGCCGCCGCCGCGCTCTCCGGCAGCGGCGATGGCACGGTTGATCGCGGGGGCGGCGTCGGCGGAGCCGTCCGGCTTCGCCCCGTAGCGCAGGACGTCGGCGAGGAAGGGGCGGACGGCGCGGCGCGGAAGGGGGGCGCCGCCCCGGTAGCCGGCCTTGCCGATGAACGGGATCTGGGGGTGGGTGAAGGGGGCGGCGGTGAACTCCCGCCAGAGGGCGGCGGTCCGCGGCCCGTCACTCGCGGCCCGGGCCGTCCCCGCGCCCCAGGCGCCGGCCGTCGCGGCTGCGGCTACGGCCGCAGCGCTACCGAGCAGTCCACGCCTGCTGATGTTTCCCATGGTCGCCATGAGCCCGAGCCGCCCTTCATGGATGTGAACGACATTCATGTCTGCGTCGGCGGTGAGCTTGCCACGGCGCGGCGGCACAGTGAAAGAGTCGTGCGCCGTCGAATTGTCTGGCCGATGTGTCGGCCGAATCTGCGGGGAGAGGTCGAGAGGTCCCGGGAGGAGTCAGTCCGCCAGAGATCAGTTGGCGGGCCGCTGGGTCAGATGCGTGAACGCGTCCAGATTCCGCGTGGACTCGCCGCGCGACACCCGCCACGCGTACTCCTTGCGGATCGCGCTCGCGAAGCCCAGTTCGAGAAGGGTGTTGAACGATCCGTCGGCCGCTTCGAGCACGGTGCCGAGCAGCCGGTCGAGCTCGTCCGGGGTGACGACGGACAGCGGGAGCTTGCCCGCGAGATAGATGTCGCCGAGGTGGTCGACCGCGTAACTCACGCCGAAAAGACGGAGGTTGCGCTCCAGCAGCCAGCGGTGCACGGCGGCGTCGTTCTCGTCCGGATGCCGGATGACGAAGGCGTTGACGGAGAGGGAGTGCTTGCCGACGAGCAGCGAGCAGGTGGTGAAGAGCTTGCGCGTGCCGGGGAGCTTCACGACGTAGTTGCCGGGCTCCGGGCTCTCCCATTCGAGCTCCGCGTCGTTCAGCGTCGCCTCGATGACCTGCGCCACTGCTGCTTCGTCGGGTACGTCAGCCATGGTGCGAGCGTACGTGACGGCGATGCTCGTACATCGCTGCCGTGTACACATCGGACGTCGCCGACGCGGCCGTGTCCCAGCCGAACGACTGGGCGTGCGCGGCTGCCGCCGCACCCATCCGGTCGACCAGCTCCGGCGTGTCCGCGAAGCGGGCGAGCGCTCCCGCGTACGCCTCGGGGTCGTGCCCGGGGATCAGGAAGCCGCTGGCCCCGTCCCGTACCGCCACCGGGAGACCGCCGACGGCCGCCGCGACGACCGGGGTGCCGGCCGCCTGCGCCTCTATGGCGACCAGCCCGAAGGACTCGCTGTACGAGGGCATGACCAGCACGGACGCGGCCCGGAACCAGTCGGCGAGCTGGTCCTGGCCGACCGGCGGGTGGAACCGTACGACGTCGGCGATGCCCAGCCGCGCGGCCAGCTTCTGCAGGCCCTCCGGCTTGGCGAGCCCGCTGCCGCTCGGTCCGCCGACGACGGGTACGACCATGCGGTTACGGAGCGAGGGATCGCGGTCCAGGAGCACCGCGACGGCCCGGAGCAGGATGTCGGGGGCCTTCAGCGGCTGGATACGGCCGGCGAAGAGCGGAATGAACGCGTCCTGGGGCAGTCCGAGGCGGGCGCGGGCCGCGGCACGGCCGTCCGCCGGGCGGAAACGGTCCAGATTGACGCCCGGGTGGACGACGGCGACGTTCCCGGGGTCGGCCTCGTAGAAGCGGACGAGCTCGTCGGCCTCCTCCGCGGTGTTCGCGATGAGCCGGTCGGACGCGCGCACGATCTGGGTCTCGCCGATGACCCGGGCTGCGGGCTCGGGGGTGTCGCCGTCGGCGAGCGCCGCGTTCTTGACCTTCGCCATGGTGTGCATGGCGTGGACGAGGGGAACGCCCCAGCGCTGCGCGGCCAGCCAGCCGACCTGGCCGGAGAGCCAGTAGTGGGAGTGGACGAGGTCGTAGTAGCCGGGACGCTGGCCGGCCCATGCCTGCATCACCCCGTGCGTGAAGGCACAGAGCTGCGCGGGCAGCTCCTCCTTGGCCAGACCCTCGTACGGCCCCGCGTCGACGTGCCGCACCAGGACGCCGGGCGCCAGCTCCACCGCCGGGGGCAGGGTGCCGGTCGTGGCCCGGGTGAAGATCTCGACCTCGATGTTGATCGCGGCGAGGCGCTTGGCCAGCTCCACGATGTAGACGTTCATCCCGCCCGCGTCGCCCGTACCGGGCTGGTGCAGCGGGGAGGTGTGCACGGACAGCATCGCGATCCGCCGCGGCTTTCGGTGCGTGCCGGGGAAGCCGCCGGGAAACCGGATGCGCGGCGCCACACGGCTGCCGCCGAGCCGAGAGACGTACTGGCTCACGTCGTCCGGTCCTCCTCACTCAAGGCATGACTTCCTGGGGGCGCACAGGTCCCTACGAAGACCCAGAACAGCGAAGCGCATCGGTTCATTCCGCTTTACCGAACCATGACCATCCGCCGCCGTCCGGCCGACGACCGTCCGCAGCCTGCGGGCCGTGGGAGGACCGGCCACGGACAGGCGCCCGACCGTCCCCGGCCCGCCCCGACCGAACGTCTTCCCCCCTTCCGGCTTCGCATACGCTCGCTGTCATGCGCCAGCGCCCCATCGGCACCGCCACCCGCGGGACCACGAACCCGAACCGGCTGCGCCGAATGGACCGCTGGATCGCCGCGACCCACGGCCCCGCCCTGCGCCGCTCGGACTCCCCCGTCGCCGTCGATCTCGGCTACGGGGCGGCCCCCTGGACCGCCGTCGAGCTGCTGGAACGCCTGCGCACCGCCGAGCCGCGCACGGCGGTGGTCGGCATCGAGATCGATCCGGAGCGGGTGGCGGCTGCGAAGCCGTACGAACGCGAGGGGCTCACGTTCGTGCACGGCGGCTTCGAGATCCCGCTGGGCGCCGCTTCCGGGGCGGGCCCGGCCGCCGGAAGCGGGGCCGGGCGGCCCGCCCTGATCCGGGCGGCGAACGTGCTGCGGCAGTACGACGAGGGCGAGGTCGCCGCGGTGTGGCAGCGGCTGTGCGCGCGGCTGGCCCCCGACGGACTGCTCGTCGAGGGCACCTGCGACGAGATCGGGCGCCGGCACGTGTGGGTGGCGCTGGGCCCGGAGGGCCCGCGCACGGTCACCTTCGCGACCCGGCTCGGCTCGCTGGAGCGGCCGTCCGATCTCGCGGAACGCCTCCCCAAGGCACTGATCCACCGCAATGTCCCGGGCGAACCCGTCCACGCCTTCCTGCGCGACTTCGACCGGGCGTGGGCGGCGGCCTCCCCGTACGCCTCGCTGGGCGCCCGGCAGCGCTGGATCGCGACGGCGAGGGCACTCTCCTCGGACTGGCCGCTGACGGACGGGGCCCGGCGGTGGCGGCAGGGTGAACTCACGGTGCGGTGGGACGCACTGCGGCCCAACACGTCCTGAACGAGCGCCCGTGCGCACACGTTCGACACGCCCGGACGGCAACCCTGGGAACGCGGACGGCCCACCGTTCGTCCTCACGACGGGGTGTCATCCGCCTGCCTTCCAGGGGGGAGCGGGCCGTGTGACGCGTCGGGTGGTGTCAGCCTCTGTTGCTTTTCGGGACGACATGGCACGATCGCGACGTTGCTGAAAAGTTACTGACGGTAAGTCAGACGTCCGTATTCGTACGGTCTGACTTGTGTCACTTTGTGCCCGGAGGGGGAGTCCGTGAACCGACGCCACTGTGCCGCTGCCGCGATCACACTGGTCTGCGCGCTGGCAGTACTGGCCGCGCCGGTCCAGGCGATGGCCGCACCAGTGCCCGAGCCCACTCCCACCGCCCCGGCGTCACAGGGGAAGAGTCTCGAAGAGGTGCGGGAGGAGATCGACACCCTCTACCGCAAGGCGGGCGCGGCCACCGACGCGTACAACCTGGCCGAGGAGCAGACGGCCAAACAGTCCGGCGAGATCATCAAGCTCGCCAAGGCGATCGTCGACGGCCAGGCGAAGATCGCCGAACTGAAGAACACGGCGGGCGCCCAGGCCCGCGAGCAGTACCGCAACGGCGGACTCCCGCCGGGCGCGCAGCTGGTCCTCAGCGACGATCCGCAGCTCTTCCTCGACGGGGTGCACCATGTCAGGCAGGGCCAGCAGGCATCCAAGGGCATCCTGGCGGAACTGACCCGCACCCAGGAGGACTTGGAGACGTACACCAAGGACGCGAGCATCAACTGGGAGAAGCTCGAAGCCAACCGTCTCCAGCAGGCCAAGGCCAAGAAGAAGATCAACTCCCAGATCGCGGCGGCGAAGAAGCTCGAATCGCGGCTGGCGAAGGAGGAGCGGGCGCGGCTGCTCAAGCTGGAGCAGCAGGCGGAGTACAAGGCGCAGACCGCCTGGCTCAGCTCGGGAGCGCTCCGGGACATCAACCGCGAGGCGAGCGCGAGCGGCAAGCAGGCCGTGGCCTACGCGACCGCCCAGATAGGCAAGCCGTACGTATGGGGAGCCGAGGGCCCCGATTCGTACGACTGCTCGGGGCTGACCTCCCAGGCGTGGTCGTCGGCGAAGCGCCCGATCCCGCGCACGTCGCAGGAGCAGTGGCGCCTGCTCCCGCGCATCAAGATCGAGGACATGCGCCCCGGTGACCTGATCATCTACCACGCCGACGCCAGCCACGTCGGGATGTACGTGGGCGACGGCGCGATCGTCCACGCACCGCGCCCCGGGCGGAACGTGACGCTGACGGGTGCGGGCTCGATGGCGATTCTCGGAGTGGTCCGCCCGGACAAGTAGGGGGACGCGCCGCGGGCCGGGGCGGGTCGGAAGGCCGGCAAGCGGGCCGGTAAGAAGGTGGGCAAGACGGTCGGTAAGAAGGTCGGAAGCGGGCCGAGCACCCGCACCGAGTGCCCGCGCCGACCCGCGCCGATTTCCGCCCGACGCCCGCCCGATACTCACCCTGGCGCACCCCGGACGCAGACCCGGACAACCGAGCACAGGCCGGTCTTCCGCCTGCAGCCCGCCCGGCGTGAGCCAGGCCACCCCACTCCCCGCTCCCGGCGTGAGCCGTGCCACGCCGCCCTGCGGGGAGCGGGTGATGTTTGTCATGGCCCGCACCCCGGCCCAGGTGCGCTCATCTCGCCGGATCCGTGACAGGACGCGGCTTATGACTCCGCATATGACGGAGGCCGAGTGCCGTGCACCATTCCGTTCCCCCGCCAGGGACCGCTATCGTCCCCGTCTGGCGGATCGTCGATCGTCGTCCCGCCGCGCCCTCGGGGGGAGGGAAGGAAACCCGAACCGATGCCCGTACCCGTACCGCAGCAGCGCGCCGTGCCCGCTGCGGAGGCCACCTATGGCGCCGACCTCACGCTTCTGGTGATCGAGGCCGACCCCACGGGCACCTTCAGCGTCCCCGAGCTACCGTCCGCGGCAGGTACCAGGGTCCGCATCCGCACGGCCCGCAACCTCACCGAGGCGGGCCGCCTTCTCACCGACGACGTCGACTGCATCCTGCTGGACCTGGCGCTGCCCGCCGGCTCCGAGACACGGGCCGAGGCACGCACCGACGGGGACCCCTCCGACGCGGAGGCGGACGGCCTCGCCACGCTCAAGCACGTCCTGCGGATCGCGCCCCGCCACGCCGTCCTCGCGCTCACGGCGGAGGACGACGCCGAGCTGGCGGCGGAAGCCGTACGGGTCGGCGCCCAGGACTACCTCTTCCGCGGCGAGCTCGACGGCCGGCTGCTGAGCCGCGCCATCCGGTACGCCGTGGAGCGCAAGCGCGCCGACATCGCCCAGCACCAGCTGACCGAGTCCCGGCTGCGCGCCCAGGAGAACGCCCGGCTGGAGCGCGGCCTGCTGCCGACTCCCCTCCTCCAGGGCTCCGACCTGAGCTTCGCCTCCCGCTACCGGCCCGGTCGCAGCCGCGCCCTGCTCGGCGGCGACTTCTACGACACGGTCCGCACACCGGACGGCACGGTGCACGCGATGATCGGCGACGTCTGTGGCCATGGCCCGGACGAGGCGGCGCTCGGCGTGGAACTGCGCATAGCCTGGCGGGCGTTGACGCTCGCCGGACTCTGCGGCGACGAGCTGCTCTCCACGCTCCAGCAGGTGCTGGAGCACGAACGGGAGAGCGAGGAGATCTTCGCGACGGTCTGCACCGTAGACATCTCCTCCGACGGCCGTCGCGCCGGCCTCTGCCTCGCGGGCCACCCCGCACCGCTGATCGCCCGCCAGGGGCGTGCGGCGCATCTGCTTCCGTACGAGGACGGCGGCCCCGCACTCGGCCTGCTGCCGCGCGCCCGCTGGCCGCGCCGACAGGTCGAACTGGGCGGCTCCTGGAGCCTGATGATGTACACGGACGGTCTCATCGAGGGGCGTGTCGGACCGACCGGCACCCAGCGCCTCGGCCAGGACGGCATGGTCGCCATGATCAACCGCCAGCTGGAGCAGGGGCTCGGCGGCGAGGAACTGCTGGCGGCCGCAGTCGCTCAGGTGCAGGAGCTGAACGGCGGCGAACTCACGGACGACGTCGCGGTCCTGCTGCTGGACCGCGACGAGGACGTCATACGCCGACGGGGACGAGGTCTCCCCCGTCCCCGCTCCGGCTCTGCCGTACCCGCGAGCGCTCAGCGCCCGCCGTTGTAAGGACCGTACGGCCCGTCGCTGCTGGATCCGCCTCGGCGTCCGCCACCGCCGCCCGAGATCTGCCGCACGGCGGGCCGTACGTCGACGATGTACACGATCGTCGCGATGAGCCCGATGATCGGCAGGAACGACATGATCGGGAAGAGCCAGATCACGACGAACGCGATCGCGAGAATGATCAGCCAGAAGGGCTTGGTCTGCTTGTCGGCCGCGCGATAGGCGTCCTCACGCCGGATGGCCGCGTCCACCAGAGCGAATCCGCTCAAGAGGATCAGCGCCAAGCTCAAGAGGGACATCAGTCCCGCGAAACCCTGCATCAGCACAGTGCCCACCGCCTGTCAGACCGGCCATAACGTGGCCACGCTACCGGGAGAACGGACCGGACACCGCGCAGGTGCCCGGTCCGTGACCCCGTTCTTCCGTTCTCGGCCATTCCCCGCCGGCCGTTCACCGGCGGATCGCTGCCCACCCGGTCACTTGTCGGCGGGCGGCGTGGTCTTCTTCGCCACCGGCTTGCGCGCGGGCGCCTTCTTGGCGGGCGCGGCCTTGACGTCCGCCTGCTTCGGTACGGGCTTCGCCGCGGGAGCCGCGGTCTCCGCCTTCGGCTTCGGCTTCGCCTTGGGCTCGGCCTCGACGACGGCGGCGATCTCGACGATCTCCTCGGCGGTCTCGCCGCGCCACGTCCTGACGGTCTGCTCGCCGCGCTCGGCGACCTTCTCGTACGTCTCCCGGGCCCTGACCGCGTACTCGGCGGCCACGCCCACGCTGCGCATCGCCAGGTCCTGGGCGGTCTCACCGAGCTTCTTGAGATCGGTGTCGAGGACCCCGATCACCTCGTTGACCTTCGCCTGAACGGTGGCCTGCGCCTCCTTGGCCTGTGCGGTCACCTTCTCCTGCACAGCCTTGGGGTCACTGTTGCGTACGGCCTCGATGCGCTCGGGCGCATCGGCCCGCAGCTGCTCGATGAGCGCCGGGACCTTGCGCGCCTGCTGAACGGCGAGGTCGGCCGTACCGGCGGCGAAGTAGAGGGGGGTGGGGTCGGTGAGGGTCTTACGCAGGTCATCGGTGATGGCCATGACTGTGGTCCTCCCGGATCATCAGAAGTCAGCTTGAGGGTGTGTGTGCGTCACTGCCGCCGGCCGTGCGGGGGCCGCGGGCATCCGCGTCGGTTGCGAAGTCCACTGTCTCGCCCACGACGCCCCGATCCGCGTCACCGACGTGCACATCGGCGTCTGTGTCGCCGACGGCAGCTCCGGCTTCGGGCTCGGGCTCGGCTTCGAAGCCGTTTTCCTTGCGGAAGGAGTCGTAGATCTGGAGCAGCACGTTCTTCTGCCGCTCGTTGATCGACGGATCGGCCAGGATGACCGCCCGCGTCTCCAGCTCGTCCCGCTCGCGCTCGTCCAGAATCCCGGCCCGCACGTACAGCGTCTCGGCAGAGATCCGCAGGGCCTTGGCGACCTGCTGCAGAACCTCCGCGCTCGGCTTGCGCAGCCCGCGCTCGATCTGGCTGAGATACGGATTGGACACCCCGGCCGCATCGGCGAGCTGCCGCAGGGAGAGCTGCGCCGTGCGCCGCTGCTCCCGCAGGTACTCACCGAGACTGCCGACGTTGAGTGATGCCATAACCCGATACTGCAACACCCTTGCTAACTTTTGCAAGCGCTCGCTTGCAAAAGTGTCCCTCGGGGCGGCGGCGACGCCGTGGTGACTCGCAGCTGTCTGTCCGTTCCCTGTCCATCTGCGGTTTCCCGCCGAGTCTGCAGAGTGAAGTGAACGGGTCCCGGACGACCTGCGCAGCGAGTTGCTTCACCGGCCCGCAAGGAGGATCGGACCAGTGGCGGTAGCGGGTTGAGGGTTGCGTTCGGTGCAGGCGTCCGCGCGTTCGCCTAACGGTGGTTTTGCCGGAAGGGACTGCGGCGCTGCCGCTCTGTCCCGTGAAGCCGTGGCGAGCCGTTGGTGCTGGTGCTCTCGCGCTTGGCAGTCAGGATGGCTGGACTTGGTCGAAGAGGGCGAGGGCTTCGGCGGGGTCCGGGCTCACGAGGCGTTCCAGACCGGCCGTCGTGATCTTCGCCCACCTGCCGGCCCGTGCCCACATCTGTTTCTCGAAGGCGCGGACGGCCTCATCCAGATCCCCAGGGCTGGTTGCGCTGGCGATGGACTCGGCGAGTTCGGCGCCGTCCAGCATCGCGAGGTTCGCGCCCGCTCCCAACGGAGGCATCAGATGGGCGGCGTCGCCCAGGAGCGTCACCCCGGGGACGTGGGTCCAGGTGTGGGACACGGGCAGGACGTAGAGGGGGCGGTGGACGAAAGCTGTGCCGTGGCGGAGAAGGTCGAGGACGGGAGCGGCCCAGCCGTCGAACAGAGCCAGCAGGCTCGATCGCACGGCCTCGACGTCGGCCAGGTCCAGGTTCGTGTGCCAGTCCAGCGGCGCGCGGAACTGGGCGTACACCTTGACGTGACCGCCACTGTTGCGCTGGGCGACGAGCGCGCGGTTCACGCCGTACACAGCTACGGAACCGTCGCCGATCAGCCGGGCGAGGTCGGGGTGGCGGGTGTCGATGTCGTCGAGGGAGGTCTCGACATAGGTGACACCGGTGTAGTGCGGCGTCACCGACGAGACCGCCGGGCGGATCCGGGACCAGGCACCGTCCGCGCCGACCACGAGGTCGAACGTCTCCTGCCGCCCGTCCGCGAAATGGACCCGTACGCCATCCCGGGCCCCCGGCACCACCCGCGTCACGCCCCGACCCCACTGGACGTCGAGAGGGCCGAGCAGCAGGTCACGGAGTTGCCCGCGGTCGATCTCAGGATTGGCCCGGTCATCCGGCCGGGGTCGCCAGTCGCGCAGAACGGTCCCGGCCGCGTCCAGAATGCGCATGGCCTGCCCCTCGGGACGAGACAGCGCCAGGAACTCTGCCAACAGCCCCGCCTTGTACAGCGCGAGCTGACCCAGCCCCTCATGCAGGTCAAGGGCGCCGCCCGGGGGGCGGGCGTCGGGGGCGGGATCGCGTTCGAGGACGGTGACGAGGTGACCATGGCGGTGCAGGACGCGGGCGAAGGTAAGGCCGGCAGGACCGCTCCCGACCACTGCGATGCGGTGTCTCATGTCGATACACTGTATTTCCTCGTTACGTTGCATCGCAACGGTTGCGTACGGTGTGACCATGACTGTCTGGGACCGGCCGGAGCCGCCGACTCAACCCGTGCCGCTCGACCGGGAGCGGATCGTCGCCGCCGCCATCGCACTGGCCGACGAGGGCGGGCTGGAGGCGGTGTCGGTACGCAAGGTGGCCGCCCGCCTGGACGCGGGCCCGATGCGGCTGTACAGATACATCTCCAGCAAGGAGGAGCTGTTCGACCTCATGGTGGACGAGGTCCAGGCCGAGATCCTCCCCGAGGAACAGCCCGGTGACTGGCGGGAGGCGCTGCGCGTCCTCGCCCAGCGCACCAGGCAGGCCACTCTCCGCCACGCATGGCTGGCCGACTTGCTCGGCGGTCGCCCGGCCATGGGTCCGAACGGCCTCGCCGTGGCCGAAGCCACGCTGTCCGCCTTCGACCGCCTCGCCGACGTCGACACCGCCATGCGCGCCGTGGAGACGGTCAGCGCCTACTTCATCGGCGCGATCAGGCGCGAGACCGCGCACCTGCGGGCCGAGCACACCACGGGCCTGTCCAAGCACGACTGGCAGCGCGCCCACGGCCCCCACATGACGAGCATGCTGGCCACCGGCCGCTTCCCGGCGCTGGCCAAGGCCGTGTACGACGCCACGGACGTGGACGCCGAGACATCCTTCGCAACCGGCCTGGACTGGGTCCTCGATGCCGTGGCCACCAAACTCACCCTGCCGTCGACGTGACGCTCAGCTCTTGCCGAATGGGAGCGGGGTCGGGGTCGGTGTCCACGGGCCGTGTGGGGCTGCGCCGCCACCATGAATGTTGCCGAAGGGCCTCGCACCGCCTCAGCAGTTAAGAGTCACGGCCCAGCGACTGCGGATCGCGGCGGACTGCGCAATCACTCGGACGAGGGGTTTGGTCCCATTCAAGCTGCCCAGTCCCTGCAGGTCTGCAAAGTGGCATACATGGGGCTCGGTGTACGGGAGGGTCGAAGCCGTCACAAGTGAACGGCTTCGAGGTCGGCTGGCGGGACGACCACGGTGAACATCGACTGCCGTTGGCGGATGCGGTCTCGGTGCCGTTCGAGGCCGGGCGGCCGGTCCGCAGCTTCCCGTCATATCGCGGGCAGCGGCATTTCCCTGGGTTGTACTGGTCGTCGACGACCAGTGGCCACGTGGGGTTCGAGTCCTCGCTGGTGCGTGATCGCCTGATGCTGCTCGACTCGACCCGCTGGAGAAAGCGGCGATGAACGACGAGTTTCACCAGCGCTTCCCCACCGAAGGCCCGATCCGCGGACCAGCCGCGTCCTGGCTCACGAAGACCGTCAAGTCGTCTGCCGCAGAGATCGAGTATCGGCTCGGCAACCCCGAAGGCGTCCCCACCCTCATCTCCGACTGAGCCAGCGCAGCCGCGGCGGAACTATGCACAACGAGCTCAGCGTCCATCCCGTCATACAAGATCACGGATGGCAACGGAGACCTGGGACATGACAGACGCAGCCACTCGATACCTCTACCTTGCTCGGCACGGTGAAGCGTCAGACGATGAGACGACCCTGACGGAAAGTGGCCGACGCCAAGCCGTTCTGCTCGGTGAACGGCTCCAGAGCACCCCACTTTCGGCGATCCACCACGGGCCGCTGCCTCGGGCGCAGCAGACGGCCCAGCTGATCAGTGGACAACTTGACGCCGTCCCACTGCACCAGTCGGAACTGGCCGGCGACTACGTCCCCTACCTGCCCACGAAGGAAGAGCTGCCGCCGGATTCGGCCGACGCCATGCTCGGCTTCTCGATCAGGTCCCCGACGAGGAGCGCAACCGCGGTCCAGCGCTGGCCCGGGAAGCACTCGCAGAATTCACAGGTCCGGTCGACGGAGATCGCCCCCGCCACGAACTGGTCGTCACCCACAACTTCCTCATCGGATGGCTGATCCGAGCCGCCCTCGACGCACCCGAGTGGCGCTGGATGGGCCTCAACCACGGCAACGCAGCTCTGACGGTCATCCGATACGCACCCGGCAGGCCGTCCTCCGTGTTGTTCTACAACGACATGCGGCACCTGCCCGCAGAACTGCGCTGGACCGGCTTCCCGCCCGAACTACACATCTGACCACGAAGGCCGTTTGCCCGGACTTGAGTGAGACGACATGGCGAAGCCCCGGCGTGCCTGGCAGCTGGTCCGTCCTGTCGCGTTGAACCTGTCGGATTCCCACGCGTTCTCGTTTGTGCTGTCCGCTTCCTCTCCGGGCACGTGCTGAGAGACGATGCCTGGTCTCTCGTGGGACCTCAGCTCACTTCGCCGGAACCTGACGGATCGGAGACGTCGACGGTGTCAGGTCCGCGAACGGGGTCGGCCACGCGACGTCATCGATAGCGAGCCACGGCGCAGCGGCTACGGCGGTGGGTGTCACCCCGGTGAACGCTTTGACCTCGCGGTGGAGGTGGGCCTGGTCGACGTAGCCGCTTGCGGCCGCCACCTGGGCGGCGGCGTTACCCGCCGCGAGGAGATGGGCGGCGTGGTCGAAGCGCACCAGTCGGGCGGCGTGCTTGGGGGTGAGGCCGATCTGGGACCGGAAGCGGGACCACAGGCGCTTACGGCTCCATCCCACCTCGTTCGCCAGGCTGTCGACGCGCACCCTTCCCCGACTGGTGAGCATCAGCCACCAGGCAGCCGTCACCTCTGGATCAAGTGACGGGCGGGCGCTCATCCGTCGGCCAAGGGCATCCACTGCGATCGTGAACCGCTCGTCCCACGACGCTGCGGCCCGCAGCCTTTCCTCGGCTCGCCCGGCGTCGCGGCCCCAGACATCCTCCAGGGAGACCGCCGTCCCGCTGAGATCGGTCGATGCGCCGAACGCCGCAACCGCCAGGACCGGCGACAACCGGATCTGGAGGCACTCGATCCCCCCGGCCGCCCGGCTTCCGAGCCGAAGCTCACCCGGTACCAGTCCAACGACCGTGCTGCCGCATTCACGCCGACCTTGGGCTTCGTGGACAAGGCTGCCTCCGTCGCTCAGGTCCACGAACAGAGTGACCGAGGGGTGGGCGACCATGGCGATATCCACGCGCGCCGGAACACGTTGGCGGAACCCAGCCATGCTGACCCCCGGCAGCCGGCCCGGCTGCCGGGGTACGGCGACCTCCACGGACGCCCAGTCAGGTGGTGATTCGGTGGACCTCACAGCACCAGGCTAGGCAATGGGGGTCAGCGGCCCGTCGCTGCGAAGCGCAGCAGCAACTCGCCGGTCGCCTCCGGCGCTTCGAGCATGGGGAAGTGCCCGACGTCGGGCAGCTGCTCGATTCGCGCGTTCGGCACCATGTCGTAATGGTGCGCCGAAGACGGATCCCAGCGGCGGTCGGCAGCGCCGAAGATCACCAGAACAGGGACGTCTAGTGCGGTCAGGCGCGCGGGTACGCTCCTCTCGGCGATGTACGCGCCGTTCTGGCGCAGCACCGCCCTGAGAGTGCGGTAGCCAATGCCCCGTACGTCGGCGACCAGCTCGTCCGGGACGTCCACCGGGCGGTGGCACACCGCGGTCACCCCCCGGCGGAGCATCGCGTCGGAACGGATTCTCCACAGGAGCGGGCCGATCGGCGGGCCGATCAGGACCCGAAGGAGGACGGGCTGCGGAAGAAGCGCGTCGGGACTCGGGCCACTACTGATCAGAGCGAGTGAACCCACCAGGTCCGGGCGCTGTTCGGCGAGGGCGGTGGCGATGTATCCACCGCTGGAGTGCCCGGCCACGGTGACCGGACGAAGGCCGAGCTCATCGAGCACCGCGGCCAGGCTGGCTGCCTGTTCAGGCACGTCGTACGACGGCGCGGGCGGGGACTGACCGTGGCCCGGGAGGTCGATCCGGATGACGTGGTGGCGGCTGGCCAGTGCCGGCACTACCGGGCCCCAGGAGACGCCCGAAGCCCCCGATCCGTGGATGAGCACGAGCGGCGGCGCCTCCCGCGGGCCGTCGTGGACCACGTGCATCCCGTGCACATGCTTACCGTCGTGGATACCCATACACGGGAGGTTGCCTGGGCTGCCGGCCCTCGGTCTTGTACAAATGTCGTCACGGGGCCGATCGCCAGGACTTCCGTCTCCACGGCGAGCGGGAGTTCCGCGAAAGCCAGGCCGTTTGAGATCGGCAGCCATCGGCAGTCTCGAACTACCTGCCCTTCATGAAGGTCAACGAGTCCCCATGTGCCAGCTGCACCGCGGCAGGACAACGGCGTCCGCCTCGGGAAAACCACTGGCGGCGGCGAAGTCCGGGCAGAAGGCTCTCGCCATGACACTTCATGAGAACGAGGTCCGTGTGAATGAGACGGTCGTCCGGTCATTGCTGCGGGAGCAGCGACCGGAATGGGCCGCCCTACCCGTCTCGCCGGCCGGTGCGGGCACGGACAACACGATGTACCGGCTCGGCGACCACCTGCTCATGCGGCTACCGCGCACCCCGGACAACGCGAAGGCCGTATCGAAAGAGCAGACATGGCTGCCGCGGCTGGCGCCACACCTTCCCTGTCGCATCCCGGAGCCGGTGCACGCCGGCACCCCGAGCTCCGCATTCCCGCTCGCCTGGTCGGTGTACCGCTGGATCGACGGCGATGAAGCCGGCCCCGCATCGGTCACAGACTGGGCCGCCTTCGGAGGCGACCTGGCGACGATCGTGCAGCGCCTGCATTCCATCCCCCTCATGGGAGCCACGCGCCACGGCGGGCTCAGCTGGTACCGCGGAGGCGGCCTGCACGCTTGTGACCGGTGGATCAGCGGGTGCTTCGACAACTGCCGAACGCTCCAGGGCCTCGACATCGACATCGCGCATCTGCAACACCTGTGGCAAAGCGCGCTCGCCCTGCCCGAGCCGTCCGGCCGCCACGTATGGCTCCACGGTGACCTCAAACCCACCAACCTTCTGGTCCAACAGGGGAAGCTGCACGCCGTCATCGACTTCGGAGCCCTCTCAGTCGGCTTTCCCGACGCCGAGCACTCGCCTCTGTGGGATCTTCCCCCCGGGGCCCGACAGGCGTACTGGGACACCATGAGCCTCGACGACGTGACGTGGCTGCGTGCCCGGGCATGGGCCATCGCTGTCGGAGTCAGCGGGGTGTCGTACTACTGGGGCACCTACCCCCTCTTCGTCAGCGAATGCCTGTCGCGTCTCCGAGCGATCCTGGAGGCTGCCGGCGAGCAGTGAACCGGCATCATCCGGCCCCGCTCCCATGGCCTACGGACGTCGCGCGACGAAGACGAACTCCTTGCCGCACGGAAGCGCAAGGTGGAGTCCGACGTCAGTACCTGCCCGTCGGCAGCGAACACGTAGGTCCAGCGGAACGTCACCAGCGGCTCGCTCACCTCGACCACCTGGACCCAGCTTTCGACGGCGCCGACATCCGGGATCTCCGTCACGCGGTAGGAGGCTTCGCGGTTCAACTCCCCCCCAGGCGCGTCGGGCTGGATAGATCACGGCGAGCCGTGGATGCCCAAAACATTCGTCCGTCACGCGGCCGAACGTAGGAGCCGCCGAGCTTGGACGACTACTCAATTCCGCTAGAGGTCAGCGGTGTTGGCATCCCCGCCGTGAGAACCGGATCAGAAGTGGGTGGCGATCCCGAAGACGCGACGGAGCTGAGCCATGTCGTGCCGATCGCGGTCCGTCGGCTCGTATCCCTGATGGAAGGAGACCTGCTGCTCGGCGGACAGACACGGGACAGTCGTCCCCTTGACCGTCCCGGTCACGAAGCACGAGGAGGGATAGACGAAGGGACGCTCCGGTTCGGGTGACGCCTGCACCGCAGAGCCATCGTCGGCGAAGACGAGGGGATGAAGGTCGATCTCCCGGCCGTCCGGAGCAGTGACGACAAAGCGGACGGGCCTCCAGCTCAAGCTCTCCACGAAA
The DNA here is from genome assembly GCF_036195325.1 of Streptomyces sp. NBC_00234. Lineage (NCBI taxonomy): Bacteria > Bacillati > Actinomycetota > Actinomycetes > Kitasatosporales > Streptomycetaceae > Streptomyces > Streptomyces sp. NBC_00234. The sequence continues at coordinate 4,450,222 of NZ_CP108101.1, read as the reverse complement.
CCGGCCTCAGCGAGAGCGGACACCACAGCGGTCTCCTGGTCCTGCCGATGCATCAGGTCCAAGTCGCGATGGTCTCGGGTCTGTTCACCGATCAGAGCATCGATTCCCCACCCTCCGCCGATCCAGACATCCACCTCTGCTTGTCGCAGCAGAGCAAGGACGGACACCACGCATTCAGCAGTCATCACGCGAAGCAGGCTAGAAGCGAGCACCCGGAACGGCGAACGAATTACGCCCATATCTGCGTTGCGTTCCGAACGAGCTCCCAGCAGCTCTGCTCTCGGCAGACCGGCTGGATGTCGCGCCGCGACCTGCCAGGCTGGCCGCATGGGGAAGAACACGGCAGTACGTCGGCTGGATCTGGGGTACTTCGTCCGTCCGGCATCGGAGACAGGCGGCCCACAACCACGAGTCGAACCTGTCCTTGCCTACCTGGTGCAGCACGACAAGGGGCTGATCCTCTTCGATACCGGCATCGGTGACGCGGACCCCGGGACGGAAGCGCACTACCGGCCCCGACGCCGAGCACTGCAGGAGGCCCTGTCGGCGTCCGGAGTCGCCCTCCGCGACATCTCCCTGGTCGTGAACTGCCACCTTCACTTCGACCACTGCGGCGGCAATCCCCTCATGGCCGGCACGCCCATCCTGGTCCAGGACGTCGAACTGGCCACCGCCCGCCAGGGCAACTACACCTTCGACGAACTGATCGACTTCCCCGGCGCGACCTACGAGGAACTCGCCGGTGAAGCCGAGGTCTGGCCGGGAGTCCGGATCATTCCCACGCCTGGTCACACCCAAGGGCATCAGTCGCTGGTCCTCCGACACAGCGACGGCACAGTGGTCCTCGCCGGCCAGGCACACGACTTCGCCTCCCACTTCGCCTCCGACCAACTGGCCCGTCACGCGGCACTTCACGGCGTGGAGCAGCCGCTCCCTCCCTATCCGCACTGGCTGGAGCGCCTCGTCGACTTCGACCCACGACGTGTGCTCTTCGCCCACGACTGCTCGGTCTGGGAACCTCCGCGCCAGATGTGATGGGGACCCTCATGACGAACGCCATGGCCCTTCCGTACGTCGCGAGCGCGGCAGCCGGACAGAGCGCGCGGTTTGCGGATTCACCGTTGCGGCCACCGGTACGGAGCATCCGCAAGGCGTGGATCGCCGTCGATGACGCATGTGGGCTGGATCACACCGCATGATCGAGTGGCCGCGATGACTTCCGCGCGGAGCGGCGGTCTTATGTGGCGTACCCCGCACACGCAACCGAGGAGCCCATCCCATGCGCATCGTGATCACCGAGTTCATCAGCCTGGACGGCGTCGTGCAGGCCCCCGGCGGCAAGGGCGAGGACGAGGACGGGGGTTTCGCGCACGGCGGGTGGACGCACCCGTTCTTCGACGAGGTCGTGGGTGGTGCCTTCGACGAGGCGACGGCGAAGGCCGGGGGGCTTCTGTTCGGCCGTCGTACGTGGAAGACGATGGCGGGCGCGTGGCCCGAGCGGGCCGGCGATCCGTTCGCCGACCGGATGAACTCGCTGCCCAAGTACGTCGTGTCCCGGACCCTCGGCGACGACGAGCTGACCTGGAACAACACCACGCGCATCCCCGGCGACGAGGCCGTCGCCCGCATCCGTGAGCTGCGGGACGCCGAGGGCGGTGACCTCGTGGTGATGGGGAGCCCCACGCTCGTACGCACCCTCCTGAGCGAGGGCCTCGTCGACGAACTGCGACTCATGATCATGCCGGTGCTGCTCGGCGGCGGTAAGTCGATCTTCCCCGACGGCGGGGCGCTGAACACGCTGGAGCTGGTCTCCACGGTCACCAGCGGCACGGGCGTGAACGTCTGCACCTACCGGCCGGTCGACGCGCGCAAGTAGCGCGACGAAAACCGCTCGTGCGCCCGGCTCGCGCCGCCTAGCCTCGTCCCCATGTCCCACGTGAAGTCCGCGTACGTCTGCCTGCCGTGCAGGGCCTCGTACAAGCAGCCGTACGACCGGTCCCGGGACCGCGTCTGTCCGCGCTGTACCGAGCCGCTGATCCACGTCGGTTCGGCCTTCGCCCCGCCGCGGCGGCGGGACACCGCGGCCTGGCGGACCCTCTCGGTCCTGCTGCACGCGGGCGTTCGCTTCCACAAGGACTGCTGCTTCGGCGGGCCGGGCTACCGGCCCCGCACGCTCAGCGAGGTCCGGGAGCGCATGACGCACGCCGAGCGCACCGGGGAACCCTTCGCCGAAGCCCTCGTGCGGCGCACGCTGCCCTGAACGAGGGGGAGAATGCACCCCCGAGCAGACAATCCTTTACCGGACCATCCGCCACGGACCTAATTGTTACGCTGGTGAGCATGACTGCCATGACTCCCACCCGTACGGAACCGGATCTCTCCTTCCTCCTGGACCACACCAGCTACGTCCTGCGCACCCGCATGTCCGCAGCCCTGGCCGAGATCGGACTGACCGCGCGCATGCACTGCGTCCTGGTCCACGCACTGGAGGAGGAGCGCACCCAGATCCAGCTCGCCGAGATCGGCGACATGGACAAGACGACGATGGTCGTGACCGTGGACGCCCTGGAGGCCGCGGGCCTCGCCGAGCGCCGCCCGTCCACCCGGGACCGGCGGGCACGAATCATCGCGGTCACCGAGGAGGGTGCCCGACAGGCCGCCCGGAGCCAGGCCATCGTCGACCAGGTACACAAGGACGCGCTCGTCGCGCTCCCCGAGGGTGACCGCAAGACCCTCCTGCGGGCCCTCAACCAGCTGGCCACCGACCACCTCGCCACCCCGACGGAGAGCCCCGGGCCGGCCAGGCGCGCCCGCCAGAGCAAGAAGTAGGGAGCGAGGGCGGGGGCGAGGACCGGGGCGAGGAAGAGAGCGAGGAGGGGAGCGAGAGCGGAGCGGAAACAGACGGAAAGACGGACCGAGAAAGATAGTCTGCAACAAAACCATCTGCTACGGTTTCTCATGTCGAACCAACCGACAGGAGACAACCGATGCCTGCCACCGCACCCTCCGCACCGCCGCTGGACTCCGCACCCACCAGCCCCTCCCCCGCACCCACGACGCGCACCCGCAGGCTCGCCCTCGGAGTGATCGCCACCGGGATGCTGATGATCGTGCTCGACGGCTCGATCGTGACCGTGGCGATGCCCGCCATCCAGAGCGATCTGGGGTTCACCCCCGCCGGCCTCAGCTGGGTGGTCAACGCCTACCTGATCGCGTTCGGCAGCCTGCTCCTGCTCGCCGGACGCCTCGGCGACCTGATCGGCCGCAAGCGCATGTTCGTGGCCGGCACCGCCGTGTTCACCACGGCCTCCCTGCTCGCCGGCGCCGCCACCTCGCCCGCCGTACTGATCGCCGCCCGCTTCCTCCAGGGCGTCGGCAGCGCGATGGCCTCGGCGGTCGGACTGGGCATCCTCATCACCCTGTTCACCGACCCCCGGGAACGCGCGAGAGCCATCGCCGTGTTCTCCTTCACCGGCGCCGCGGGCGCCTCCATCGGCCAGGTGCTCGGCGGCGTCCTCACCGACGCCCTCGACTGGCACTGGATCTTCTTCATCAACCTGCCGATCGGGCTCGCCGCCCTCGTGATCGCCCTGCGCGTCCTGCCCGCCGACCGCGGTCTCGGACTCGGGGCGGGGGCCGACCTCATCGGCGCGCTCCTCGTCACCTCCGGCCTGATCCTCGGCATCTACACGGTCGTCAAGGTCGAGGAGTACGGCTGGACTTCGGCCCCCACGCTCGGCCTCGGCGCACTCGCGCTCGCCCTGCTGGCCGCCTTCGTCGCCCGCCAGGCCACCGCCGGCACCCCGCTCATGCCCTTGCGGATCCTCCGGTCCCGCAGCGTCTCGGGGGCCAACCTGGTCCAGGTCCTGATGGTGGCCGCGCTGTTCGCCTTCCAGATCCTCGTGGCCCTCTACCTCCAGAACGTGCTCGGATACAGCGCCGCCGAGACCGGCCTGGCCATGCTTCCGGCCGCCGCGATCATCGGCGCCGTGTCCCTCGGCGTCTCCGCCCGGCTGAACGCCCGCTTCGGTGAACGCCGTGTCCTGCTGGCCGGGATCGCCCTCCTCATCGGCACGCTCGGGCTCCTCACCCGCCTTCCGGCGGAGGCGGACTACGTCACCGACCTGCTGCCCGTGATGCTCCTCGCCGCAGGGTTCGGGCTCGCGCTCCCGGCACTGACGACGCTCGGCATGTCCGGCGCGGGGGACGACGACGCCGGACTCGCCTCGGGGTTCTTCAACACCACGCAACAGATCGGCATGGCGCTCGGCGTCGCCGTGCTGTCCACTCTGGCCGCGACCCGCACGGACCACCTCCGGGCGGACGGCCACAGCCGGGCCGAGGCCCTGACCGGCGGCTACCACCTGGCCTTCGGCGTCGGTACGGGACTGCTCGTCACCGCCTTCGCCGTCGCCTTCTTCGTACTGCGACGCCCCACGACCGACGCCTGAAAGCCGAGGCCCGGGGCGCCTGACGGCCCAAGCCCGCACCCCCCGACCAACCCCACCGTACGAACGAGAGGAACCCTCGCCATGCGCGCAGCGAACACCACCGACAGCACGACGGACGAAGCGACCGAGGAGAAGTCGCCCGGCGGACCCGCGCCCCGCGTCCTCACCTGGCCCGAGCTCTCCCGGCTGCTGCGGGAGCAGCAGTTCGGCGTCCTCGCGAACGTCCGGAGCACGGGCCATCCCCACCTGTCGACCGTCCTCTACCGCTGGGACGAGGACACCCGGACCGTACGGGTCTCCACCACCGCCGAACGGCTCAAGTCCCGTCTGGTACGCGCCACTCCCCGTGCCGCCCTCCACGTCCAGGGCCCCGATGTCTGGTCCTTCGCCGTGGCCGAGGGCGAGGCCGAGGTCTCGGAGGCGACCACCGAGCCCGGCGACGCGGTGGGACGCGAACTGCTCTCCCTGACACCGGGCTTCGAGGATCCGGCGGACGAAGCGGCGTTCCTGGAACAGCTGGTCGCGGAACACCGCGTGGTGATCCGTATCCACGTGTCCCGCCTGTACGGAACGGCCCTGGACATCCCCGCGCCGGAGTGAGCGGGAAAGGCCCCGGACATCCCGCGCCGGACGAGCGGGAACCGCCCCGGACATCCCCGCGCCCGAGCCGGCGGAACGGGCCCGTGCATACTCGACGGTTCAGCCACGAAGCAGGACGGAGATCTGCGATGCCCGCGAAGTACGTGCTCTTCGACGTCGACGGCACCCTCATCGACGCGCTCGACAACCAGCGCCGGGTCTGGGGCACCTGGGCGCTGCGACACGGGCTCGACCCCGATGAGGTCTACCGGACGGCCCTGCGCACCCGCCCCCTGGAGACGTTCGCCGAGGTCGCCCCCGACCGGGACCCCGCCGCGTGCCTGGCCCTGCTGCACGAGTTGGAGGACGAGGACGTCCTGACCGGCCACTACACCGCCTTCGAGGGCGCCGCGGAACTGCTGGCCGCCCTTCCGGCCGGGTCGTGGGCCCTGGTGACGTCCAACTACGAGCACCGGGTGCGCGGCAGGTTCTCCCGTACGGGGCTGCCGATGCCGGACGTGGTCGTGGACGCGGCCTCGGTCGAGGAGGGCAAGCCGTCCCCCGTGCCGTATCTGCTGGCGGCCGAGCGGCTGGGGGCCAGGCCCGAGGACTGTCTCGTCGTCGAGGACGCCCCGTCCGGCGTCCGGTCCGGGCTGCGGGCCGGGATGACCGTCTGGTCGGTGAACGCGCCCCTCGCCACGGGCGGCGCGCACCGGCACTTCACCGGCCTGCGCGAGGCAGCACGCGACATCGTGGACTTCGCGAACGGGGCGGGCCAACCGGCCGACCGCCCCTACGACGCGGTGCTCTGCGACCTCGACAACGTGATCCGCTTCTACGACACGACGCGGCTGGCCGCCCTGGAGCGGGCCGCGGGCCTGCCCGAGGGCACCACCATGGACGTCGCCTACGCCCCGGAGGTCGACCTGCCACTGCTCCTCGGCAAGATCACCCCGGACGAGTGGGTCGGGACCCTCGTCCCCCACCTCTTCGGCCGGGTGACCGAGCCGCAGGCGTACGAGCTGGGGTTCGCGCTGGCCAGGGCCCCGTTCTGGGCGGACGAGGAGGTGGTGGCGCTGCTGCGCCGGGTACGGGACCGGGTCCCGCTCGTCCTGGTCACCAACGCCTCCGTCCAACTGGAGGAGGACCTCGCCTCGTTGGGCCTGTCCGACCTGGCCGACCATGTGGTCAGCAGCGCCCGCGAGATGGTCGCGAAGCCGGACCCGGCGATCTACGAGAGGGCGGCTGCCCGCGCGGGAGTGCCGATGAACCGGTGCCTGTTCGTGGACGACCGGCAGGAGAACGTCGACGCGGCCGTCGCGCTGGGCATGACCGGCGTGCTCTTCCGTGAACCCGCCGATCTGTACGAGCCGTTGAGCGCGGTACTGGAGAACGCGGGTCGGGGCGAGGAGCAGGGGGCACCGGCGTGAACGGCGTCCCGCTGGCCGGCGGGATGGCCAACGCCGGGGCGGTCGTCCGCCGCGGGTCCGTCGTGGAACGCCCGGCCCAGCCGCACGCCACCGCGATCCACGCCCACCTCCGCGCGCTGGCCGCGCACGGCTTCGACGGCGTCCCGGTCCCCCTGGGGACGAACGCCGACGGCAGCCGCGAGCAGCTCACGTACGTCCCCGGCGACGTACCGGTTCCGCCCCACCCGCAGTGGGCGTGGACGGAGGACACGCTGCGTTCGGTGGGCGTCCTGCTGCGGCGGCTGCACGGCGCCTCCGCGTCCGTGCCCGTCGACCGCACGGTGCCGTGGTCCACGGAACTGGCCGACCCGGAAGGCGCACGGGCCGACGGGGCCGTGCTCTGCCACAACGACGTGTGCCTGGAGAACGTGGTCTTCCGTGACGGCCGCGCGGCGGCCCTCATCGACTTCGACCTGGTCGCCCCCGGCCGCGCGGTGTGGGATGTCGCGATGGCGGCCCGGTACTGGGTGCCGATGTCCGGGCGCGAGGGCCTCGACCCGCTGCACCGGCTCGCCGTGTTCGCCGACGCCTACGGGCTGGGACCGCAGGACCGCGCCGCCCTTCCCGGCGTGATCGAACAGGCCGCCGCGTCGTGCCGTGCCTTCGTCGAGCGCCGGGTGGCCGGAGGCGACGCGGTCTACGTGCAGGCCCTGGAGGCGCGCGGTGGCTGGGAACGGTGGGACCGCCACCAGACCTGGCTGGCCACGCACCGGAAGGAACTCACCGCAGCCCTGACGACCGCCTGAGCCCGGCCCTGCGGACACGGACTAGGGTCTTTCGTTTGGATCAGGCCGGATCAGGGAGCGGGGTCTGGTGCGGGCGGCTGCAAGGCGGAGGAGGGAGTCGACGCGGAGCGTCGGCGACCGACGACAACGCCGGAGGGGGCCCCTCCCTGCTCGAGCGAAGCCGAGAGCTCGGGGGAGCGCGCGCCAGGGCACGCGAGAGCCCGGCATGATCCGAACGACAGGCCCTAAGGGCACCCGCCGCGGCGAGTGTCCCTACTCCAGCCCCGCCCTCAGCTGTACGAAGGCCAGTTCGGCGGATTCCACCGCGCCCGCGTACACCTGGTCCGCGCTCTCCCCCGCGTCGATCCGCCGCCAGTTCTCCTCGGCCAGGATGCGCAGGACCGCCACGATCTGCCCCGCGGCGAGCCGCGCCGCGACCCCCTCGCCCAGGGCCCCGGCAAGCGCCGCCTCCGAGCGGCCCTGGTACGCGTACATCCGGGCGACCAGCGAGGGCGTGCCGTAGAGCAGGCGGTGGAAGGCGAGGACGTGGGCGTTGTCGCAGAGGCCGGTCACCGGGTCGCGCTCCGCCAGCCCGGCGAGGAAGTGGCGGTGCAACGCGTCCAGCGGTGAGTCGCCGTCCGCACGGTCGGCGACGACCCGGGCGGCCTCGTCCTCGTGATCGGCGAACCGGTGCAGGACGAGGTCTTCCTTGGCCGGGAAGTACCGGAACAGCGTCGGCTTGGAGATGTCGGCGGCGGCGGCCACCTCCGCCACCGAGACCTTGTCGAAGCCCCGTTCCAGGAACATCGCGATCGCCGCGTCGGAGACCGCCTGATAGGTGAGTTGCTTCTTGCGCTCACGCAGACCGACCGGCGCTTGCGCCGCCGCTCCGGACCTGGACTTCTCTCCGCTCATGACTGCTTAGCCTACGCCCTTGACCTCAAGTGCACTTGACGTCCCAGAGTGGCCACCAGGGCGCCGGAACGACCGGCCGCCGGCACGGGAGAGGCGTGATCCGTATGCGTGTGGCACTGGCGGAGGAATTGGGCGGCCCGGAGGTTCTGGTCACGAGGGAGCTGCCGGACCCGGTAGCGGCACCGGGCGAGGTCCTGATCGATGTGGCGTACGTGGACACGATCTTCGTGGAGACCCAGATCCGCTCGGGCGGTTTCAGGGAGGTGTTCCCGGTTCAGGTGCCGTACGTACCCGGTGGCGGCGTGGCCGGCACGGTGGCCGCGACCGGTGAGGGCGTCGACACGTCGTGGACCGGGCGCCGGGTGATCGCCTCGGTGGGCTTCTCGGGCGGCTACGCGGAGCGGGCCACGGCCCCGGCCCACGTGCTCGTTCCCGTACCCGACGGGCTCGGACTGCGTGAGGCGGCGGCGCTCGTCCACGACGGCGTGACGGCCCTGGCCCTGCTGGGGTCGACGGCCCCGAAGCCGGGCGAACGGGTCCTGGTCCTCGGCGCCTCGGGCGGCATGGGGACCCTGCTGGTCCAGCTGGCCCACGCGGCGGGCGCCCATGTGGTGGCGGTGGCGCGCGGCGAGCGGAAGACCGCTCTGGTACGGGAGTTGGGCGCCGACACGGTGATCGACGGGGCCGCGGCGGACTGGGTGGAGCGGACCCGTACGGCCCTGGCCGACGCGGGCGGCCCGGCCGACGTGGTGCTGGACGGGGTGGGCGGCCAGATGGGCCTGGCGGCCCTGTCGCTGGTGGCGGACGGCGGGCGGTTCTCCGCGCACGGAGCGCCGACCGGCGGGTTCGCGCCCGTGGACCCCGCGGAGGCGGCGCGGCGCTCGATCACCCTGCTCGGCATCGGGGACGTACAGCTCTCGGACGCGGAGCACGTACGGCTCGCCGGCCTGGCTCTCACGGAGGCCGCCGCCGGGCGGCTGCGGCCGGTGATCGGGGAGGTGTTCCCGCTGGAGCGGGCAGCGCGGGCGCACGCGGCGATCGAGGCGCGGAGCCTGCTCGGCAAGGTCCTGCTCACCACCACCCGGAGCGACTGACCGGGGCCGGGCGGAGGGCGGGTAAGGGGTGGCCGGACAAGGCGACCGACCGGGGCCGCCCCACTCGGCGCCCCCCCTCAGCCGTTCCCGTCCCCGTCCTCCGCCCGGCGCCGCTGGACGAGCACGTCGATGCCGTCCAGGAGCCGCGCCAGACCGAAGGTGAACTCGTAGTCCGGCTGGTCGGGTTCGCTCAGCACACCGGAATCCATCAGCCGCGAGAGCGCCGGATGCCGTGCGGGGTCGACGAGCCGACTCAGGGTGTGTTCCCAGGCGGCCATCACGTCCTGCGCGGGGACGCCCCGCGCCTCGACGGCCGCCGCCAGGTCGCTCATCAGGAGCGCTTCGTTCCGTACGAAGCCGGAGACGAGGAGGATGACGGAGATCTTGTCGCCCTCGCGGAGACCGGAGCCGTCCAGCGCCTGGAGTCCCTGGTCCCACCAGGCGACCGAGTTGGGGCTCGCGGGCGGGCCCGCGATCGGGATGCGGAGCATCCAGAGGTTGCGGTGGAACACCTCGCGCTGCGACGCCGCCCACTCACCGAGCGCCTCGCGCCAGCCCGCTCCCGACTCCAGGGCGGGCAGCGGGGCGGGCGGGCCCATGGCCGCCTCCTGCATCAGGACATAGAGCTCGTCCTTGGCGGAGACGTACCGGTAGAGCGCCATGGTCGAAGCGCCCAGGTCCTTGGCGACCCGGCCCATCGAGACGGCGGACAGTCCCTCCGTCGCCGCGATCGTCAGGGCGGCGGCCACGATGCGGTCCAGGGTCAGCCCCGGCTTGGGCCCCTTGACCGGGCGCTCCCGCAGCCCCCAGGCGGCCTCGATGCTGGCCGGCAGGCCCGTACCGCCCTGCGCGCCGTTCTTCTCAACCACCAGGACCCCACCTTTCCTTGACCACCATCCTAGTTATGCGTAATGCTTACGCAGTAACGCGTATGCCATACGCATAAGGAGACCGGTCATGAGCGAGGCGACGGCACCGCCCGGCACGATCGAGGCACACGGCCTCACCAAGTCCTACGGAAAACCCGCGGTCCGGGTCCTCGACGGCATCGATCTCCACGTCGGCCGCTCCACGGTCTCCGCCCTCCTCGGGCCCAACGGCGCGGGCAAGACCACGGCCGTACGCATCCTCGCCACGCTCACCGCGCCGGACTCCGGCACCGCCCGCGTCGCCGGGTACGACATCGCCACGGAGCGGGCCCAGGTGCGCCGGTCGATCAGCCTGACCGGCCAGTTCGCCGCCGTCGACGAGACCCAGACCGGCGAGGAGAACCTGCGGATGACGGCCCGCCTGAGCGGTCTCTCCCGCGCCGATTCCCGGCGCCGCGCGGACGAACTCCTCGCCCGCTTCGGCCTTGACCACGCGGCCCGCCGCCTCGCCCGCACGTACTCCGGAGGCATGCGCCGCCGCCTCGACCTGGCGGCCGGCCTCGTCGGCTCGCCCGAGCCCGGCGTCTTCTTCCTCGACGAACCGACGACCGGACTCGACCCGCGCAGCCGGCAGGAGCTCTGGCAGGTGGTCCGCGATCTCGCCGAGCGGGGCGCCACGGTGCTGCTCACCACCCAGTACCTGGAGGAGGCGGACCGGCTCGCCGACCGCGTCGCCGTGCTCGACAAGGGCCGGATCGCCGCCGAGGGCACGCCCGACGCCCTCAAGTCCCGCGTCTCCGGCCACCGGCTGGACCTCGTCCTCACCGACAGCGCGGCCTACCTGCGCCTGGCCGCCCGCGCCGTCCACCACTCCCCCGAGACGCTGACCCTGGCCTCCCCACCGACGGCACGGCGGCCCACGTCCGCTCCCTGCTCGACGAGATCGACCCCGCACGGACCGACGTGGCGCGCTTCACCCTGCACAGCGCGACCCTCGACGACGTCTTCCTCGCCCTCACCGCGGAGGTACCCGCACATGTCTGACGCACCGGGAATCCTCACTCACGCCGGCGTCATGGCCGGCCGCGGTCTGCGCGTCAGCCGCCGCAACACCGACGCGGTCATCACCTCGATGATGCTGCCGATCATGCTGATGCTGATCTTCGTCTACTTCTTCGGCGGCGCGATCGAGACGGGCGCGGCATACGACTCGTACGTCATGTACGTCGTCCCCGGCGTCCTGCTCCTCTGCGCCGGCTTCGGCGCCTCGATCACCGCGGTGGCCGTCAGCGAGGACATGAAGGGCGGCATCATCGACCGCTTCCGCTCCCTCGACGTCGGCGGCACGGCGGTCCTGGCGGGCCACGTGGCGGCGAGCACCGTACGCAACCTCTGCTCCACGACGCTGGTCTTCGGTGTCGCCCTCCTGATCGGCTTCCGCCCGACCGCCACCCCGGCGGGCTGGCTCGCCGTGGCCGCCGTACTCCTGGCCTACATCCTGGCGCTGTCCTGGATCTCGGCGGCGATCGGGCTGCTCGCCCGCACCCCGGAAGCGGCGGGCGGGTTCACCTTCTTCATGTCGTTCCTGCCTTACCCGAGCAGCGCCTTCGTCCCGATCGAATCGATGCCCGGCTGGCTCCACCCCTTCGCCGACCACCAGCCGATCACCCCGGCCATCGAATCCCTCCGCGCCCTGCTCCTGGACCAGCCCGCGGGCAACAGCCCCTGGATCGCGCTGACCTGGGCGGCGGGCATCCTGACGGTGGCGGTGGGACTGTCGGGAGTCCTGTTCAGGGTGCGGACGCGGTGACCCGGCCGGAAGGCCGGTCGCGGAACCAGCGGGTGTAGGCGGCCATCACCTCGCGGAGCGTGGGCACGGCCGCCGCACCGCGCACCTCACGGGACTCGTCGAGCGCCTCCCGGACACGGTGCGCGACCAGGGGCAGCCTCCCCCAGTTCAGTCTGCCGCCGGGCTGCTCCAGCGCGACCGCGCCACGGATCACGTCGGTGTAGACGGACTGGACGCGCTTGTAGTCGCGCAGGACCTCCAGGTCCTCGCGCCACCCCTTCGCGCACTCGGGCCGGACACTCTCGACCGTCCCGGCCCACAGACGCGCGATCCGCTCGGCCTCCCTGGGCGAGTAGCGCATCAGGTGGAGATGGGTCGCCAGGTCGTAGAGCGGATCGCCGATCATGGCGAGTTCCCAGTCGATGGTCCACAGGTCCCCGGCCCGGTCCACGATGAAGTTGAGCCGGTGCAGATCGCCGTGGACCAGCGCGAACGACCGGCCGGCCAGACCGTCGGCCCGCCGCCGCAATGCGCCCAACGCACGCTTGTCCACCCCGAGTTCGGCGAAGAGGGAGCGGTACGGGGCACCGTGCCTCTCGTACACCTGCTGCTCGGTGAAGGTGATCAGCCGCCCCAGAAAGCCCGTGCAGTCACCGTCAACGGGGCGGTCCACGTCCTCACAGACCCGCCGCGCCCCGATTCCCTCGACCTCGATGGACACCAACTCGGAGAAAAGCTGGATGAGTTGACCGCGATGACGCGGCGAGAGCGCCTTGCTCGGCATCACCCCCCGGCCGAGGGTCCGCCCCTCGATGAAGCCCTGGAGCAGGACGCCTTCGCCGACGGTGACGATCTCGGGAATCCGGCTGATGCGCCCGTACAGCTCCTGGAGCAACCGGTCCTCGGAGGCGAAACACCTCCGGTCGAACCAGAGCAGTCCCGACCTCGGCTCGCGCACCTTGCAGCGCCGGCCACCGCCCGGCAGCGGAATGACGTACGTCTCGTGGTGGTGCCCCTTGAGGGGACCCTCGATGGCGGGACTGGTCTCGCCCAGTCCCGCGGTCGCCGCCGCGCGGCGGCGAACCTCGGGTGTCGTGTCGACTGCCATGAATGGTGGGGACCTCGGCGGTGAATGGGCTCGGCGACGGCTCGGCCGGTGACGGGAAATTACCACCGCCGCGTTACGCCCGCGTCGCGCGACCCGCCCCCTCGAACCCCCGTCCCCCTGTGGGCCGTACGGCCCGTACACACGTCCGCCGGGCCGTGGTCCCGCTCCCCTCCGCACGTCCCTGGGTCAATGGCCCCGCTCCCGTCCGCGCACCGCGGCGGGCACCGCGAGGAGCAGGGTCTTCAGTGAGCCGAGCACCACCTGCGCACCGGCGGCCCGCAACTGTGCGTCCTTCTCGCGGTCCCTCGCGTAGCCCAGGAACGGCACCCCCGCAGCGCGGGCCGCGTACACGTCGTCCGTCGAGTCGCCGATCATCAGCGCCTCGGCCGCCGCCGTCCCCGTCGAGTCGAGCGCCCGGTGCAGACAGTCCGGGTCCGGCTTGAGACGGCCGGGGTCGAGGGTCCTGCCGTGGATGTGCGTCTCGGGAAGGCCGGACACCCGCCACACATCGAGGAACCGGAGCACCGCCGCCGGGGAGTTGTTGGTCGTGACGGCCATCCGGACGTCGGAGTCCGCGAGACTCCGGATCAGCGGCAGGGCGAAGGGGGTCGGTTCCGCCTTCCCGGCCGCCTCGCACTCCTCCAGGGAGAGGAACCGTTCCAGCTTCCGCACCACGCCCACCGGCACTCCGCCGGCCGCCGCCGCACGCAGAACGGCCAGCGGATCCCGGCGGATGTCCCGGCCCCCGCTCCGGACGGCACCCCGGCCGATCACGTCCGCCGGGTCGGTCCCGAGTTCCCGCATCATCGCCATGAGCCGCTCCGCCACCCCGTCCGCCGGATGCCGGGAGAAGAGCGGACAGAGCGGGCCGTCGAAGTCGAACAGGACGCACTCGGCAGACGCGAGGAGGCCGCGCAAGTCGGTCACGTTGCTCCGTCCGTCGGGGGCAGCAGGCTGACAGACTGCGCCTTCGGTCTTTCATACTGCCCTCAATACGCTTGCGTAACAGGTCAGTTGACGCACCCACGCGATCCATGAGGCCGCAAACCCGGGCACTCCGCGCGAGGGATTCAGGTCCGCAGGTCCAGGTCGGTGGCGATCGTGTTCCACAGTCCGTCGAACCACGCCGCGGACTGCGCCACGAACAACTGGTCGCGCACCCCCGCGGAGGTCTCGAAGGGGAAGAGCGTCGAGTCGCTGCCGAGCGCGTCGAAGAGCTCGACAGGGCGGCCCCCGATCAGTTCCTCCCGCTTGGTCACCGTGTAGTACGCGAACAGCGCCTCGGAGCCGTTCAGCAGGTAGAGCTTCACGGGCGGGGTGAAGGGCAGCGCCTTGAGGGTGACCTCGACATCCATGGCACGCGTGCTGCGCAGCGATTCGAGGTTGTGTTTCAGCACCTTGAGCTGCGAGTTGCGCAGTTCCAGCCAGCGGTCGTGGACCAGCTGGTCGTTCTTCACCGGCTTCGCGCGCCGGGGAAACGCCAGATCGAGGGTGCGGGCCGGGAGCATGATGCGTACCCGCACGCTGCCCGGCGCCGGGCCTCCCGCCCTGATCTGCTGGAGGGGCTCCGCCAGCGCGAGCGTGAGCGACTCGGCCGTGAGACACAGCGCGTCTATCCGCACCGCGTCGCCGGTGAACGCGGCCTGAATCCGAGGTCCGAGCCCGGCCGCCGTCTGCAAGGGGGCCTCGCTGTCCGCCGGCTGGGCGACCTTCGGCGGGGCGCCCCTGGTGACGGCGGTGAGCAGGCCGTCCCCCTGGAGGTACTGGAGCGCCTGCCGGATCACTCCTCGCTCGACCTCGAACTCCGCTGCCAGCGCGGACTGCGTCGGGAGATGGTCGCCGGCCTGCAGTTGACCGGTACGGATACGCGTGCGCAGAACGTCCGCCACCTCCATGGGTGAGGACTTCCGGTCGCCGTTCATTGCCGTGCGCTCTGGAGTCACAACAGAACGCTACAACTTCGCACCATCCAGCGGGAGTTGTTGCAGAGTTGTTTTGAAGATGGCACCAACTGGGAACAACTCAGTCAGTTGGTCGCCACTCTTCGAGAGCGACCCGGGTACGTCCACCCGCTCGCCCGTCCACCGTCGTACGGGTGCTGTCGGCGCATCGGCTGATTCCCCGGAGCCTTCCCGCTCCCCACCTCCTGAGGAGGGACCGCCATGCCCTTGATCACCCTCGCAGTGGAACAACTCGCGGAATGGAAGCTCGGAGCCGTCGGCGGCCTGGGCGTCGCCGGTGTGGCCGTCGGCGTGAAGGTCGGCAGCACGAAGTGCGTCGTCGTCTGCCTCCTCGTCCTCGGCCTGCTCGCCGGCTCCGGCCGCTAGGGCGGTTCCCCCCTCAGAGGGGCGGCTCCCCGCCCCTCCGCACATGTCCGGGCCTGCCCCTCAGAACATGTCCGGGCACCAGGCCCGCCGCCCCGCCCGGAACACGGTGTCCGCCACCGCCGCGGCACCGGCCCGGTTCTCCTCGATCCGGCCGAGGTCCACCAGCCGGAGAACCGATTCGTCGCCCAGGTACAACGTCCCCAACTCCCGTACGTCCAGCGTCAGGTCGGCGCTCTCCGTCGTCGGTGCGCAGGAGGCGCCCTCCGGGGAGGCGTCCAGGCGGAAGCGGCCCGCCGTGAGGCCGGAGGCGTCGTGGACGTCCAGGACCAGGGTGGCCGCGGCCCTGTAGGTGCGGGCCTCCAGCGCGCGCGTGACGTCCAGGATCCTCAGCCACAGCCAGTCCGCATGCGTCACGACGCGGGCGGCACGGGGGTCCGGGAGGAGCAGGGGGAGCAGGTCGTCGGGGGCGCGGTAGCCCGAGCGGACCGTGGTGATCCAGTCGATCGAGCAGACGAAGTGCCACAGCGCCCGCTCCGCCGCCGGGCTCACCGCGATCAGGTTCTTCACCTTCGCCTTGTTCAGCGGCTGCTTCGTGTCGCCCCAGTGCTCGTCGGCCCGGTACACGACCAGCCCGTCGACCTCGCCGTCCGCCGAGCGGTAGACCGCGTAGAACGGCTCCTTCCACTCGTCGGCCGCCGGCACGCCGACCCCCGTGTTCAGCTGCCACCAGCGCTCGTCACGGTTGATCACGCCCGGCGTACGGGCCGCCAGCCGGTCATGGAGCGCGGGGCCGAGCTTGCGTACCTCCGAGCCGTCCACCAGGTCGATCCGGCCGCCGTCCGCCTCCGGGAGGACCGGCCGGCGCGGGTCCAGACCGGCGCGCGTGACGTCGATCTCCCACTCCGTGGTCCACGTCGCCGGGCCGAAGCCGAACCGCCCGTAGATCGGGTACTCCGCGGCGATCAGCGAGGCGACCACATCGCCCCGCTCCTTCGCCGCCGCCAGGTCCGCCGCCATCATCCGGCCGAGCAGCCCGCGGCGGCGGTGCGTCGGCGTCACCGTCACCGCGCTGATCGCGTCGGTCTGCACGGTGGCCCCGCCGACGACGGTCAGCTGCTGGGCGAACGACCGGAAGGTCGCCACACACCGCCCGTCGTCGAAGAAGCCCTGCAGCCGGCTCAGATCCATATGGGCCGTACGCCCCTTGATCTCGTCCTCCGCCGGCAGCTCCGAGCGCAGAAAGCCGGTTCCCACCGCCCGCAGCCACTCGGGGAATTCGGACTCGGAGACCGTACGGAAATCACCATTCATACGCCCACGCTAGCCACAGGTCCGCCGGAATGTCGCCTGCATTACGGGCCGCCCGAACCGCCGCCCGGGCCTCACCCGAGCGTCAGAACGCCGCGCGGATCCCGCCCACTTCGGCGCTGCCTCCCAGCAGCGGCGACCGGCCGATGCGGGAGACCACCGGGGCGTCGATGCCCATCAGTTCCAGCGAGCGGGCGAGCACCGGTCCCAGGGCCCGCGTCGCACCGTCGTCGATCTTGAAGGCCAGGGCCCGGCCGTCGGCGAGCGCCACCGCCTGCACCGCCTCGGCACCCATCTTGGAGAGCGTCCCCGGCACCTCGCGCATCAGCCAGGTGTCGGGCCGCCGCGTCCCCGCGACGAACTCGGGGTGGGCGCGCATCGCGTCCGCGACCCGCCGCTCCGCCGAGCCCGGCTCCGCCAGGACGAAGGACCGGAACGCCCGCGCCAGGCCCACCAGGCTGATGGCCATCAGCGGGGCCCCGCAGCCGTCCGTGCCGACCGAGGCGACCGGCTCGCCCGCCGCCTCCTCGACGACCTGGTGCACCAGCTGCTGGAGCGGGTGCTCCGGGTCCAGATAGCTCGCCGTGTCCCAGCCGTTCCGTACGCAGACCGCGAGCATCGCCGTGTGCTTGCCGGAACAGTTCATCGTGAGCCGCTCACGGACCTGCCCCGAGGCGAGGTACGACTCGGCCTCGACCGGGTCCAGCGGCAGATCGGGCGGCGTCTGGAGATCGTCGGGCGTCAGCCCGTGCTCGGCGAGCATCTTGCGTACGAGATCGAGGTGGAAGCCCTCCCCCGAATGGCTTGCCGCGGCCAGCGCCAGCCGCTCCCCGCCGAGGTCCAGTCCGGCCCGCAGGATCGCGGCGGCCTGCATCGGCTTGTTGGAGGAGCGCGGGAAGACCGGCGCGGCCGGGTCCCCCATCGTGTGCTCCACACTGCCGTCGGCCGCCAGCACGACCAGCGACCCCCGGTGGAGGCCCTCGACGAAGCCGGACCGTACGACCTCGGCCAGAACGGGCCGGGCGGGGGCTATGACGGGCGAGGAGGCGGCGCTGGAGGTCATGGTGGCCTTCCGGGGACGGGCGGTGACCCGCCCCCGGAAGGATTGCCTCAGGCGAGCAGGTCGTCTACTTGTGCTTCCCCGTCACGGTACCTGCGCGCGATCTCCGCGCTGCAATCGTCGGCGGTGCGCTGGAGCCGGTGACGGCGCCGGGAGACCTGCTGCTCGTAGCGGACGAGCCGCCCCATCGCGGTGTGCAGCTCGTCGTCCGTCCGGGCGTCGAGGTCGGACAGCTCCACCTCGGCGAGCGTCTCCGCGGCCAGCTGCCGGTACTCGTCGCTGCGCGGCGTGGTGAGGGTGACGTGCCGGGCGGAGGAGCGGTGCAGGGACGGGGTGTCGGCGAGGATCTCCGAAAGCCGGTCGACCACCGGGCTCTCCGGGTCCCGGCGGCGGGCCAGCTCGGCCCTCAGGATGTCGATGCGGCCCTGGACCAGCCTGCGTACGTAACTGAGGTCCGCCTCGTCCCGCTGCGCGTCCTTGCGGAGTGTGCGCAGCTCCGGCAGGCGCAGACCGCGGAACTCGGGCTGGGCCCGCACCGCGGACAGTCCCTCCCCCGTGGTCTGTTCGGGTACGGACGCCGCCCCCCTCGCGGACACGGGCAGGGGCACGGACGCCGGGCCGGTCGCAGGGACGGCTCCCTGCTGTCCGGGCCCTTGTGGGAGACCGCTCCGCTGCACGGGTGGCCGCATGATGCCGGTACGGGTCGTCGGTACGATGCCGGGTGACTGCCCGGCTCCATATGTACTCATGCTGTTCCGTCCCCTCGGCCGGTGCGTCGGCACACCGGCACGTGCATGGTGCCACCCCACACGCTTCCCACGCAGGTGCTCTGTACCCGTTCAGCCCAAGATAGGTTGGTCTGTATGCGTGCAGTGGTACAGAGAGTGGACGGCGCGTCCGTGACCGTGGCGGACGCCGCGGGCGACCCGCCGGGGACCGGAGTCGTCGGCGAGATCGTCGGCGAGGGGCTGTGTGTGCTGGTGGGGGTCACCCATGGGGACACTCCGGAGAAGGCGGCACAACTCGCCCGAAAGCTCTGGAGTGTGCGCATCCTGGAGGGCGAGAAGTCCTGCTCCGATGTGAATGCGCCGCTTTTGGTCATCTCGCAGTTCACCCTCTACGGGGACGCCAGGAAGGGCCGCCGGCCCACCTGGAACGCCGCGGCACCCGGAGAGGTCGCAGAGCCCCTCGTCGACGAGGTGGTGGCCCAGCTGCGGGCACTCGGCGCCCACGTGGAGACGGGCCGGTTCGGAGCGGACATGCGCGTCTCGCTCACGAACCACGGCCCGTTCACCGTGCTGATCGAGGTGTAGCAGCGGCAGTGGACACCGGCGCGTAGAAGAACTACGGCTCGACGACCGTCTCCTGCGCCGCCGCCGTGTCTCCCGCCATCAGTTCCGCGTCCACGGCGACATTCCGCTTCACCAGGGCCAGCGCGATGGGCCCCAGCTCGTGATGGCGGGCCGACGTGGTCACGAAGCCCAGCTGACGGCCCTCGGGACCGTCGGCGGCCAGGCGTACCGGCGTTCCGTGTCCGGGCAGGACGACCTCGCTGCCGTCCAGATGCAGGAAGACCAGCCGGCGCGGCGGCTTCCCCAGGTTGTGGACGCGCGCGACCGTCTCCTGGCCGCGGTAGCACCCCTTCTGGAGGTGAACGGCGGTGCCGATCCAGCCGAGCTCGTGCGGGATGGTGCGGTGGTCGGTCTCGAAGCCGACGCGCGGCCGGTGGGTCTCGATGCGGAGCGCCTCGTACGCGAGGATGCCGGCCACCGGGCCGTGGTCGGCGGCGTACGCCTCCAGATCCGCGCGGGGCAGGAAGAGGTCCCGGCCGTGCGGCGTCTCCCGTACGGCCACGCCTTCGGGGACCTCGGCGATGGAACCGGCCGGCAGATGGACGACGGCGAAGCTCTCGGTGCGGTCGGCGACGTCGACCCGGTAGAAGAACTTCATCGACTCCAGATACGCGATGAGCTCGTCCTGCGTATCCGGTTCGACGTGCATCCACACGGTGTCGCCGTCGTCGACGAGGTAGAGGGCGTGTTCGATGTGCCCGTTCGCCGAGAGGATCAGGGCCTCGGTCGCCTGGCCCGGTGCGAGATCGCTGACGTGCTGGGTGAGCAGCAGGTGCAGCCAGGCCAGCCGGTCGTCGCCGGTGACCGTGACGACGCCCCGGTGGGACAGGTCGACGAAACCGGTGCCGTCGGCGAGGGCGCGTTGTTCGCGGAACAGGTCGCCGTAGTGCCCGGCGACACCTTCGTCGCGGCCTTCGGCGGGGACGGCGCCGGGCAGGGACAGCAAGGGGCTCTTCATGCGCCCAGCCTACGGCCCGGAGGCAAACGCCCGCCGCGGGCCTCTGCCCCTCAGTCCCCGGACGGGTCCGGCCGCCCGGCGGCGGCCTTCGCCGCGCAGTCCGCGCAGCGGCCGAAGATCGCGAAGTGCTTCATGTCCGTCTCGAAACCGAAGGTCGTCCGCAACTTGGCGGTGAACTCGTCGACCACGCCGACATCGGCCTCGATGACGTTCGTACAGTCCCGGCAGACCAGGTGGATGTGGTGGTGGCGGTCCGCCAGGTGGTACGTGGGAGCGCCGTGGCCCAGATGCGCGTGGCTGACCAGACCGAGCTCCTCGAGGAGCTCCAGGGTCCGGTAGACGGTGGAGATGTTCACGCCGGAGGCGGTCCTGCGCACCTCGGAGAGGATGTCGTCGGGCGTCGCGTGCTCCAGCGCGTCGACCGCTTCCAGGACAAGCTGACGCTGCGGCGTCAGCCGGTAGCCACGCTGCCGAAGATCTGTCTTCCAGTCGGTGCTCACCACAGCCCCCAGTGTAGGTGGCGGTGAGCACCGGGCCCCAGGTTCCGCGCGGCCTACCTGAAGAAGGCGATGCCGTCGTCCGGCATGTCACCGAGGCTCTTCGCCATCTCGGCGACCTCCTCGGGCGTGACGACCTTCTTCAGGTGCGCCGACATGTAGGGACGCAGCTCGACGTCGGGGGTGGCCTTCTCGCCGACCCACATGAGGTCGCTCTTCACATAGCCGTAGAGCCGCTTGCCACCGCTGTACGGGCCGGAGGCCGCGGTACGGGCCACCGCGTCGGTGACCAGGTCGATCTGCGGCTTCTTGTCGGCGATCTCGCCGTACCAGATCTCGACGATGCCCTGGTCACGGACCATGACGACCTCGACCTTGCGGTCCTTGTCGACGCGCCAGTAACCGGACTCGCTCTCCAGCGGCCGGACCTTGTTGCCGTCCTCGTCGAGCACCCAGGAGTGCGAGACGTACTCCAGGAAGTCCCGGCCGTCGTGGGTGAAGGAGACTTCCTGGCCGAAGTTGCACTTCTCGGCGCCGGGGAAGTCGGACACGCCCGCACCCGTCCAGTTGCCGAGGAGGAAGACCAGCGGGACCAGGTCCGGATGGAGGTCGGACGGAATCTCGATCATGAGCGGCTCAGACCATCTGTGAGGGAGAGGCGGAGTTCGGCGAGGGTCAGCGCTG
The DNA here is from genome assembly GCF_036195325.1 of Streptomyces sp. NBC_00234. NCBI lineage: Bacteria > Bacillati > Actinomycetota > Actinomycetes > Kitasatosporales > Streptomycetaceae > Streptomyces > Streptomyces sp. NBC_00234. Next base: position 4,429,037 of record NZ_CP108101.1, on the reverse strand, counting down.
GCCCTGGTAGAGCTTCTTCACGGTCAGACCCGCGAAGGCGAGCACGCCGACACACACCAGGATCAGCAGGGCGGAGAAGAATGCCTCAAGCACGGGAGCTCCTCGGAACGAACGATATGGCCGCAGTGCGGGGCCGGGCCCCAGCCTAATGGGTTGGGGCCCGGCCTTCGCGTTCAGGTCCTCAGCCGAGGAGCTGGTTCTGCAGGATCACCGACTGGTGGAACGGAATCCGCTCGGTGGCCGCCTTGCCGTCCCTGGAGTGCACGATCAGGGCGACGGTGTCACCGGCGACGGTGTACGCCTGGCGGACGTGCTCCTTGCCGAACGCCTTCTTCTCGCTGAACACGTACGACACGGTGTCGTGCACCCGGCCCGAGCTCGACCAGCTCTCGTCGAAGTCCACCTCGGGCGCGGTGGCGAGCGACTCGCCCGCGGTCGCGCCGATGTGGAGGTCGTCGCGGAACCCTTCCGCGTACGCGACCGAGTTGAACCGGAGCAGATAGATCCGGGACTCGGTGCCGTCCGGCATCGTCCAGCCGCGCGCCGCGATGTGCCGCAGGGCGGAGTCGCGGAGCGTCCGGGTGATCTCGGCACGCTGGTCGGCATCGTACTCGGAGACGTACTGCGCGGGTGTCACCCAGTCGCCCGTCAGCTTCTTGTCCGGGGTTGCTCCGGCCGGGGCGGGCAGCAGCAGCTTCCGCAGGTCGGCGTGGTGCACCCCGGCGACATTGCCGTACGAGAGGGGCCTCGGCGCCCCGGACGGCAGGGCGGGAAGCGCCAGTTCGGGGTACGCCCAGCGGCCGTCGCCCTCGGTCGCGAGACCGGGGACGTCGGTGCGCTCCATGGACGCGATGCCGTACGCCGTTCCGGTGCCGAGGCCGCCGCACACCAGCACGGCGGCGGTCCAGCGGGCGACGGCCCGCAGCACGCGCCGCGGCTTGCGGGCGGGGGGCAGGGGCGCGGCGGCCGGGGCCGCCGTCGGCTCGGTCGGCTCGGTCGGCTCGGTCGGCTCGGTCGGCTCGGTCGGCTCGGTCATATGTACTCCCCCGGGGACGCGATGTGGTCCAGCTGGTCCTTGAGCAGCTCCGCCACGGCGCTCGTGTCGAACGGCTCGGTGCCCATCGCGTCGAGGCTCAGGAACACCCCGCCGTCGTAGGCGACGCACGCCATGCCGTCGAGGTCGGACTTGCTGCTCTTGGGCATCCGGTAGCACGTGGCGTGCTTGTGGCCCTTGATCTTCGGACCGTCACGGAAGACGCCGACGGCATCCATCAGCCCGGTCCGGAAGGTGTACATGTCGCGTACGGCCTTGCGGTCCTTCATCTTCACGATCTGCGTCTCCACGACGAGGTCGTCGGTGTCGGCGGTGTACGAACGCCGGACGAGGCCCTGGATGTCGTACCGGTCGATCCGCTTCTCCAGCTCGCGGCGCTGCTTGCCCGCGAGCCCCCGGCCCGACTCCTTCATCGCCGCCGCGGCCTTCCTGCCGCTCGTCTCGCTGTCGTTGCCGTCGACGCCCATGTCGGGACCGAGCCGGTAGCCCGACGGGACGGGCAGCAGCAGCTTGCTCAGCTCGGTCGCGGCACGGCCCCGGGGCGGGTCACCGGCCGGGTCCTTGGCCGGCTCGCGGTCCGGCTTCTGCCAGACAGTGGTGCCGACGGTCCGGTCGGCCCCGTCCACGGTGGACTTCGTGTACGCGGCTGCCCCGCCGACGGCGCCGAGCACCAGGACGAAGGGCAGGACCCCGAGGACCACCCGGCGGGCCCTGCCGGGCCGTGCGGGAGTGGCGTCCGCGGCGGGTGCCACGTCCGGGCCGGGTGTCACAGCCTGCTCGGGTGCCGCAGCCTGCTCGGGCGCCGCAGCCTGCTCGGGCGTCACGGCCGCGGGCTCTGCGGGCGTGGGCGAGCTGCTCTCCGCAGGGCTCTCACCGGGCGTGATGGCGTCGTCGTTCACAGGCGCTCCAGCTGTCGCTCGGCCAGCGTGCGGATGTCCTTCTTGGCGACCGGCCTGGTGTCGTAGACGTCGATCTCCATCATCACGTCGCCCCGCTGGGCGACGGCGCGGGCCCGGTAGAGCGGGAGATAGCCCGGCTCGTTCCTGACCGGGTAGAGGTAGTAGCGGCCGTTGCCGCTCCCCTTGACGGCGTCTCCCGCGTTGCCCGCGCCGTGCTCGCTGCCGTCCATGTAGGACAGCTGTCCCTCGGCATGATCGACCGCCCCCAGCTCCGCACCGCTGCGGAACTGGACGAGCCGGATGTGGACCTCGCGCTGACCGCGCTCCCAGCTCGCACCCGCGATCCGGCGCAGGTCCGTCGAGAGGAGCTCCTCGTACATGTACGCCTCGTCCTCGAACGCCATGGCGTAGCCGTCCAGGCTGACCCAGCCGTCGTCGACCGCCGGGTCGTCGAGCGTGCTCCAGCCCTTGGGCTTGGCGATCAGCACCTTCCGCAGATCACCGTCCGTCGCGGCCCGGCGGTCCTGCGAGGCGGGCAGCGGCTCGGGCACCTGGTCCGCCGGCAGCGGCTTCGCCGGGTGGACGAGTCCGGGCTGCGAGAGGGCGGCCAGCGGCGTCGGGGCGCGCTCGGCCTGGATGCCGTACCCGGCGGCCGTACCGCCCGCGATGCCGAGCAGCGCGGCGGCGGCGATGAGCAGCGTCGTGCGGCCACGCGGGCGCGGGCGCGGCGGTGTGGCCTGCTCCGGAGCGGCCGGGGCGGCTGTGGGAATCACCGGCGGTCCGGCCGGCGCTTCGGGCGGCGCGGGCGCGACCGCCTGCGCGGCCTGCCCGGCCTGCGCATCGGAAAGGGTGTCGTTCAGTTCCAAAAGGGGTCCCCCCACGAGACCTGAGGCGCAGATTCCGTTATCTGCGCACACAACTGACCCACAGGTACCGGGGGAGGTTGCACGGGCGCCCATTACAGTTCGGCATATGTCGAAGAAGCTCGTGATCAAGGTGACCGCCGGGGCGGATGCGCCCGAGCGCTGCTCGCAGGCGTTCACCGTGGCGGCCGTGGCCGTCGCCAGCGGTGTCGAGGTCTCGCTCTGGCTGACCGGCGAATCCGCCTGGTTCGCACTCCCGGAGCGCGCCGCCGAGTTCGAGCTGCCGCACTCCGCCCCGCTGCCCGACCTGGTCGAGGCGATCCGGGCGGGGGGCCTGATCACCCTGTGCACGCAGTGCGCGGCACGGCGCGGCATCTCCGAGAAGGACGTCCTGGAAGGCGTACGGATCGCGGGCGCGCAGGTCTTCGTGCAGGAGATCATGGCGGACGGCGTCCAGGCCCTCGTGTACTGAGCCCCGACCACGCCGCCTCAGGGGCGCGCCCCTACGGGCGTCGCTTCTTGCCGTCGAGCTCGTCCCACCACTCGTCGGACTTCTTGTCACCGGAGGGGTCGTCCCACCAACGGTCCTCCGGGCCACGCCGGTTGGCGACCATCGCCGCGATCGGCGGGATGACCATCGCGACGACGCACATCCCGACGGCGACCGGGACCGACCAGAGGCGCACGACAGCCCAGGCGGAGACGAAGAGGACGATGCATCCGCCCATCATCAGGAAGTAGGCGCGGCGGCGCCGGGCGTACATACCTCCAGCGTAGTTCCGATCGGCCCCGCGAACGGCACGAAGGGCCGCACCCCTGCTCAGGTGGCGTCCAACCCCCTGGGGTACGGCCCTCCGGCCGGTCGTGCGCTACGGATCACACAGCGATGGCGACCTCGGAGAGGCCCCCGGTCTGTGCGACGACCGTGCGGTCCGCGCTGCCGCCCGGGACGAGGGCGCGGAGCGTCCAGGTGCCCTCGGCCGCGTAGAAGCGGAACTGTCCGGTCGCCGAGGTCGGGACCTCGGCGGTGAACTCGCCGGTCGAGTCCAGCAGACGGACGTAGCCGGTGACGGGCTCGCCGTCACGGGTCACGCTGCCCTGGATGGTGGTCTCACCGGGCTTGATCGTCGAAGCGTCGGGGCCGCCGGCCTTTGCTCCACACATGTGTTCTGTCCTTCTCGTCGAGTGTCGTGCTGGTCGGTGGTCCGGAGACCTACTTGTTGGCGCCGAGCTCGATCGGCACGCCCACGAGGGAGCCGTACTCGGTCCACGAGCCGTCGTAGTTCTTGACGTTCTCCTGGCCGAGCAGCTCGTGCAGGACGAACCAGGTGAGCGCGGAGCGCTCACCGATACGGCAGTACGCGATGGTGTCCTTCGCCAGGTCGACCTGCTCGGCCTCGTAGAGGGCCTTGAGCTGCTCGTCCGACTTGAAGGTGCCGTCGTCGTTGGCGTTCTTCGACCACGGGATGTTGCGGGCGCTCGGCACGTGGCCGGGACGCTGCGACTGCTCCTGCGGGAGGTGCGCCGGGGCGAGCAGCTTGCCGCTGAACTCGTCGGGCGACCGCACGTCGACCAGGTTCTGGCTGCCGATGGCCTTCACGACGTCGTCGCGGTAGGCGCGGATCGACTCGTCCTGCGGCTGGGCCTTGTACGCGGTGGCCGGGCGGGCCGGGATCTGGTCGCCGTCGACGAGGTCGCGGGAGTCGAGCTCCCACTTCTTGCGGCCACCGTCGAGGAGCTTGACGTCCTGGTGACCGTAGAGCTTGAAGTACCAGTAGGCGTACGACGCGAACCAGTTGTTGTTGCCGCCGTAGAGGACGACGAGGGTGTCGTTCCCGATGCCCTTCTCGGACAGGAGCTTCTCGAAGCCGGCCTGGTCGATGAAGTCACGGCGTACCGGGTCCTGGAGGTCCTTGGTCCAGTCGATCCGGATCGCGTTCTTGATGTGGTTCTTCTCGTACGCCGAGGTGTCCTCGTCGACCTCGACGATGGCGACCTTCGGGTCGTCGATGTGGGCCTCGACCCAGTCGGCGTCTACCAGGACGTCTGCGCGGCTCATGTGTTTCTCCTCCGGGGCAGTCTGCGGCGGGGTGGTGCGAAGTGCGGGGTGTACGCGCAGATGCACGGGGGCAGTGCGTGTACGAAGGCACGGGGCGGGCCCTGACAACGGTCGAAGGGCCGGGGGGAAACGGGACGCGATCCCGCTCAGAAAGTGCGACAGAGCATGGCGGCGACGCGGCACAGGTCTACTGCCCGCCGCTTCGTGAGATCCGCCTGTCGCTTCATGGGTCCGATCGTAGGGACGTACGGGTGGAGATGTCACCGTCGTGTCGGATGGTGAGACACGATCGTCCGCGATACGAGACATGAAGCAGGTACGGCACGACCCGGGACCATCGCCGGAGGGTTCGCACGCAGAGGCCACCCGAGGGCCGGACGCAGCCGTCTCACTATATGGATCCGGCTGGCATACGGCCTGATCTGCGGCGATATGCGCGACGCCGCGCGCGGCGGTACGGGTGGGTGCGGTCCGGGTGCGAGAGGCCCTAGCCGGCGAGTGCGACGTCCGAGCCGGTCACCGAGATCTCCAGACCGCTCTCGGTCACCTCGATCTTCTGGAGCTTCAGACCGTTCGGCAGACCGCCGATCTTGCGCTCGAAGTCCGTCTTCTGACGGACCAGGCCCTCCAGGCCGGGGATGCCCTCGCCCGGAACCTTGTCCGCGTGCACCCGGACGGTGTCGCCGTCGACCAGCGTGACGGTGGAGATCACGCTGCGCGAGAGGGTGCGGCCGAGGACGCTGATCTCGCCGGTCACCTTCACCTTGCCGTTGCCGCCGTAGGCGACGGTGACGTCCTTGTCGGCCGCCTCGGTGAGGTCGTCGTACGAGACGACGGCCGTACCCGTGGCACGGGCGGCCGTCGCGCTGGTGTAGCCAGCGCCCAGGGTCACCTGGTGCAGCTGGGCCCTGATCTCACTGATCCGGAGCGTGCGGCCTGCGGCGTTCGCCTGGATGCCGGTCAGCTTCACGTCGACCTGACCGAGCTCCGATCCGGCCACCTGGGTCAGGAACGGGAAGCCCTTGATCGAAACCTCCGTCGAGCCCGCCTCCGCACCGGTGAGCCGGACCCGGCCCTCCGCCTCGGACTCGGCGAAGTACACCGCGGCGCGGTCGACGGCGACGAATATCCCGCCCAGAACCACCGCGATGATCAGCAGTATCCGCAGTGCACGCATTGCCTGTTCCTCCCCCACCTGACCGCTCGGACCCCCGGTGCGCGTGAGCCTACTGCGACTGCGCAGCACGCCCGGGGTGATCGACGAACGGAAGCACCCGCCCGGTTCCCCGGGCTCCGGCGAACGGCCGGAAAGCGACGCGGGACGCCTGACGGCGCGGGGAAGGGTGCTCCGGGACGGCTGCCCGACGAGGGGCGCGGGGACGGTGGAGGAGAGCGCGTCAGGCGATCGCGCGGCCGATCAGATAGACCGCGGGAGCAGCGGCGGTCAGCGGCAGCGCCACCCCGGCCGTCATGTGCACGAACCTCGACGGGTAGTCGTAGCTCGCCACCCGCAGCCCGATCAGCGCGCAGCCACCGGCGGCCAGCCCGAGGAACGCGGCCTTGGACCCGAAGTCGGTGAACCCGCCGGCCGCGACGCCCGCGCCGGTGGCGGCGAGCAGGGCCACGACGACCGATGCCGCGCCCGGCAACGGAAGCGCCCTGGCGAGCACGGCGGCGGCGACCGCCACCCCGCCCACGGTCACCGCGTCCGGGATCGCCGCCAGATGACCGGCCGCGAGGACGGCGAGCGCCGCCGACACGACGGTGGCCATCAGCCCGTACATCCGCTCGTCGGCACCCGCGTGGCTGCGCAGCTGGAGGACCACGGTGAGCAGCACCCAGACGCCGAGCGTGCCGAGGAGTGCCGCGGCGGCGTTCTCGCGGCCCGCGGCGAGCAGCGCCACATCGGCCGCGAAGCCGCCCATGAAGGCGAGCGCGATGCCCTGGCGGGCCGGCCACATGCCATTGAGCCGGAACCATCCGGCGGCCGTCACGGCCTGGAGCAGCACGAGCGGCACGAGCAGGGCGTACGGCCCGATCGCCGCACCGAGGGCGAGCAGCAGGCCGAGGCCCGCGGTGATCCCGGCCGGCTGCATGCCCGGCGCGATGATCGGCGAGCGTCCCTCGGCGCGGGCGCGCTGGGCGTCGGTGATCCGGCTGTTGCCCACCGTGGTGGGCGAGCTGTAGGTGGCGGCTTCCGGTGCCCTTGCGGCGCCGTCCCGCACCGCGGCCGGGGTGACCGGGGCTGCCGGCACCTCGGGAGGCAACGGGTAGGAACCCGACGCTCCGGCCTGCGGCACCGGCTGGGACTGGGGCTGCTGGACCTGGGCATGGGCCTGGGGCTGCACGGTCGGCTGGTACTGGGTGTCCCAGGTCTGCCCCTGCCAGGTCTGCGTCGCACCCTGGTCGGCCAGGCCGTGGTCCGCGGGCGACACGGGCTGCTGCGGCTGCTGGGCCGGCCAGGCGGCCTGCGGGTCGTACGGGGCGGGGTCGCCGTACGACTGCTGGGGCTGCGCGTGGGCCGGGTCGCCGTACGGCTGCTGGGGCTGCGCGTGGGCCGGGTCGGCGTACGGGTCGGCGTACTGGCCCGCGTACGGGTCGGCGTAGGACTGACCTTGCCGGCCCGCGTACGGATCGGCGTACTGCTGACCTGCGTACTCACCCGCGGGCGGCTGCGGTGGCTCCCCACCGGGGTGCCCCTCCCCGTACGCGTACTGCTGACCGTACGGATACTGCTGATCGCTGCTGCTCATGGTCTGCGGTTCACCCTCCTGCGAACGGCGGGAGCACCTCGACCGTGCCGCCCTCGGCAAGCCGTACGGTCTCATGCCCACGGGTCCCCACGGGGTCTCCGTCGATGAGGAACGAACACCTTTGCAGTACGCGGGTCAGCTCGCCCGGGTGCCGCTCGCGCACCGCTTCGAGCGCCTCGGCGAGCGTCGCCGCTGCGTACGGTTCCTCCGCGGTCCCAGCGGCGGCCTTGGCCGCGGCCCAGTAGCGGATCGTTCCCGCTGCCATGGCTCCACCCTTTCCTCGTGCGTCAGCTGTCCATCATCGGTCACCGCGCGGCCGTCCAGTCGGCGATGCGGGTGAGCAAGCTCTCGTCGGCCGCGTTCTCCGCGTGCCCCATGCCGCGCTCCAGCCACAGTTCGGCACCGCCCCCCGCGGCCTCGGCCAGCATCCGCGGGTGGTCCAGCGGGAAGTACGGGTCCTGGTCGCCGTGGACGATCAGCAGCGGGACCGGGGCGATCAGCGGGACGGCGGCGACCGGGGAGAGCGGCACCGGGTCCCACTCCCGGCGGTCGATGCGGGTGCCGAGGCCGTAACGGCCGACGAGCCGGCCCGCCGGGCGGGTGACGACCCAGTGGAGGCGGCGCATCGGCGCCGTCCCCCGGTAGTACCAGCGTGCGGGGGCGCTTACCGCGACCACCGCATCCGTGTGCGCCGTAGCGCGCGCTTCAATGCGCCCCTTGTGCGCCGCAATGCCTCCGGTACCGATATCCGAAGTCGGTCCTCCCCATTCCGGATTCCTCCCCGCGGGCCCGGCCGTATACAGCGCGGCATGTCTCAGCACCACGGAACCGCCCATGGAAAACCCGACCGTAACGACCCGCTCATGTCCCAGCGATCGCGCCCAGGCGACCGCAGCCGCCAGATCCTGCACCTCCCGGTCGCCCACGGTCGACACTCCGCCGGACTTCCCGTGCCCCCGGAACGAGAACGTGATCACGGCCGCACGCTGCGCGAACACCTCTGCCGCACGCCGCACGGCGGGCCGGTCCGCGGAGCCGGTGAAGCCGTGCGCGACGACGATCGCCGTCCCGGCGTCCGCCCCGCCCGCAGCGGCCCCGGCACCTGCCGTACACGGCTCGTACACCGCCTCGATACGGGTCCCGTCATCGGCGCGCAACGCGGTGCGTACGGGAGTCCGCGTGATCAAGGGAACAGAAGAACTCGGAAACGGACCCTCGGAGACAGAACGCATGTGGGCTATTCTGCTTCGAAGAGGATCCGGGCAATGCAGCCCCCGGGTCCTTTTGTGCTTTCCAAGCGTTGTTACGGAGACGTTTCAACAAGCTCAGCGGCCCCAGGGCGCGGGGCCTTACCAGTTAAACCCGTATGACGAACGGCTCGGGCCACCCGTCGTACGGCCGTACGAAGCATTGCCGCACTACTCCCCCGGGTCCGACCCGGGAGTGCCCCTCTCGCAGGGAACGAGGAGGACCGACGTAATGGGCGAGCGAACCGTGCACGATCGACCGACGACCCAGGCAGGTGGGCGGCGATGAGTTCACTGCTGCTTCTGACCAATGCCCTTCAACCGTCGACGGAGGTGCTTCCCGCCCTCGGTCTACTGCTGCACAGCGTGCGGGTCGCCCCCGCCGAAGGACCCGCACTCGTCGACACCCCAGGTGCCGACGTCATCCTGATCGACGGCCGCCGCGACCTTCCGCAGGTGCGCTCGCTCTGTCAGCTGCTGCGGTCCACCGGACCCGGCTGTCCGCTGATCCTCGTCGTCACGGAGGGCGGCCTCGCGGCCGTCACCGCCGACTGGGGCATCGACGACGTGCTGCTGGACACCGCGGGCCCGGCCGAGGTCGAGGCGCGGCTGCGGCTGGCCACCGGCCGTCAGCAGATCGTGTCCGACGATTCCCCGATGGAGATCCGTAACGGTGATCTTTCGGTGGACGAGGCGACGTACAGCGCGAAGCTGAAGGGAAGGGTCCTGGACCTGACCTTCAAGGAATTCGAACTGCTCAAGTACCTCGCCCAGCATCCGGGCCGCGTTTTCACCCGCGCCCAGCTGCTGCAGGAGGTCTGGGGATACGACTACTTCGGCGGTACGCGGACGGTCGACGTCCACGTCCGGCGGCTGCGCGCCAAGCTCGGCCCCGAGCACGAGTCGCTGATCGGCACGGTCCGCAACGTGGGCTACCGCTTCGTCGCACCGGAGAAGGTGGAGCGCGCCGCGGCCGAGGAGGCCAAGGCCAAGGCCGCCGCGAAGACGACCGCCGAACCCGTACCCCATTCGGAGCAGTCGGAGGAGTCCGAGGTCACGGAAGAAGCCCCGGTCCGACCTGCCAACAGGTAGGTCCATCCGCGTAGACTGCCGCGCGTGGCCAAGGTGACGCGGGACGATGTGGCGAGACTGGCGGGGACGTCGACCGCGGTCGTCAGCTACGTCATCAACAACGGACCCAGGCCGGTCGCCCCGGCCACGCGCGAGCGGGTACTCGCCGCGATCAAAGAGCTGGGCTACCGGCCCGACCGGGTGGCCCAGGCGATGGCGTCGAGGCGGACCGATCTCATAGGCATGATCGTGCCGGACGCCCGCCAGCCGTTCTTCGCGGAGATGGCGCACGCAGTCGAACAGGCCGCCGCCGAACGAGGGAAAATGGTCCTCGTCGGCAACTCCGACTACCGGGACGAGCGCGAGGTCCACTACCTCCGCGCGTTCCTCGGCATGCGGGTCTCCGGGCTGATCCTGGTCAGCCAGGGCCCCAGCGAGCGTGCCGCCGCCGAGATCGAGGCGTGGGACGCCCGTGTGGTGCTGCTGCACGAGCGGCCCGAGGCGATCGACGACGTCGCGGTCGTCACGGACGACGTCGGCGGCGCCCAGCTCGCCACCCGCCACCTGCTGGAACACGGCTACGCGTACGTGGCGTGCCTCGGCGGCATGGAGTCGACCCCGGCGGTCGGCGACCCGGTCGCGGACCACGTCGAGGGCTGGCGCCGGGCGATGCACGAGTCCGGCCGCTCCACGGAGGGCCGGCTCTTCCAGGCCCCGTACAACCGTTACGACGCCTATCAGGCCGCCCTCACGCTGCTCGCCGGCCCCGACCGGCCCCCGGCGATCTTCTGCTCCACGGACGACCAGGCCATCGGTGTGCTGCGGGCGGCCCGCGAACTCCGTATCGACGTGCCCGGTGAGCTCGCGGTGGCGGGCTTCGACGACGTGAAGGAAGCCGGCCTCACCGACCCGCCGCTGACGACGGTCTCCTCCGACCGTCCGGCCATGGCGCGGGCGGCCGTGGACCTGGTCCTCGACGACTCGCTGCGGGTGGCGGGCTCGCGCCGCGAGCGGCTGAAGCAGTTCCCCTCGGCGCTGGTGGTCCGGCAGTCGTGCGGCTGCGGGGAGCAGACGGTCCCGGCTCCGTAACCCACGGGCCCCATCCTTATATGGGGCATACAGGGTTCTGCCGGGCTTCTCAGAGCACCCTCAGCCTCCTCTCATGTTCGACGGACACGCTCGTGTACATGACTGAGAGCCACCGCCCGAGCGGCGAGTACCCGACGTACCCCTCGTACGGCCACGGCGACGCGTCCTACCCGCCGCCGCCCCCCTACGAGCCCGCGCAGCCGATCGCCGCGGGCCCCGGCACCACCGTGTGGCCCGGCGGCGGTGGCGCCGACGCCGGTGGTCCCGGTGGCTTCCCGCCGCCGCAGTCCGCACCCGAGCCGCCGAAGCCCGAGCGCCGCGTGAAGCGTCCGGTCGCGCTGCTGGCGGCCGTGGCGATCGCGGCGGCAGCCATCGGCGGCGGCACCGCGACCCTCATCGGACAGCTCGCCGACGGCGGCTCGAACGGCTCCGCCTCCGGTGGTGGCACGGTGCAGGGCACGACCGTCTCGCAGAGCAGCGCCGGCACCGTCTCCGGTGTGGCGGCGGCCGTGTCGCCCGCGATCGTCGAGATCGGCGCGACGTCGACGGCGGGCCAGTCCACCGGCTCCGGTGTCGTCATCACGTCCGACGGCGAGATCGTCACCAACAACCACGTCATCTCCGGCGCCTCCGAGATCGAGGTCACGCTCAGCACCGGCAAGAAGTACACCGCCGACGTCGTGGGCACCGACGCCGACAAGGACCTCGCGCTCATCAAGCTCCAGGGTGCGAGCGGGCTGAAGACGGCCTCGCTCGGCGACTCCTCCGACGTGAAGGTCGGCGACCAGGTCGTGGCGATCGGCTCGCCCGAGGGCCTGACCGGCACCGTCACCAGCGGCATCGTCTCGGCCCTGGACCGTGACGTCACGGTCGCGAAGGACTCCGAGGGCTCGGGCCAGGGCCAGCAGCAACAGCAGCAGGGTGGCGGGGACTGGCCGTTCGAGTTCGGTGGGCAGCAGTTCAACGGAGACACCGGTACGTCGAAGACCACGTACAAGGCGATCCAGACCGACGCCTCGCTGAACCCCGGCAACTCCGGCGGTGCGCTGATCAACATGAACGGCGAGATCATCGGCATCAACTCCGCGATGTACTCGCCGAGTTCGGCGAGCTCCACGGGCAGCTCCGCCGCGGGCAGCGTGGGTCTCGGCTTCGCCATCCCCGTCGACACCGTCAAGGCCGACCTGGACACCCTGCGGGCGGGCAACGGCTCCTGACCACAGCAACCCCGCGTCAACAGGCCGAGGAGGCCGACATGAACGACAGCTCCGACACCGCCACAGGCCCGGCCGGCCTGGCCCTGCCGCTCGCGCTCGCCACCGAAATGGCCGCCCGGAAGACCCCCGGGCGCGCCCACGAGATCAGCGCCGTCTCGGACCCCACCGGCCGCAAGCGCCGCGCAGCACGCCGCCGCGCCATGGCCGTGCGAGGCTGACAGCACCCCGATGAGGCCGGAACGAGAAGAGGACGACCAGCGATGAGCCCCGCCGAAGACGATCCGCAGCGCATCCTGATCGTCGACGACGAGCCGGCTGTGCGCGAGGCCCTGCAGCGCAGTCTCGCGTTCGAGGGATACGGCACCGAGGTCGCCGTCGACGGTTACGACGCCCTCACCAAGGCGGAGTCGTACGCCCCCGACCTGATCGTCCTGGACATCCAGATGCCGCGCATGGACGGCCTGACCGCCGCCCGCCGCATCCGGTCCACCGGCACCACCACCCCCATCCTGATGCTCACCGCCCGCGACACGGTCGGCGACCGGGTCACCGGCCTCGACGCGGGCGCCGACGACTACCTGGTCAAGCCCTTCGAGCTGGACGAGCTCTTCGCCCGCATCCGTGCCCTGCTGCGCCGCAGCTCGTACGCCGCGACGGCGGGCGCCGACCTGCCCGGCAACGACGTGCTGTCCTTCGCCGACCTGCGGATGGACCTCACCACCCGCGAGGTCACCCGCGGCACCCGTCGCGTCGAGCTGACCCGTACCGAGTTCACGCTCCTGGAGATGTTCCTGGCCCACCCCCGTCAGGTGCTGACCCGCGAGCAGATCCTCAAGGCGGTCTGGGGCTTCGACTTCGAACCGAGCTCCAACTCCCTGGACGTGTACGTGATGTACCTGCGGCGCAAGACGGAAGCGGGCGGCGAACCCCGCCTCGTCCACACGGTCCGGGGCGTGGGGTACGCGCTGCGGGCGGGGGGTGGGGAGGGGTGAATGGGCTGGTCCGCCGGTTCCGCGGTCTTCCGCTCCGCTCCCGCCTCGCCCTCCTGGTCGCCACGGCCGTGGCGGTGGCCGTGGCTGCCGTGGCGGCGGCCTGCTGGTTCGTGACGAAGGTGCAGCTGGAACAGCAGCTGGACGACTCGCTGCGCAGCTCCAAGGTCGACGAGACGTACCTGACCAGCCTGTACGCGTACTGCAAGGGCGCCACTCTGATGCCGCCCCGGCCGTTCGCGGGTGCCTACACCGTGCAGCTCGTCGACTCCCAGGGCATCGTGTGCATCGGCCCGGTCAAGACGTCGGAGCTTCCGGTGAGCGATTCCGACATCGCGGTGGCCAAGGGCGAGCAGCGCTACACCCTGCACTCGTCGACCGCGGCGAACGGCACGCAGATGCGCGTGTACACCTACGAACTGCGACCTGCGGGTCCCGGCGTGCAGACCGCTCAGATCGCCGTCTCCATCGCCCGCCCGCTGAGCGAGATCGACGACCCGCTGTCCACCCTGGCCTGGGTCCTCCTGCTCGTCTCCGGCATCGGCGTCGTCGGCGCAGGCGCCGCCGGTCTCTGGGTCGCCCGTTCCGGACTGCGTCCCGTCGACGAACTCACCGAGGCGGTCGAACACGTCGCCCGCACCGAGGACCTCACCGTCCGCATCCCCGTCGAGGGCGAGGACGAGATCGCGCGCCTGTCGCGGTCCTTCAACTCGATGACCGCCTCGCTTGCCACCTCACGCGACCGGCAGGCCCAGCTCATCGCCGACGCCGGCCACGAGCTGCGCACCCCGCTGACCTCCCTGCGGACCAACATCGAGCTGCTGGTCCGCAGCGACGAGACCGGCCGGGCCATTCCCCCGGACGACCGCAGGGCGCTGATGGCCTCGGTCAAGGCGCAGATGACCGAGCTGGCCGCCCTCATCGGCGATCTCCAGGAGCTGTCCCGCCCCGACGCCGCCCAGCCCGGACCCCTCCAGGTGGTGGCCCTGCACGACGTCACCCGTACCGCTCTGCAGCGGGCCCGGCTGCGCGGCCCCGATCTGACGATCACGGAGGACCTGGCCCCCTGGTACGTACGGGCGGAACCGGCCGCGCTGGAGCGGGCGGTCGTCAACGTCCTCGACAACGCGGTGAAGTTCAGCCCGCCGCGCGGCACGGTCGAGGTCGTCCTCCACCGGGGCGAGCTGACGGTCCGGGACCACGGCCCCGGTATCCCCGCCGAGGAGCTCCCGCACGTCTTCGAACGCTTCTGGCGCTCCCCGTCCGCCCGCCAGCTCCCCGGCTCCGGCCTCGGCCTGTCCATCGTGGCGCGCACGGTCCAGCAGGCGGGCGGCGAGATCACCCTGCGTCCGGCGGCCGGGGGCGCGGGCACGGAGGCGTCGATCCGGCTGCCGGGGGCACCGCAGCCGCCGCCGGAGTTGTGAGCACCGCCGGTCCGAATCCCGCCTGCCCCGCCGGTGGGCTCACCAGGCGGGTCAGCCCACGGGATTGTGCCGTATCAGGGATTCGACCAGCCCCGAGCGGGTCGCCGGATAGTCCAACGGGACGATCCCGAGACCGGTCCAGCCCGCCGCCTCCGACCCGTCGAGGAAGGAGTGCACCTGCGGGTTGAGCCGGTCCGCGTTCCAGCGGGGCGGCATCAGGGCGGAGGTGCTCACGTAGTTCATGAAGAGCTTGCCGGGCTGCTGGGCCGCCTTGCGGAACTGGTCCTCGATCTTCCGGTACTTCGCGAACGGCTCTGCCATGTAGTCGTCCTGGATGTCGAAGACCGCCGGATCGGCGTACCGGACCCCGGGCAGCCCTCCGTTGTCCGCGAGGAGCACCACCTTGCCGCGCGCACCACCCAACGTGGGCAGCGTGGAGTCCAGCCGGAACAGCGACCGCCAGCCCTTGACGTCGAGGTACCGGTCGAAGACGCTCCGGAACGCGGCGTTGCTCTCCTGCGAGTACTCCTGCTTCACCCGCATCAGCACCGTCTCGGAGGGCCGTGCGGCCAGGAAGTCCCGGCAGGCGATCAGGACGTCACCGAACATCAGGTTCTGGAAGGCGGCTTCGTGATGGATCGCGAACGAGTCGCCGGTGATCCGGCAGCGCACGTCGAGGAAGCGGATGCCGCTGTCCAACTGCTGCGCGATCGTGGTGTTCTGGCACTCCGCCCACGGTCCGCCGAACCGCGCCCCGGAGTCGTGCGAGCCCGGGAAGGTGAGCCGCTGGAGCGCGGTGGTGTCGGGGATGGCACCCATCCAGTCCTGCGTACCGAGGACTCGGAGGGAGGACGCGGCGGCCGGCGTGCCACCGATGACGACGGTGGCGGTGGCGGCGAGGGCGCCGGCGAGGAAGTTCCGGCGGCTAGCGGTGTACGGGCTCATGCAGGGCGTCTCCGTCTGTCGTGGGGGGCAGACCGAGATTATGACGGGTACACCTCAAGACCGGAACAGGGTCCGGCGCCACGAACCCGGGCGCGGAAGGAAACGCGAGCGAGGAGAACAGGAGCGGGGCGGAGGGCCCGCCGGCCCTCCGCCCCGCTCACCTGCACGTATCGCTGATTACCGGATGACCGTGATCCGGTCCGTGGCCGGCGGGGCCAGCGGCGCGGCGGCCGTGGAGTGCGCCGCCAGGTAGGCGTTGAACAGGTCCAGGTCGGACGGGCCGACCAGCTTGTTCGTGCCCTGGCCGAGGGCCGCGAAGCCGTCGCCGCCGCCCGCGAGGAACTCGTTCATCGCGACGCGGTAGGAGGCGGCCGGGTCGATGGCCGCACCGTTCAGCCGGACGGTGTCGGCGACCAGGCGGGCCGCGCCCGTCTTGGTCATGTCCAGGGTGTAGGTGAGGCCCTTGGATACCTGGAGGATCTTCGGGGACGCCTCGTTGGAGCCGCTGACCTGCTGCTGGAGTGCGGTGACCAGCTGCGCGCCGGTCAGGTCGACGACGTTCATCATGTTGGTGAACGGCTGGACGGTGAACGCCTCGCCGTACGTCACGACACCGTCGCCCTCACTGCCGGAGGCGGTGTAGACGAGGTCCGAGCGGATGCCGCCCGGGTTCATGAAGGCGACCTGCGCCCCGCCCTTGTCCGCCGGGGCCAGGCCCTCCAGCTGCGCGTCGGCGATCAGGTTGCCGAGCGGCTTCTCGGGGGCGGTGGAGCCGCGGCCGTTGATGTCGGCGGAGATGAAGCCCTGCGGCCGGTTGGAGATCGGCGCCGCGAGGGTGTTCCAGCGGGCGATCAGGGCCGTCATGTCGGTGGCCTTGGCCTGGTCACGGGTGACGACGTGGTTCGCGGACTTCACCGACGTACGGACGATGTCCTTGGTCCGGCGGTCGTACGTGAGGGTCGTGTCCGTGTAGATCTTGCCGAACGACGAGGCCGAGGTGACCATGCGCGGCTTGCCCGCCGGGTCCGGGACGGTGCACACGTACGCCTGGTGGGTGTGGCCCGTGACCAGGGCGTCGACCTTCGGGGTGATGCCCTTGGCGATGTCGACGATCGGCCCGGAGATGCCGTCACCGGCGCCGGGGCTGTCGCAGTCGTAGTTGTACGCGGTGGACGCCGGGGCGCCGCCCTCGTGGATCAGCGCGACGATGGACTTGACGCCCTGGCGGTCCAGTTCCTTGGCGTACTTGTTGACCGTCTCGATCTCGTCGTGGAACTTCAGGCCCTTGACGCCGTTGGCCGTGACGATGTTCGGGGTGCCCTCCAGGGTCACTCCGATGAAGCCGATCTTGACGCCGTTCTTCTTCCAGACCGTGTACGGCTTGAGGATCGGCTTGCCGGTCTTCTCGTTCGTCACATTGGCCGCGAGGTACGGGAAGTCGGCGCCCTCGAACGTCTTGCCCTGCTCGTAGCAGCCCTCGACCGGGTGGCAGCCGCCGTTCTGGAGGCGGCCCAGCTCGGTGGCGCCCTCGTCGAACTCGTGGTTGCCGACCGCCGTCACATCGAGGTCGAGCCCGTTGAGCGCCTCGATGGTGGGCTCGTCGTGGAAGAGACCGGACAGCAGCGGGCTCGCGCCCACCATGTCGCCGCCGGCCGCGGTGACGGAGTACGGGTGGCCCTCGCGCGCGGTGCGCAGCGAGGTCGCCAGGTACTCCACGCCACCGGCCGGGACGGACTTCGTCGTGCCGTCGGCCTGCTTCTCGGTGACCGAGCCGGCCGAACCGGCCGGCGGCTCCAGGTTGCCGTGCAGGTCGTTGAAGGACAGCAGCTGCACGTCGACGGTGCGCCCGGACCCGTGGTGGCCGGCGCCCCGGTCATCGGCACCTGCCGGCATCGCGGCGACGAGCGCGCCGACGGTGGCAAGACCGGCCGCGGCGGCGAGCACCCGCCGGGACGCGCGGTTCTTCTGCGGAGTCGCTGACATCGGTCCCCTTTGAGTTCAGCGGGAGGTTTGGGAGTTGTGGAGAGGGTGAAGACTTTCGGACGCAGCCTAGAGTCAACGCGCGTAGCGCGACAGGGTTTTCGGGTTACGACCGGGTTGCTTCCCGGTCGGTACGGGACCGAACACCGCGCATCCCCCCTTTGGCGCACATAGCCGGGCAGAAACGTCACAGCGCACAGGCGCGCCACCAGCCGGGACGCCCGGGGCGGCGACCGGACGCACACCGACCCGCGCCGCACCCCCACCTCCCCCACCCCGCCCGCCGTACGCTCGTACACATGACGACAGACGTACCCCTCCCCTCCCCCGGACGCGAGATTCACACCCTCGACGCGCTCACCCCCGAGCAGGCCGAAGCCGTCCTCGACCTGCTCGCAGAGGCCACCCGGACCGACGGCAGGCAGGCGGTCTCCGAGCAGGGGCGTCTGCAGCTCAGGGGCGGGCACCGCGAAGGCGTACGGCACTTCCTGCTCACCGCCGACGGCGTCCTCGCCGGGTACGCGCAGCTGGAAGACACCGACCCCGTCGAGGCACCGGCCGCCGAACTCGTCGTCCATCCCGCCCACCGCGGCCACGGACACGGGCGCGCGCTCGGCGCGGCACTCCTCGCCTCGACCGGGAAGCGGCTTCGGGTCTGGGCGCACGGCGGCAAGTCCGCGGCCCGGCACCTGGCCCAGGTCCTCGGCCTCTCCCTCTTCCGCGAACTGCGCCAGCTCCGGCGCCCCTTGGCCGGCTCGGTCATCGCGGAACCGACCCTGCCGCCGGGTGTCACCATCCGTACGTTCGTCCCCGGCGAGGACGACGCCGCCTGGCTCGCGGTCAACCGCGCCGCCTTCGCCCACCACCCCGAGCAGGGCTCCCTGACCCAGCGGGACCTGGACGACCGCAAGGCCGAGCCCTGGTTCGACCCGAAGGGTTTCTTCCTCGCCGAACGCGACGGCGAGCTCGTCGGCTTCCACTGGACGAAGGTCCACGCCGAGGAGCAGATCGGCGAGGTGTACGTGGTCGGCATCCTCCCCGACGCACAGGGCGGCGGCCTCGGCAAGGCACTGACCGCGATCGGCCTGCGCCACCTCGCCGCCCAGGCGCTGCCGACCGCGATGCTGTACGTCGACGCGGACAACGTGGCGGCCCTGAAGGTGTACGAGGGGATGGGATTCGTGACGCACGAGGTGGACCTGATGTACCGCACGGAGTCCTGAACAGCGGCAACACCCCCGGGGGCGGCGCCTCTTGACGCCGCCCCTTCCTTACGCCACCCTTTCACTACTCAATTAGTGAAAGGGTGGTGAACATGGCAGAGTCCGCAGCGGTCGAGTTCCGCATCGACCGGCGCAGCGGCATCGCCACGTACCTCCAGATCGTCCAGCAGACCAAACAGGCCCTGCGCCTCGGCGTGCTGGAACCGGGCGACCGCCTTCCCACCGCACGCGAGGTGGTGGAGGCCACGGCCATCAATCCCAACACCGTGCTCAAGGCGTACCGCGAACTCGAACGCGAGGGCCTCGTCGAGGCACGCCGCGGGCTCGGCACCTTCGTACGGCGCACGCTCGGCAGCGCCGCAGCCGCCGCGGACGCGCCGCTGCGCTCCGAGCTCGCCGACTGGGCCCGCCGGGCCCGCACCGCAGGACTGGACAAGGACGACGTGAGCGCGCTCTTCACCGCCGTACTGGACAGCACATTCAAGGGGGACGACGACCAATGACAGGCGCCGCGATCGAGGCGATCGGCCTCGGTATGAAGTACGGCCGCGGGGCGGGCGGGTGGGCGCTGCGCGACTGTTCGTTCCGGCTGCCCGCCGGACGGGTCTGTGCCCTCGTCGGCCCCAACGGCGCGGGGAAGTCCACCCTGCTCGCCCTGGCGGCCGGCCTCCTCCGGCCGACCGAGGGATCGGTCCGGGTCCTCGGTTCCGGCACCCCGGGCAGCACCCGCGAGCGCATCGCGTACGTGTCCCAGGACAAGCCCCTGTACCCGCAGCTCACCGTGGCCGACACGCTCTGGGCGGGCCGGGAGCTCAACCCGGCGAGCTGGGACCGCGCCACGGCCGACCGGATCGCCGCGTCCCTCCCGCAGGACGCGAAGGTGCGCTCCCTCTCCGGCGGCCAGCGCACCCGGCTCGCCCTCGCGCTGGCGCTGGGCAAGCGGCCCACGCTGATGCTGCTGGACGAGCCGATGGCCGACCTCGACCCGCTCGCCCGCCACCAGCTGATGGGCGTCCTGATGGCGGAGGCCGCCGAGCACTCCACCACCATCGTGATGTCCTCGCACATCCTCACCGAGCTGGAGGGCGCCTGCGACTACGTCCTCCTGGTCGACGGCGGACGGGTCCGCCTCGGCGGGGAGACCGACGACATCGTCGCCGCCCACGCCCTCCTGACCGGACAGGCCCGCGATCTCGCCCCGCACACCGTTGTCGAGTCCCGCACGACGGGCCGTCAGCTCACCGCACTCGTAAGGAAGGAGGGCCCGGTGGACGGCACCGCCTGGGACGTGACGGAGCCATCCCTGGAGGAACTACTCCTGGCCCACCTCCGCTCGCCGGACGCCCCGGCACTGCTCACGCCGAGCGCGCGCCACGAGAGCCGTGAGGCGGTGGCGTCCGCATGAGAACCCTCGTACCGAGCGGGCCCGCCCGCGTCGTCGTACGCCAGCACCGGCGGGCGTTCAAGGCCCTCACCGCGCTCGTACCGCTGACGATCGCCGTCCTGGTGGGTGTGTCGCTGTGGGCGGACCGGGTCGCCGACGGATTCGCCGTGTCGGGCTGTTCGACCGACAACACCGTGTTCCGGTGCGGCGGTACGGTCCGCGGCTTCCTGAACAGCCAGGCGCAGGTGCAGGACGTCCAGGGCTGGGGCGGACTGCTGATGCTCGTCCTGCCCGCCGCCGTCGGAGCGTTCATGGCGGGCCCGATGATCGCCCGTGAACTGGAGAGCGGCACGAACAAGCTGGCCTGGTCCCAGTCCGTGTCGCCCGCCCGCTGGCTGGCCGCCAAACTCGCCGTGCCCGCCGTGCTGACGCTGATCGCCACCACTGTGCTGTCCGCCGCCTTCGCCTGGTTCTGGTCGACCAACGACAGCCCGGTCTACGAGAACCGCTGGTCCGACCGGGTCGTCTACGGCGCGATCGGTGCCGTCCCTGTCGGGTACGCCCTCTTCGGGCTCGCCCTCGGCGCACTGGCCGGGCTGCTGGTTCGGCGCACCGTCGTCGCCATGTCGGTGACCGTGCTCGCCGTGGGTCTGGTGGTACAGATCCTGAACACCGTACGCAACAGCCTCTGGCCCGTCCGGACGGATACGCACCTCCTGGACGGTCGATACCGCTTCCCCATCGACGCGGCAATCGTCGA
The DNA here is from genome assembly GCF_036195325.1 of Streptomyces sp. NBC_00234. Taxonomy (NCBI): domain Bacteria; kingdom Bacillati; phylum Actinomycetota; class Actinomycetes; order Kitasatosporales; family Streptomycetaceae; genus Streptomyces; species Streptomyces sp. NBC_00234. The sequence continues at coordinate 4,408,080 of NZ_CP108101.1, read as the reverse complement.
TCAGGGCTATGTGAACTCCGCGGGCGAGCGGCTGCCCAGCGACATCTGCGTGAGGGTGCAGACCGATTACAAGGGGTGCCTGGCCGACTACGACGCCACGCACCGGTACGTCGACTACCACCCCGCCTCGCACTTCTGGCCTCTCCAGTTGGTCGAGACCGGCATCGTGCTGGCCCTCGCCGCGCTGGCCGTAGCCCTTGCCTTCCGGGCGCTGCGCCGCCTGCACAGCTGATCCGGACCATCCACCCACCCGCCCTGTCCGGACTCCGAGGGGGGAGCCCGGCCGGGGCGGGGGGTACGGTGCACGCTCCGCGCCCCACCGGGCCCGCACACCGCAGCCTGCATGTCATGTCGCCGTTACCAGCCATTCAGACGCGCTTGCGACCCTCACGGGATGCAGCCAGCTGTGCCCACCCCCCGCAACGGCAGACCTCGTGGGTCCACCGGACCTTCCGCGATCTTTCCCGGCTCCGACGCGCCTCAGGAGCCGTCCACGCGGAACAATAGGTCCATGAGCCAGCAGCCCAGCTCCGAGGTCCCGGTCCAGCCCACCCAGCCGTCGGTCGGCTCGCTCGCCGCGCACCGGCCCCGCGCCGTCGCCGATTCGGCCTCCCACGGCGTCGGATTCTCCACAGCCGCAGATCTGGACCCCGACCTCGACGCCGACGCGGATGCGTACGAACCCGACCGCGACGGCGACGAACTGCCCCAGGGACGCTTCCTGGACCGGGAGCGCAGCTGGCTCGCGTTCAACGAACGCGTCCTCGAACTGGCCGAGGACCCGGCGACCCCTCTCCTCGAACGGGCTAATTTCCTCGCAATCTTCGCGTCGAACCTGGACGAGTTCTTCATGGTCCGCGTCGCCGGGCTGAAGCGCCGTATCGCCACCGGGGTCGCCACCCGCTCCGCGTCCGGGCTCCAGCCGCGCGAGGTCCTCGACCTCATCTGGACCCGCTCCCGCGAACTCATGGCCCGGCACGCCGCCTGCTACCAGCAGGACATCGCCCCCGCCCTCTCCGACGAGGGCATCCAGCTGATCCGCTGGCCCGAGCTGACCGAGAAGGAACAGGCGCGCCTGTTCACCTTCTTCCGGCAGCGGGTCTTCCCGGTGCTCACGCCGCTGGCCGTCGACCCGGCGCACCCCTTCCCGTACATCTCGGGGCTCTCGCTCAACCTCGCCGTCGTCGTGCGCAACCCCGTAAGCGGCCACCGCCACTTCGCCCGGGTGAAGGTGCCGCCGCTGCTGACCCGGTTCCTGGAGGCGTCGCCGCAGCGGTACGTCCCCATCGAGGACGTCATCGCGGCCCACCTGGAAGAGCTCTTCCCCGGCATGGAAGTCCTCGCCCACCACATGTTCCGGGTCACCAGGAACGAGGACCTGGAGGTCGAGGAGGACGACGCCGAGAACCTTCTCCAGGCCCTGGAGAAGGAGCTCATGCGGCGCCGCTTCGGCCCGCCGGTTCGGCTGGAGGTCGAGGAGTCCATCGACCCGTACGTGCTGGACCTGCTGGTACGCGAGCTGAAGATCTCCGAGACCGAGCTCTACCCGCTGCCGGGACCGCTCGACCTCACCGGCCTCTTCGGCATTGCGTCGCTGGACCGGCCGGAGCTGAAGTACCCCAAGTTCATCGCGGGCACCCACCGGGACCTGGCCGAGGTCGAGTCCGCCTCCGCGCCCGACATCTTCGCCGCGCTGCGCGAACGGGACGTCCTGCTGCACCACCCGTACGACTCGTTCTCCACCTCCGTCCAGGCGTTCCTGGAGCAGGCGGCGGGCGACCCGGACGTCCTCGCGATCAAGCAGACGCTGTACCGCACCTCCGGCGACTCCCCGATAGTGGACGCCCTGATCGACGCCGCCGAGTCCGGCAAGCAGGTCCTCGTCCTCGTCGAGATCAAGGCCCGCTTCGACGAGCAGGCCAACATCAAGTGGGCCCGCAAGCTGGAGGAGGCCGGCTGCCACGTCGTCTACGGCCTCGTCGGCCTGAAGACCCACTGCAAGCTGTCGCTCGTCGTCCGCCAGGAGGGCGACACCCTGCGGCGCTACTCGCACGTCGGCACGGGCAACTACCACCCCAAGACCGCCCGGCTCTACGAGGACCTCGGCCTGCTCACCGCGGACCCGCAGGTCGGCGCCGACCTCTCGGACCTCTTCAACCGGCTCTCCGGCTACTCGCGCCGCGAGACGTACCGACGGCTGCTGGTCGCTCCGAAGTCCCTGCGCGACGGGCTGGTCGCGCGCATAAACAAGGAGATCTCCCACCACCGCGCCGGCCGCCCCGCGTACGTCCGCTTCAAGGTCAACTCGATGGTCGACGAAGCGATCATCGACGCCTGCTATCGGGCCGCGCAGGCGGGCGTACCCGTCGACATCTGGGTACGCGGCATCTGCGCGATACGCCCCGGCGTCACCGGCCTCTCCGAGAACATCCGGGTCCGCTCGATACTGGGCCGCTTCCTGGAACACTCGCGGGTCTTCTCCTTCGGCAACGGCGGCGAGCCCGAGGTGTGGTTCGGCAGCGCCGACATGATGCACCGCAACCTCGACCGCCGGATCGAAGCACTGGTCCGGGTCACCGACCCCGCCCACCGCGCGGCCCTCAGCCGGCTCCTGGAAACAGGCATGGCCGACACCACCTCCTCCTGGCACCTCGGTCCCGACGGGAACTGGACTCGACACGCCACCGACGGGGACGGACAGCCGCTGCGACACGTACAAGAGATGCTCATTGACGCCCGGAGGCGCCGGCGTGCGACGCCCTGATCATCAGACGACGACGCGGGAGACCGCGGAACTCTCCGCCGGAGGGGTCCTCGGCCCGTATCTCCAGACGCAGGCCGGAGACTTCCTGCGCAGCCTGCGGCTCCACCGCGAGCACAGCGCGCCGACCGACGGCGGCACCCGCGGCGCGGACGAGGCGGCCGGCGCGCTGCGCCGCTCGGCCCGCCGGATCGGCGGTTCGCTGCACACGTTCCGGGGGGTGCTCGACGCGAGCTGGGCCGACCAGCTCCGTACGGAACTGGCCTGGCTCTCCGGCACGCTGGCCCGTGAGCACGCGTACGCCACCCGGCTGACCCGCCTCCTCGAAGCGCTGCACGCACTGTCGGGGACCTCACTGCCGGCTGCCCGTACCGCCGACCCGAGCCCCGAAGCCGCCTCCGACAAGGAGCGCGCCGCGCTCGGCGTCGGTGCCGCACGGGCCGGGGCGCTCCTCGAACGGCAGCTGACCCTCGCCCGGACGCGCGCCCACTCCGCGGCCCTCCAGGCACTCGGCTCCTCCCGCTTCCACGCGGTCGCCGACGCCGTCGCACTCCTCGCCTCCGACGTCCCGCTGGCCGCCTCGGCCGCGGCTCCGGCGGCCGAGACACTGTGCGGCCCGGCGGAACGCGCCGAGAAGCGGCTGCTCGGCGCGGTGGCGGCCCTGCCGCCCGACGCGACGGTGGAGCCGTACAACGAGGCGCAGGACGCGCCCTGGCACCAGGCCCGTCTGCTCCTCCGGCTCCACCGGTACGCCGACGAGGTCGTGCGGGGCGCGCCCGATCCGGTCCTGGCGGGCGCGGGGAAGGCGCTCGACCTGCACCGGGACGCGGCGGAGGCGGCCTCTGCCGCCGCGGCGGCGGCCCGGACACCGCGGATCGCCCCGGCGACGGCGTACGCCCTCGGCGTGCTCCACGCCGACCAGCGGCACGAGGTGGAGGCGGCGCGCAGCGTGTTCCGGGAGACCTGGCCGTACACGGCGGCCGTGACGGGGCCGTGAGCGAGCCGACCGGTCCGGTGCTGGCGGCCGGCTGCGTGCTGTGGCGCAGCTCTCCGTACGACGGAGGGCTGGAGATCTGCCTGGTGCACCGGCCCCGGTACGACGACTGGTCCTTCCCCAAGGGCAAGCTGAAGCGCGGCGAGTCCGCGCTGGCGGGTGCGTTGCGCGAGGTCCTGGAGGAAACCGGCCACCACTGCGCGCCGGGGGCCCGGCTGCCGACGTCCCGGTACGAGGTGAACGGCCGGCCGAAGGAGGTCGCGTACTGGGCTGCGGAGGCGACGGGCGGTTCGTTCATCCCGAACGACGAGGTGGACCGCGTTGTCTGGCTCTCCCCCGCGGCGGCCCGCAACCGCCTGACCCGCGACCGCGACCACGCCCAACTGGACGCGCTCCTGGCCGGCCGGTCCACCGTCTGAGCGGTGCGTCCGGCGGGTGCCCGGGTGTCCGCCTGAGCGGTGTCCGGGGTGGGTCGCCCGGGTCGTCACCTGACCGGTGGGTGGTCGGGTGGGGCCCCTCCGGAGTGTCTCCTCGGGACGGGCGTGGCACCCGGGTACGGAGCGAACGAACCCGGCTCCTACGCCCGCCCCTGCGGGGACCCTCCTGCACGGCCCCACCCGTGTCTCGCGTTCACCTGCACCCCGGTGGCACGGCATCCCGGCCACCCGGCACCGATCCCGTCTCCGCACCCCCGGTGGCACGGCCCGCAGCGACGCTCCGGCCGGTCCGGGGCCGTGCAGGAGGGTCCCCGCAGGGTGACGAACAGATACCCGGGTACGCAGACGTCTCCGCCGAACGTTCGTTGCCCGAGGAGACACTCCGGAGGGGCCCCGGACCACCCCGAACCGGCCACCACGGACCGCGGCACCACCACCCAGCCCGTCCGGCGCTTGAGGACAAAACGGCACCCACGGACCCGGCCCAGGGGGCCTGAGGGCAGATCCGGGCCCCCCAGAACCAGCCCGTCCGACACGGTTCACCTTCCGTTCACCCTGCCCCGTAGGCCGCTTCACCTGTTCTGCCTAATTTCGGACGTACAAGGTGCGCGGCGCCAAGCCACAGCACCATTCCTCATCGCACGCCGTCGTAGAACGAAACAACCACGGCGGCTCCTGGAAGGAACACCCGAAAGTGAAGCTTCAGCGCAAGAACCGGCTTCGTGCCACCGCGCTCGGTGCCCTCGCCGTCTCCGGCGCCCTGGTCCTCACGGCGTGCGGTTCGGACGACAACACCGGTGGCACCACCGGCGGCAGCGGCGAGAAGACGAGCGCCGCGTCGAACATCAAGTGTGACGGCGCCGAGGGCCAGCTCCTCGCCTCCGGCTCCAGTGCGCAGAAGAACGCCATGGACCTCTGGGTCAAGGACTACATGGCCGCCTGTTCCGGCGTGGAGATCAACTACAAGTCCTCCTCCTCCGGCGAAGGCATCATCGCCTTCAACCAGGGCACCGTCGGCTTCGCCGGTTCCGACTCGGCGCTGAAGCCCGAAGAGGTCACCGACTCGAAGAAGATCTGCAAGACCGGCCAGGGCATCAACCTCCCGATGGTCGGCGGCCCCATCGCCGTCGGTTTCCACCTGGAGGGCGTCGACAGCCTCACGCTGGACGCCTCCACGCTCGCCAAGATCTTCGACAACAAGATCAAGAAGTGGAACGACGAGGCGATCGCCAAGCTCAACGAGGGCGTCAAGCTGCCGGACAAGGCCATCCAGGCGTTCCACCGCTCCGAGGACTCCGGCACCACCCAGAACCTCGGCAAGTACCTCGGTGCCGCGGCGCCGAGTGACTGGAAGTACGAGGCCGAGAAGAAGTGGCCGGCCCCCGGTGGCCAGGCCGCGTCCGGTTCCTCCGGTGTCGCCGCCCAGGTGAAGCAGGTCGACGGCGCGATCGGTTACTTCGAGCTCTCGTACGCCTCCTCCCAGTCGATCTCCACCGTGGACATCAACACCGGCGGTGCCGCCCCGGTGAAGGCCACCTCGGAGAACGCCTCCAAGGCCATCGGCGCCGCCAAGATCAAGGGCACCGGCAAGGACCTGGCGCTCGACCTCGACTACACCACCAAGGCCGAGGGTGCGTACCCGCTGGTCCTGGTGACGTACGAGGTCGTCTGCGACACCGGCAACAAGGCCGAGACCCTTCCCACCGTCAAGTCCTTCCTGACCTACACCGCTTCCGACGAGGGCCAGAAGGTCCTGTCCGAGGCCGGCTACGCGCCGATCCCGACCGAGATCAACGCCAAGGTCCGCGAGACCGTCGCCGGTCTCTCGTAACACTCGGCAACACCTGGCGGACCGGTCCGGCGCACCCCTCCGGACCGGTTCGCCACCAGCCCCATCCGGTGCACCGCCGCCAGGGGAGCCACTCGCTCCCCCACACAGACCGGAAAGACCATGGCTTCCATCACCCCGATAGACACACCACCGGCCCCGCCGGCCCAACGAAAGCGCGCCAAGTCCACCGGGCGCGCAGGCGACAAGATCTTCCTGGGCCTCTCGCAGGGTTCAGGCATTCTGCTGCTCGTGCTCATGGCGTCCATCGCCGTCTTCCTGAGCTACCGCGCCGTTCTCGCCCTCTCGGAGAACGAGGGCAACTTCCTCACCACCTTCGACTGGAACCCGGCTGGTGACCCGCCGGTCTTCGGCATCGCGGTCCTTCTCTTCGGCACAGTCGTCAGCTCGATCATCGCGATGGCCATCGCGGTTCCGATCGCTGTCGGCATCGCCCTCTTCATCTCGCACTACGCGCCCCGCAAGCTGGCCGCGCCCCTCGCGTACGTCGTCGATCTGCTGGCCGCAGTGCCCAGCATCATCTACGGCATCTGGGGCGCCCTCTTCCTCGTGCCGTACCTGGAGGGCCTGAACCTCTGGCTCGACCAGTTCTTCGGCTGGACGTACCTCTTCGAGAAGACCGAGGTCGGCGTCGCCCGCTCGCTCTTCACCGTCGGCATCCTGCTCGCGATCATGATCCTGCCGATCGTGACGAGCGTCAGCCGCGAGGTCTTCCTCCAGGTCCCGAAGATGAACGAGGAGGCCGCGCTCGCGCTGGGCGCCACCCGCTGGGAGGTCATCCGCCTCTCGGTGCTGCCGTTCGGCCGCTCCGGTGTGATCTCCGCGTCGATGCTGGGCCTGGGCCGCGCGCTCGGCGAGACGATGGCCGTAGCCACGGTCCTGTCGCCGAGCTTCCTCATCTCGCTGCATGTGCTCAACCCGGGCGGCGGCACGTTCGCCCAGAACATCGCCGCGAAGTTCGACGAGGCCAACCAGCTCGGGCGTGACGCCCTGATCGCCTCCGGCCTGGTCCTCTTCATCCTCACCCTGCTGGTCAACGGCGCGGCGCGGCTCATCATCGCCCGCCGCAAGGAGTACTCGGGGGCCAACGCATGAGCACCACACACATGAGCGTCAAGGACCGCCCGACGCCCACGCCGCCCCCGGGCAGGCGCACGCTGCGCAGCCGGTCGCTCCCGCGCTGGGCCCCGCTCGGCTTCGCCGTCGTCTCGGTCGCACTCGGCATCGGGATCGGCTCGGCGGCCGGCTGGCAGAGCCGCATCCAGTGGGGCCTGGTCTCCGCCCTGCTGTTCGTGGTCATCTCGTACGTCGCGACGACGGTCGTCGAGAACCAGCGCCAGGCCAAGGACCGTCTCGCCACCAGCCTCGTCTGGGTCTGCTTCCTCCTGGCGGTCGTCCCGCTCGCCTCCCTCATCTGGACGACGGTGAGCCGCGGCATGAAGGTGCTGGACGGCTACTTCCTGACCCACTCCATGGCCGGAGTGCTCGGTACGGAGCCGGGCGGCGGCGTGTACCACGCGCTGATCGGCACCCTGGAGCAGGTCGGCATCGCCACCGTGATCTCCGCCCCGATCGGTCTGCTGACCGCCGTGTACCTGGTCGAGTACGGCAAGGGCGCACTGGCCAAGGCCGTCACCTTCTTCGTCGACGTGATGACGGGCATCCCCTCGATCGTCGCCGGCCTCTTCATCCTCTCGATCATGCTGATGGCGGGGCTCCAGCCGTCCGGCCTGATGGGCTCGCTGGCCCTGACGATCCTGATGATCCCGGTCGTGGTCCGCTCCACCGAGGAGATGCTCAAGCTCGTACCGAACGAGCTCCGCGAGGCGTCCCTCGCCCTCGGCATCCCGAAGTGGCGGACCATCCTGAAGGTGGTCATCCCGACCGCGATCGGCGGCATCACGACGGGCGTCATGCTCGCCATCGCCCGTATCGCCGGTGAGACCGCGCCGATCATGCTGCTGGTCTTCGGTGCCCAGCTGATCAACCCGAACCCCTTCGAAGGCGCCCAGTCGTCGCTCCCCTTCTACATCTGGGAGCAGTACAAGATCGGCAGCGAGGCGTCGTACGACCGCGCCTGGGCCGCTGCACTGGTCCTGATCGTCTTCGTCATGCTCCTCAATCTGGTGGCCCGCGGCATCGCCCGCTGGAAGGCCCCCAAGACCGGTCGCTGACGCGGCCAACAGCGACCTCCCGAAAGAAGCAGTGATCCACATGGCCAAGCGAATCGACATCGGCGGTCTCACCGCCTACTACGGCAGCCACAAGGCCATCGAGGACATCTCGATGACCGTGGAGCCCCGCTCCGTGACCGCCTTCATCGGCCCGTCCGGCTGCGGCAAGTCCACGTTCCTGCGCACCCTGAACCGGATGCACGAGGTCACCCCCGGTGGCCGCGTCGAGGGCAAGGTGCTGCTGGACGACGAGAACCTGTACGGCCCCGGCGTCGACCCCGTCACCGTGCGCCGCACGGTCGGCATGGTCTTCCAGCGCCCGAACCCGTTCCCGACCATGTCGATCTTCGACAACGTCGCGGCGGGCCTGCGTCTGAACGGCAAGTACCGCAAGAGCGAGCTGAACGACACGGTCGAGAAGTCGCTGCGCGGTGCGAACCTCTGGAACGAGGTCAAGGACCGTCTGAACAAGCCCGGCTCCGGCCTCTCCGGCGGCCAGCAGCAGCGCCTGTGCATCGCCCGCGCCATCGCGGTCGAGCCGGAGGTACTCCTGATGGACGAGCCGTGCTCGGCGCTCGACCCGATCTCGACCCTCGCGATCGAGGACCTGATCGGCGAGCTGAAGGAGCGCTTCACGATCGTCATCGTGACGCACAACATGCAGCAGGCGGCCCGCGTCTCGGACCGTACGGCGTTCTTCAACCTCTCGGCGGTGGGCAAGCCCGGCCGCCTCATCGAGATAGACGAGACGGAACGGATCTTCTCCAACCCGTCCGTCCAGGCCACGGAGGACTACATCTCCGGCCGCTTCGGATAACCCCCTGAACGCCTTGTGGGTGCTGCATGGCGGTGCCACCCATACGGCAAAGGGTCCGCCCCGCTCTCCTCACGGAGAGCGGGGCGGACCCATTTCCCTGGCCTGCTGCCGGACCGGTCCGGCGATCGAGGAGGGGTGGTCACCGGGCGAACCCGGTACCACCACCCCGTCACCCGAAGAGCAGGAAGACGACCCCGTAGCTCAGCGCGGCGACCAGCGCCGCTGCCGGCATGGTGATGAACCAGCCGAGAATGATGTTCTTGGCGACACCCCACCGCACCGCGTTGACGCGCTTCGTGGCGCCCACACCCATGATCGCGGACGTGATCACGTGCGTCGTGGAGATCGGCGCGTGGAAGATGAACGCCGAGCCGAACATGATCGACGCACCGGTCGTCTCGGCCGCGAAGCCCTGCGGCGGGTCCAGCTCGATGATCTTCCGGCCGAGCGTACGCATGATGCGCCAGCCGCCCGCGTACGTACCGAGCGAGAGCATCAGCGCGCAGGAGATCTTCACCCAGACCGGAATCTCGTCGTTGGGTCCCTCGACGCCGGCGATGACCAGGGCCATCACGACGATGCCCATCGTCTTCTGGGCGTCCTGGAGGCCGTGACCGAGCGCCATGCCCGCCGCCGAGACCGTCTGCGCGATACGGAAGCCGCGCTTGGCCTTGTGGGGGTTGGACTTCCGGAACATCCACATGATCGCGACCATCACCAGATAGCCCACGACCAGGCCGATGATCGGCGAGAGGAACATCGGGATGACGATCTTGTCGAGGACGCCGTCCCAGTGCACCATCGTCCCGCCGGCCAGCGCCGCGCCGACCATGCCGCCGAACAGAGCGTGCGAGGACGAGGACGGCAGACCGTAGTACCAGGTGATGAGGTTCCAGATGATCGCGCCGACCAGCGCGGCGAAGAGGATTCCCATCCCCTTCTGCCCCTCGGGCGTGGCGATGATCCCTTCGCTGACGGTCTTGGCGACCCCCTGGCCCAGGAAGGCACCTGCGAGGTTCATCACCGCGGCCATCGCCAGGGCCGCACGCGGGGTCAGCGCCCGGGTGGAGACCGAGGTGGCGATGGCGTTCGCCGAGTCGTGGAAGCCGTTCGTATACGTGAAGCCGAGCGCGACACCGATGGTCACGATCAGCGCAAAGGTGTCCACGAGGTTCAGGACTCCTTGACCGCGATGGTCTCCACGGTGTTCGCGACGTGCTCGAACGCGTCAGCGGCCTCTTCCAGCACATCCACGATCTGCTTGAGCTTCAGCACCTCCATGGCGTCGTACTTGCCATTGAAGAGCTGCGCGAGCAGCTTGCGGTGGATCTGGTCGGCCTGGTTCTCCAGACGGTTGACCTCGATCCAGTACTCGGTGAGGTTCTCCATGGTCCGCAGGCTCGGCATGGCCTCGGCGGTGAGTTCCGCCGCGCGGGCCAGTACCTCGATCTGCTGCTCGACGCCCTTGGGGAGCTCCTCGACCTGGTACAGCACGACCAGGTCGACGGCCTCCTCCATGAAGTCCATGATGTCGTCGAGCGACGAGGCGAGGTTGTAGATGTCCTCGCGGTCGAAGGGCGTGATGAACGAGGAGTTGAGCTGGTGGAAGATCGCGTGGGTGGCATCGTCCCCCGCGTGCTCCGCTGCCCGCATACGCTCCGCGATCTCGACTCGGGAGGCAGAATCCGCCCCGAGCAGTTCCATCAGGAGCTTCGAGCCCGTGACGATGTTGTCCGCGGATGCGGAGAACATGTCGTAGAAGCTCGTCTCCCTGGGGGTCAGACGAAAGCGCACGTGGGGTCCTCGGGATGCTTTGGATTCGGTCAGGCTGATGCTAGGCGCATCATCCGGCCACGGCTAACCGGCGTTATTCAGTGTCGCCCATCGGGCACAGTGATCAGCACGGACCCCCGGTCACGTTTCGGCTGGATTCGGTATCATATACCCGGCAGGGGTATATGGACGGTAGGGCAACAGGACAAGCGGGAGGATGCAATGACCACCACCGAGGCCACTGAGGCCACTGGTTCCGCGGGTGCGGAGCCGGGCACGGAAGCCGGTACGGCCGCCGTCGTCACCGACCACGACCGCGGCATCCACGGCTACCACCACCAGAAGGACGAGCACCTCAAGCGACTGCGCCGGATCGAGGGCCAGGTCCGCGGCCTCCAGCGGATGGTCGACGAGGACGTCTACTGCATCGACATACTGACCCAGGTCTCGGCATCCACCAAGGCCCTCCAGTCCTTCGCCCTCCAGCTCCTTGAGGAGCACCTGCGCCACTGCGTCGCCGATGCCGCCGTCAAGGGCGGCGAGGAGATCGACGCGAAGGTCGAGGAAGCCACGAAGGCGATCGCCCGCCTGCTCCGCACCTGAGCCGGAACGCGAACCCCGGCGACGTGCGGGATGTCACCCCCGGCGGCCTCCCGGCCGGGGGAGGCCGGCTAGCAGTCGCCGGTCCCGACGTTGAGCACCTCGTCGATACGGTCGGGACTGAGCCGCTCCTCACGGGCGGCCGACGCCGCGATCATGAGCTCACCGCAGAGTTCGATCTCGGCCAGAGCCAAACAGTCCTGAGCGTTCGGGGCGCTGAGCGTCACCACGTTGCGTCACCTCTCTCTGCCGTCGCCGACTCCTGGCGCACCGACTTCCTAGCGTAGGGAGCGGAACACTCACCGCGCATGGCACGGACGGACCATTTCCGACCCCCTCCCTACCGGTCCCCCGTGCCGCCCCGCCCCTGTTCGATCAAGCCCGTATAGAGGTCGGCGCCCTCCGGCAGCCGCACGGTGACCGGCACACCGAACCCGTACAGCAGCATCGTGGACACCACCGCCACCGCCGGCCCCTCGGAGGCGAAGCGGAAACGGTGACGCACCTTGCGCAGCCGCCCCTCCTCGTCGAGGTACGCGTCGAACGGCACCGCGTCCGTGGTGAACCCTTTCGCCGCCGCGCTCAGGGCACCCCGCGACTCCTTCGACGCCGCCCGCGCCGCCCGCCCGAGATCCGCGGTCCCCCGGTAGTGATGGACGGTCACCCCGGCGAGCTCCGTCTTCCCCGCGTACGTCACCCCACGTGCCCCGCGCAGCAGTTCGGCGGCTGCCATCGGATCGGTCACCCCGCCCGTGACGAGGTTCCCGTCCTCCAGGGCCGTCGTGTCGATCCGCACCCACTTCTCGTCCGGCACGCCGGCGCCGCGGTTCTTCATGTACAGCGCGCCCGGGGCCAGCAGTTCGGTGATCGGCCGGTGCCCGGTCTCCCCGGCGGCGCTCTTCGGCAGGGCCACCCTGATCCGGCCCAGCTGACTGCGGAAGTCGTACGTCCCCTGGCCCCTGATCGTCACCCGCGTCCCGCCGGCCGCGGTCTCCATCGACGTACGCGTCTCGGCGCTGCCCGCAGCGACCAGCACGTCCGCCGCCCGCCGAAGCGTTTCGGCGGGCCCACCGGCACCCGGTTCCCCGGCCCGTAGCCGGTCCCCGCGCCCGTCATCGCCACCGCCGCTCCCGCCGGAGCACCCGGCGGTCACCGCCATCACGCCCGCCACGGCGAGGGCGCAGACGGCCAGGGCCCCGCCTCCGCACCTGTGCTGCTGCACCACCATCGCCTGCCAACCCCCAACGACCAACCCGGCACGAGTCCCCCACTCGCCCCGCATAACGACCACCGGGGTCCCCCGTCACGCCACCCGCGCCCGCCCTTGTCCGCGGGCGCCCCTCTCCGGCACATCGGACGGTGCACCGGCCCACCGTCCGGGGGCCGCCGCCAGTACCGTGGACCCGTGCATGAGGAAGCCCCCACCCAGGCCCTGGACCACGCCCGCATCCCGGTTCTCCACACGGCCGGCCGGATGATCCCGATCCAGCCCGGCGCCACTCCCGCCGACGCACCCACCGCCGTCGCCCCGCACAGCGTCACGACGGTCGAACGAGGCTCGTTCTGTCTGGCCCGCTGCACCTGCGGCTGGACGGGACCCGCACGCCGGTCCCGCGACCGGGCCCGTACCGACGCCGAAGAGCACCTCTCCACGCCCGGAGCCGCCCCCGAGGCCCGGACCATCTGACGACGCGCCACCTCCCCGGCACCGCGCCACCCTCCCGACGCGCCGCCACCCCCTCGCCACACGGCCTCACCGCCTGATCAGCCGATCGGCCGGGGGCCCGACCCGGAGGCCGCCCATGAACCGGCTGTACCGCCCGAAGGTCCAGACGCCCCCGATACCCCAGGCCCGGCCCGCACCCGAGCGCCGTACCGTGCTCCACACCGCACTCGCCGCCGGCGCGGTCGCCGCCCTGTCGGCCACCACCGGCTGCGGGGCGAACGGCGACGGCGGCGCCTCGGCCACCGGCCTCCCCAAGTCCCCCGCCCCCACCCCGGCACGCCCCGCCTCACCGCGCCCCGGCCCCTCGTCCGCGGACTGGCCCGCACTGGGCAGCAGCCTCGACGGCCTCCTCGTACGCCCCGGCGACGCCGCCTACGCGAGTGCCAGGCAGCTCTACAACACACGGTTCGACACCCTGAAGCCCGCGGCGGTCGCGTACGTCCGCCACGAGGACGACGTCCGCGAGTGTCTGGCCTTCGCCCGCAAGGCCGGTACCCCGGTCGCGATCCGCAGCGGCGGCCACTCGTACGCGGGCTGGTCCAGCGGCAACGGCCGCCTCGTCGTCGACGTCTCCTCACTCGCCCGCGTCGAGGCCGACGGCACCGTCGGAGCGGGCGCCAAGCTGATCGACGTCTACCGGGGGCTGGCCCGCCACGGCCGGACCGTCCCGGGCGGCTCCTGTCCGACGGTCGGCATATCGGGCCTCACCCTCGGCGGCGGCCACGGCGTCACCTCGCGCGCGTACGGCCTGACCTGCGACAACCTCACCTCCGCCACGCTGGTCACCGCCGACGGCACCACCCTCACCGCCGACGACACCCACCACACGGACCTCTTCTGGGCCCTGCGCGGCGCGGGCAACGGAAACTTCGGCGTCGTCACCGAACTCCGCTTCCGCACCCGGCCGGCTCCCCCGACCGTCAGCGGCTTCCTCTCCTACCCGTGGTCCCGCGCCCAGGCCGTCCTCGCCGCCTGGCAGGCATGGGGCCCGGAACAGCCCGACGAGATCTGGTCCTCCGTACACCTCGACGCGGGACCGGGCGGCGGGACACCGACACTCTCGATCGCCGCGTTCTCGCTCGGTACGTACGGGGACCTGCAGAACGCCGTCGACCGGCTCGCCGACAGGATCGGCGCCTCGGCCTCCTCCGTATCCCTGCGCCGGCAGAGCCTCCTGGAGGCGATGCTCGTGTACGCGGGCTGCTCGGGCCTCACGGAGGAGCAGTGCCACCTGCCGGGCACGACCCCGGGCCGCAGCGAAGGAGGGGCGCTCCGGCGCGAGAGCTACGCCGCGGCCTCCGACTTCTTCGACAAGCCGCTCTCCGCGGCGGGCCTGCGGGTGCTGATCGACCGGGCGGAGGCGTTCACGCGGATTCCCGCCGACCAGGGCGGCGGCGAAGGGTCCATCGCGCTCACCGCGCTCGGCGGGGCGGTCAACCGGATCGACCCGCGGGCGACGGCGTTCGTCCACCGCCGCTCACGGGTGCTCGCCCAGTACATAGGTGCCTGGCAGCCGGGGACCTCCGGAACGTCCCAACAAGGCTGGCTCAAAACAACCCACGCGGAGCTGCGCCGGTACGCGTCCGGAGCCGCGTACCAGAACTACGCCGACCCCCGCCTGACCGACTGGCGGCAGGCGTACTACGGCCCGGCCGCCGAGCGGCTCGCCCGCCTGAAACAGCAGTACGACCCGACCCGGCTCTTCACCTACCCCCAGTCCCTCTGACCCCTGGGCCCCGCGGAGCCCCGCCGCCCGTCAGGCGGCGAGGTCCTTCTCTCCCGCACCACCGCCGCCCGACCCGGGCCGCGGCTCGGGAATCCCGAGCGCCCTGCCCCGGTCGTCGGCCGACACGGCGACCGGCCTGCTGGAACGTACGAGGCGGCCGACCCGGCCGGACCGCGACACCGCCGTCACGAGCGGGGTCAGCAGGGCCATGGCGAGCGGCGCGAGGAGCAGGGCCACCGCCGTACCGAGAGCGAACCCGCCGATCACGTCGGTCGGGTAGTGCACGCCCATGTACACCCGGCAGAGCCCTTCGACGAGCGCGAGGGCGAGAGCGGCGAACCCGAACTTCCGGTTGGCCACGAAGAGCCCGACGGCGATCGCCATCGCCATGGTGGCGTGGTCGCTCACGAACGAGAAGTCGGTCTTGCCCGCCACGAGGACCTCGAGTCCGTCGTGGTCGTTGAAGGGGCGTGGCCGCTCCACGAATCCGCGGATCGGGATGTTGATGAGCAGGGCGATCCCGGCCGCCAGCGGTGCCCAGACGATTCCCGCGACAGCCGCGACGGAGTCCTCGGGGGTCCCGCGCCGGCGAACACTCCACCAGCACCA
Source organism: Streptomyces sp. NBC_00234 (assembly GCF_036195325.1). Lineage (NCBI taxonomy): Bacteria > Bacillati > Actinomycetota > Actinomycetes > Kitasatosporales > Streptomycetaceae > Streptomyces > Streptomyces sp. NBC_00234. Next base: position 4,392,614 of record NZ_CP108101.1, on the reverse strand, counting down.
CAGAGCCACCAGGACCATGCCGAGCATGATCCCGTACTCACCGACGAACTCCATGACCCGGTCGAACCAGGCCGGCGAGGACTTCGCCAGCCCGTTGATGTCGTAGAGCAGGCTGACGTCGGGGTTCGACCCATCGAGTGCGAGTCCAGCCATCTGCCGCGGCCCCTTGCCTTGTCTGCTGCTGCGGCGCACACAGGCGTGCGCCGCTTTGGTCGACCCCCGTATTCGGTGCGATACCGCGTGTCCCGGGCAGCGCCGCATGGTCAGTGCGCATGCTGTCCCAGTCCAGGGAACGGTCTGTCAGCTGCGTACGTTCCGACCTCCACCGAATGATCACCATGACGTTATCGAAGAGAGACTCATCGTCGCAGCTCAGGGCCCAGGCTTCACAGAGAGTTCCGGCCACGGCGACTGCCCGTCAGGTGCGCGTCGTGTGTGCGCCGTGTGCGCGTCAGGCCTGCGGGAGGTCAGTCGGGAGCGCCGCCGCGCCGTCCTTCGTGACCCTCGTCGCACCGAAGTAGTCGGGGGTGTCGATCTTGTCGAACCGGATCACGGCCCCGGTGTACGGAGCGTTGATCATGTACCCGCCGCCGACATAGAGCCCCACGTGACGGATGGTCCTGGAGTTGGTCAGGTCGTCGGAGAAGAACACGAGGTCCCCGGGAAGCAGTTCGTCCCGGGAGGGATGCGGCCCGGCGTTGTACTGATCGTTGGCGACACGGGGCAGCTCGATGTCGACGGTCCGGTACGCGGCCTGGGTCAGCCCGGAACAGTCGAACCGCCCGCCCTGCTCGGCCGTTCCGTTGCCACCCCAGAGATAGGGCGTGCCGAGCTTCTTCTGCGCGAAGTAGATGGCTCCGGCCGCCTGCCGCGAGGGCTCGACGCGGCCGACGGGCTCGGCGAAGCTCTTCTCCAGGGACCGGATGATCTTGACGTAGTTCTGCGTCTCCGAGATCGCGGGCACCCCGCCCGACCGGATCACCCGGTAGGCACCGGCGTTGTAGGCCGCCAGCATGTTGTTGGTCGGATCACCCGGCACCTTCTTCACGTACCCGGCGAGCTCGCAGTCGTACGAGGCGGCGGACGGAATGGCGTCGGCCGGGTCCCATACGTCCCGGTCCCCGTCGTTGTCCCCGTCGATCCCGTGCGAGGCCCAGGTCCCGGGGATGAACTGCGCGATGCCCTGAGCGGCGGCGTGACTCTGAGCCCTCGGGTTCCATCCGCTCTCCTGGTACAACTGCGCGGCCAGGAGGGCGGGGTTGATGGCGGCGCAGAGGTTGCCCCACTTCTGCACCAACGGCTGGTACCGCGCCGGAACGGCCCCCTTGGCCAGCCCGACGGCCCCACCACCACCGCCCCCGGCGAGCCCGGCAGCGGCGGAGTACGTACCGACGACGAGCAGCGCCACGAAGCACAGACACAGCCCGATCCCACCGCCGACGACCACCCAGTATTTCCGCACCCCTCAACCATCCCCCATCCGGGCGCCGTTCATGGGCCGATTCGCTGGTGTGTACGGGTGGAGGGGGCGCGTGCGGGGGGTGCGGGGGGGGTGATGCGGGGTCAGGGGGCTCCGGCTGACCAGAAGTCGGAGCGGAGGTGGGGGCGGGGGATGTTCTCCATGCCCTCGTAGGTGGGGGCGGTGGGCTTGGTGGTGGAGTCGGCGACGTCGGACTTCTCAACGCAGGGGCTGTCGACCCTGAAGAACGCTTGACCCTCGCCGCCGAAGCGCAGGCTTACGACGAACCCCTCCCCGGTCTGGGCATAGATAGCCGGAAATTCTTCGTCATTGTTAATTGCTTCCATCCGGTAGTCACTCTTCCGCCAGAAGCGATCTACGAGACCTAGGAAACTTCCCCGCCGCTCGGGAGAAATTACAGTCATAACTGCACGCCGGCGTGATACATCACAAATTCCAGTCGTAGTTGCCCCATGCGTCCACTGCACCGCCGGATGAAGTTCATTCAGCACGGCATCGAGAATCGCATCAGAACGCTCAGCCGCCCCCTGCATATCCATCTCGTCCCTCTCCTCGCTCACGCAACCAGTCGCCGTGACGCTCCACACCAAAGCAAACAACGCGACCCGATACCGATTCTTCAACGGGGCTCCTCCACCTTGACCCTATGCGCTTTACCTGCGGCAATCAGAGCGATGCTGTCTGCCGAAGTGACATCCTTTTCCGGATCGAAGTACTGAGAGTGCGCGTCACTCGACAAGCCATGCGCACCAAAAACCGGCGGCCCGTCATCCACACGGAAGCGCCTAGCCCCAAAAGCCTCACTCGCCGGATCCTTACCAAACCACCGGTCGTCATCCCCACGATCCGCCAACCCTCCAACTACATACCCGACCGGCCCCATAGCGGCAGTAAGGTTTCCTTGCAATTTGGATGGCACCTTGGTCACCACATCGTTCTCTGCCGCCCCGACAAATACATGTTCTCTACCCACCCCAAGGTCCTCAGCGCGATCCACGCCTACCCCAGGGCTACCAACCAGCACAATGTCGTCCAGCCCTGGTACACCAGCTCCATGCTGCGTAGCTGCACCCACAGTCCGCGACCCGTACGAATGGCCAATTGCCGTCATATGCGGATCCTCATTTTGATTGGTCGTCGCCAAACCATCCACGAACTCGTTGAAGGAACGTCCACCCGTCTCTGCTCGTTCATCACCCGCTACAGCCAGGCTATCCAGACCATCGGGGGCCTGCGGAGCGTCGTAACCAAGCCAAACAATCGCCGCACTCGATGGATCGATTTCACGGGTTGCCACAGCTGTGTCACGGGCACGCTTAAGATCCCCTTCTGCAAACCCTGCATCTAGCGACGTATTTAGCCCCGGAACATACGCAGAAACATTCCTCGACGTATCCGGATTCCCATAGGCAACAATCGCCCGACCGTTCCCCTCATCCCCGATCCCCAGCAGATACATCGGCGGCTGCCCCGCCTTGGGAACCGCCTGCAACTGCCGGTCAATCTCCCGCAACCCCGCCAGCTTCGTCACCGACTCCTCGTCGTCCCGCCCCTCCAGCTTCCCGATCAGCAGCTGGAGGTTGTCGCGGTTGGCCGTGTCTCGTACGAGGGCCGGGATCCCGTCCAGGTTTCCGATCTGGTCCGGGTACACCGCGAGGAACTCCTCCCGCTGTTCCTGCGTCAGACCGGCCCACCACGCCCCGCGTTCGGCCGGAGACGCGTCCAGCGGGATGCGGTCCTTCAGGTACCCGCGCGCCGCACCCCGCACTGCGGCCACGTCCCCCGCCGCGTCGGTCCACGTCGAGTCCGGGACCTTCAGGCCCTCCTCCGCCCTGAGCCTCCGCAGGATCCTCGCGTACCGCCAGTCGATCTCGGCCGCCGTCCGTACGGCCTTCACCACCCGGTCCGCGATGTCCTGCGCCTTCGCGGTGTTCGGGTTCGGCGCGACCAGCCCGGACGGCGCCACCAGCCCCGGCACCCCACCCCCGGACGCCGTCCCGCCCACCAAGGGCTTCCCGTCGGCCAGTCCTTCGCCCGCCGCCGGATACGTCACCGACCCGTCCGCGTGCACCGTGAACTTCAGCGCTGCCGCGTCGTCCAGCGCATCGGCCAACGCCCGCTGCTGGGCCCTCATCTCGTGAGCCAGGCTGTTCAGCGTCGTACGCAGCAGGCCGCACTCCGTATAGACGTACTGGAAGTTCTGGCTCAACTGGCGCAGCCGCCCCACCGCCGCATCGGCCGCCTCGCCCTGCTGCGTCTCGCGCAACCCGTTCAGCAGCTGCTGCTCGATCCGGTCCCGAGCCGCGTCGGCCCGGTTGCTCGCCCTGCCCCAGCCGTCGGCCGCCCCCTCCAGCTCCGCGCACTTCAGGTCCCGTAACTTCGCCCACGTCAGCGCCGATCCGCTCATCGCGCTCCGCCGCCCGGTGCCGGCACCTGGACCGGCGCGAAGGAGGACCGCACGGCCTCGTTCGTCTCCCCCTGCGCACGCGCCACGGCCCGCAGCCGTCCGGCAAGGCTTGCGCACTCGCCCTGCGCGGTCGCGATCCGCCGCTCCCAGGACGCGCGTACGGCACCCAGTTCCGCCAGCGCCGTCAGATCACCGGCCCCCGCCAACAGCCCCTCGTGCGCCGCCTCGAGCTCGGACCTGACCGGCGCCAGGTGCGTCCGCATCGCCTCCGCGCCCCCCGCCGCCCGCGTCCACGGCCCACCGCTGTGCTTCAGCGTCCGGCTGTCCGCTCCACCACTCCCCGGACCCGCCAGATCACTGAGCCTCTCCCGCCCCAACGGCTCTCCCACCACGGCCACACCGCTCACCCCGCTCACCCCGCTCACCCCGCTCACCCCGCTCCTTGATCGTGGAGCGGCACTGTCCCAGTTCGGCCGTGCGCGACATGCCACACCCACACCGCGTCGCGAGCGCCCCGACCCTGCCCGCGCCCCCGAATCCCGGGCGTCGTCGACAGCGCGCCGAGACGGGCCGAATCACCCGATCGATGGAGGCCCCCGTACCGTGACGGGCATGATCATCTGGCTGAACGGCACCTTCGGCGCAGGCAAGACGACCACAGCCGAGGAGCTCACCGCCCGCGTCCCCGACTCCCGGCTCTTCGACTCCGAGAAGGTCGGCGAGATGCTCTGGCACGCACTCGGCACGCCACCCCGCGACTTCCAGGACTGGCCGCCCTGGCGCGGTCTGGTCGTGGAGACGGCCCGTCAGCTTCTCGACTACGTGGGTGGCACCCTGGTCGTCCCCCAGACCGTCCTGATGGAGCCGTACTGGCGGGAGCTGAGCACCGGACTCGCCGACGCCGGCATCCCCGTCCACCACTTCCTCCTGCACACCGACCACGACACGCTCGTCCACCGCATCGAGACCGACACCGCACCCGAGAGCGCCAACGCCCGGCAGTGGCGCCTGGATCACCTCGCCGCGTACACCGACGCCCTGCCCTGGCTCCGCGCGGCGGCCGAGGTCGTCGACACCACCGGCATACCGCCCTCCCGCGTCGCCGACCTCGTCGTCGAACGTGTCGCGTCCCGCCCTGCGGCACCCTGACCGTCCTCCTCGTACGTCATGCCCATGCCGCTGATAACCTGCCGCCCCGCCCGTCGGCACCCGGGCTCCGTCTCCGGGCGCGGCGCGTGGTTTCGCATCCCCGTACGCAGTAAGAGGTGTGCATTGAAGGCAGGCAGCAGAACCGGCACCGCAGCCGCCATCGTGGGAGCCCTGGCTCTCTCGGTGTTCAGCGCCCCGACGGCGCAGGCCGCGGACACCGGCATCACCGTGTCATCGGTGGTGATCAACGGAGGAAAGCCCGTCGTGGTGGGAACCTCGGACGAGAAGGCCCCTCCCGTCACCTTCCGAGTCGCTCTGCCCTCGGGCTACAGCACAGCCGATCCCTTCGACTGGCAAGCAGAACCGTTCCTGTACCACGGCACCACGGCCGCCAAGGGAGCCAACAGCGGCGGCCTCTACATGGGCTCGTACACGTGTTACGACGAGAGCGCTCGGGTCGCTCGCTGCGAGGGCGAGATCTGGATCGACCCGCGCTACGACCTCGATTCGAACGGCGACGCCACGACGTGGAAGATCGGCGTGTCGGCACGTCTCTTCACCTCCAACGGCGGGCTCAAGGCCGAGGAGTACGCCACCCTCTCCGGCGGCGTCCAGGTCAAGCGCTGGGCGAAAGCCACGGTCAACGCCTCCCCGGAACCGGTGGCCAAGGGCAAGACCCTCACCGTGACCGGCAGCCTCAAGCGCGCGGACTGGGTGAAGCACGCGTACACCGGCTACGGAAACCAGTCGGTCAAGCTCCAGTTCCGCAAGAAGGGCACCTCGGTCTACTCCACCGTCAAGACGGTGACGGCCGGCTCCACGGGGGCGCTCAAGACCACCGTCACCGCCTCCGCGGACGGCTACTGGCGCTGGGCCTTCGGCGGTACGTCGACCACGGGCCCCGCGACGACCTCGGCCGACTACGTCGACGTGGTCTGACCCGCGTGCGACCGACCGGGCCGGCAGTCCCCACCGGGAGCTGCCGGCCCGGCCCGGAAACCAGCGGTGCCGTCCGCCTCCCACCTGTCACAATCCGCTGATGACCTCATCGAAAACGATCAACGCAGCGGACGCCGGCACCTGGATACTGGGCGACCTGCCGGTCAACCGCATCGGATTCGGCGCCATGCGCCTCACGCAGAACGGCGCGGCGCTCAGGGCCGACGCCGCGTCGAGCGACCGTGAGCGCGCGATCGGCGTGCTGCGCCGCGCCATCGAACTCGGTGTGAACCACATCGACACGGCCGCCTTCTACTTCTCCCCGCTGCGTTCGGCCAACGAGCTGATCAACCGCGCGCTCGGCCCCTACCCGGACGACCTCGTCATCGTCACCAAGGTCGGCCCCGGCCGGGACCCCTCGGGCGAATGGATCGACCACGCGACCCCGGAGCAGCTGCGCGGTCAGGTGGAGGAGAACCTCCGCCAGCTCGGCCGCGACCACCTCGACGTCGTGAACCTGCGCATCGTCGGCACCGACTCGATCGCCGAGCGCTTCGGGGCCCTGGCCCGACTGCGCGAAGCGGGCCTCATCCGCCACCTCGGCCTCTCCAACATCACCCCCGAGCACCTCACCGAGGCCCAGGCCATCGCGCCGGTCGTGTGCGTGCAGAACCAGTACGGCATCGGCGCGCGGCCCGAGCAGGACGCGTTCCTGCGCAGGTGCGGCGAGGAGGGCATCGCCTTCGTCCCGTTCTACGCGATCGCGGGCGCCGGACGCGAAGGAGGCACGGTCGCGGGCACGGAGAGCGAACAGGTGCAGGCCGTTGCCCGCGCCCACGGGGTGACGCCCGCGCAGATCCGCATCGCGTGGACCCTGCACCGCGGACCGCATGTTCTGGCCATCCCCGGCACCGGCAACCCGGACCATCTGGCCGACAACGTGGCCGCGGGCGCGCTCAAGCTCTCCGCGGACGAACTGGACCTGCTCGCCTCATGACCGGCCCGGGCGACGGCGAGCCCGGCAACGCCTTCGCCGGCCCTCGCCACCAGCGCCCCGAGACCGGGTGCCGCGCCACGCCCCCTTCCCACAGCGGGCCCTGACGACACGTCGACGGAAGTCCACCGGCGCGACAACGGCTCTCGAACGGCGCGTACGAACCCCACGCCCACAGCGAACGCTGCAACCGCATCAGGAACCCAAGGCCATCGTCGTTGCTCGTGGTCACACCCCGTGATACACAGAGTAACCATGCATATGCACGCAGATGCCGGAACGAGCCGCAGGTCAGGGTGGTCGTCCCGGTCAAACGTGCGAGATCCGGGTAAAGAGACACGGGAAGGCGTCGTACGGGCGCGGTTTCATCAGCGAAGATAGAAGGCGACCCGTGCCGGACGGTACGGGCGGCGAACTACCCAACAGGGGCGGTGACTTACATGATCCTGGCAGCTGAAAAGGGCGACATCACCACCATCATCGGCGGAATCGCCCCGAACTGGGGGCCGTTCGGGACCCTCGGCAACGAGGCACGCATCATGATCGAGGTGGTGATGGCGGTAGCCATCCTGCTCTGTCTCGGCATCGCCATCTGGGGCGCCGCCAAACAGCGCATCGGCGCGACGGCCCTGCGCGACACCTTCAGTGCCGAACAGGGCAAGGGCCTGATCGTGGCCGGGCTGACGGGCGTCTTCATCATCGGATCGCTCGGCACCCTCTTCACGATTGTGTACGGCATGGCCGTCTGACCCGACGCCATCCGCTGCACCCCGGGCCGTCCCCGCCCACCTCACACCATCCATCCGTCGTGCCCACCGGCTGAGGTTGCGTCTCCCTGATGTCCAGTCACCACACCGCGCACGCGCGGCAACCAGCACAGCTACCGTCGTACTACGCGGCACTGCAGACGGCTGAGGGGGCTTACGCGGCATGAGCCAGGGCGACGATCACGGCTACGGCGGCGATTCGGGCGGTCGCGGCGACGACCCGTACAGCACGCTGGGCGGCACACGCCAGACCCGCACCCGCCTCCCCGACGGCGAGGGCGGCGACCACGGCCGCCGCCCCGCCCGCAACTCCCGCTCGCTCGTCATGGTGGTCGGCGTGGTCGTCCTGCTGATCGCCGCCATCGCGTTCGCGAACCGCGGCGGAGGCGGCAACGAGGAGGCGTCCGGCGGCGCGAAGAAGCCGGGCACCACGGGCTCCGGCCCCACGGCCCCCACGGGCACCAAGCCGGTCCAGGGCAAGAACGGCACCATCGCCTCGGGCTTCGCCCACGACGAGCAGGGGGCGCAGAGCGCGGCGGCGAACTATGCGGTGGCGTTGGTATCTGCGGAGATCCTCAAGCCCGACCGAAGGGGCGAGATCGTGCGCCAGATCTTCGTCGCACAACGGGTTGGTGAGCTGGAGGCCAAATTCAATGAGGCATACAGCAGCGAATTCCTCGAAAAGGTCGGGCTCGACGAGAACGGCAACGCGGCCGAGGGCATGACCTACGTCTCAAGAACCGCTCCAGTCGGCACCAAGGTGACCGCGTACTCGACCACCTCCGCCACCGTCGAGGTCTGGTGCACCGGCGTGTTCGGCACGGCGGGCGTCAGTTCCACCAATCCGGTGAGCAACGACTGGTTCACCATGACGCTGAAGCTCCAGTGGGCGGGTGAGGACTGGAAGGTCGACAGCTTCGCTCAGAAGGAGGGACCGGCTCCGGTCAACACCGACCGCACGGCTTCCAACGCTGACGAGATCGCCAGGGCAGTCGAGGAGTACGGAGGGTTCACGTATGCCCGCTAACACACGGCGCGTACTCACAATCGGTACGGTCCTCGCCAGCACTCAGGCAGCGATGGTGCTCCTGGTGACTCGCGCTGCCGCTGCCCCGTCGCCGACGCCGACGCCGTCGGCCAAGGACAACTGTGATCTCATCGTCGGCCCCGCCAGGGACTACTGCGAGAACGGCGACGACGCCGGCGGCTCCGCCCGCCGCGCCCCCACCACCACAGACGACGCCCTGGACCCCCTCTCCTCCCTCGCCCGCGGCTGCGCCGACGCCGCCTCCTGGATCGTCGGCAAGCTCAGCGAGGCCGTGAAGAGCACGGCGAACGTCGACTTCACCAACACCACGTTCCTCCAGCAGTACGCAGTCGTCTTCGCGGCCTCCACCGTCCTGACCCTCGTCCTGTGGCTGCTCGCCGTGGCCAAGCGCGCCATCCGCGGCGTACCGCTGACCACCGCGATCTCCGAAGCGGTCGGCTTCCTCTGGCTGACCGTCCTCGCCTCCGCCTTCACGCCGCTCATCCTCTACACGATCGTCTCCGCCACCGACGGAGTCACCGAGGTCATCTCCTCCGCGAGCGGCAGCCAGACGGACGTCTTCTTCGGATCGTTCGCCAAGGCCCTCGAAAAGGGCGAGGACATCGGCGGCGGACCGATCATGCTGATCGTCGTCTCGCTCGTGTCGATCCTCGCCGCCGGAGTCCTCTGGCTGGAGCTCGTGATCCGGGCCGCCCTGCTCTACGTCGGCGCACTCCTCGGAGTCGTCGTCTACGCCGGGCTCGTCGACAAGAACATGTGGGGCCACGTCCGCCGCTGGGCGGGCATCATGATCGCGGTGATCATGGTCAAGCCGGTCATCGTCATCGTGCTGGGCCTCGCCGGCGCACTCTCCCAGGACGAAGGCCCGGACGCCTTCTCCGCCGTCGTGTCCGGCCTCTCCATCATCCTGCTGGCGATCTTCGCCTCCGCCATGATCTACCGCTTCGTCCCCGGCTTCGGCGACGAGATCCAGGGCGCCCGTACCAACCGCAAGCAGGCCACCGACGGCTCCCAGGCCGCCGCCCTGATCAGTTCCCCCGCCGCCCTCGTCTCCCAGGGCATCAAGACCCACAGCGGCCGGAACGACCAGAACGGCGGAGGCGGAGGCGGCGGTGCCCGCTCCGCCAACCCGGCCAGCGGCGGAGTCGCCGCACACAGCTCCCGCGGCACCGGCGGCAGCGGCGCGTCCGGCGGATCCGCCGCGGCGCCCGCCCCCCGCAGCGGTTCCGGTCCCACCTCCGGAACCCCCCACAGCAGCCGCTCCGCACGGGGCGGCGGTTCAGGCAGCACAGGTAACAACAGCACAGGAGGTGGAGGGCGTTGACGACTCAGTCCCACACCATCGCGCCCCGCCGTACGTATCTCATCGGGCGCGCCCGGCCCAATGCCATCGTCGGCAAGAACCGCGAGACCGGCGAGATCGCCCTGATCATCGGCGGCGCGTTCCTCGGCATGATGAGCGGGCTCATCGTCCCCGTCCTGTCCCTGCGGATCGTGCTCCTCATGGGCTTCCCGTTGCTGGCCCTCGCCATCGTGTACGTCCCGTACAAGCACCGGACCTTCTACAAGTGGTTCGAGATCAACCGCAGCTTCAAGAGGTCCCTGCGCCGCGGCACCGCGTACCGTTCCACCGCCATGGAGGCCGGCGTCAGCGCCGACGGCCGTGAGGTCGAGATCGGCCCGCCCCCCGGCATCGGCCGGATCAGCTGGCTCGCGGCCCCCTTCGGCCCCGACGAGATCGCCGTACTCCTGCACGCCGACCGGCGTACGGTCACCGCCGCCATCGAGATCGAGGGCCCCGGCGTCGGCCTGCGCGACAGCGAGGACCAGGAGGCCCTGGTCGACCGGTTCGGCACCCTCCTCAAGCACGTGGCCAACGGCGACGGCTTCGTGACCCGGCTCCAGATGCTCGCCCGCACCCTGCCCGCCGACCCCGACGCCCACGCCAAGGACGTCGCCCAGCGCGGCGACAAGACGTCCCCCGGCTGGCTCCAGGAGTCCTACGACCAGCTCCAGTCGATGGTCTCCACCTCCAGCGAGCAGCACCGCGCCTACCTCGTCGCGTGCATGCACTACAGCCGCGAGCTGGCCGCCGAGGCCAACGCCATGGCCCGTGCGGCGCGCCCGCACGGCGGTCGCAAACTCGACCGCGACTCCGGTCTCGCCGTCGTCATGGCGCGCGAGCTCACCGACATCTGCGCCCGCCTCGCCGAAGCCGACATCCGGGTACGCCAGCCGCTCGGCCAGAGCCGCCTGGCCTCCCTCGTGCACTCCATGTACGACCCCGACCACCCCATCGACCACATCCAGGCCATGACGAAGCGCAACGCCTGGCCGGCCGAACTGGACGCCGTCGAGCCGACGTTCCTCCAGGCCAAGACGCGCGAGTCCACCACCCGCGCCCCCTGGTGCCACGCGACCGCCTGGGTGAAGGAATGGCCGATGACGCCCGTCGGCGTCAACTTCCTCGCCCCGCTGCTCGTGCACACCCCGGACGTCATCCGTACGGTCGCGGTCTGCATGGACCTCGAACCCACCGAGGTCGCCATCGAGCGCATGCTGACGGAGAAGACGAACGACGAGGCCGAAGCGAGCCGCCAGGCCAAGATGAACCGCACCGTCGACCCGCGCGACATCGCGGCCCACGGACGACTCGACCAGCGGGGTGAAGATCTGGCCAGCGGCGCGGCCGGAGTGAACCTGGTGGGGTACATCACCGTGTCGTCCCGTTCACCCGAGGCCCTCGCCCGCGACAAGCGGACGATCCGGGCCTCGGCCGGCAAGTCCTATCTGAAGCTGGAGTGGTGCGACCGCGAGCACCACCGCGCCTTCGTGAACACCCTGCCGTTCGCCACCGGCATCCGCCGCTGACCGAGACGCCCGACAAGAACCCGAGTTCCGCGAGACCGAGAGGGAGGTCATTCACGCCATGCGAGATCCGCTGTCCGCGTTGTCGGACGCCTTTACCGCCTTCCTCTTCGGGAAGGTCGAGACGACCCGGCTGCCCGTCCGTACGTCGACGGGCCAGGCCCAGGCCGTCTATCTGCCGACCGCCGCCCCCGGCCTCGGCGACTCCGGGGTGATCATCGGCCGCGAGGTCTACTCCGGCAAGGGCTACATCTACGACCCCTTCCAGCTGTACGGACAGCAGCTGCCCGCCCCGCACTGGCTGGTGCTCGGCGAGTCCGGCAACGGCAAGTCCGCGCTGGAGAAGACGTACGTGCTCCGCCAGCTCCGCTTCCGCGACCGCCAGGTCGTCGTCCTGGACGCCCAGGGCGAGGACGGGGTCGGCGAGTGGAACCTCATCGCCCAGGAGCTGGGCATAACCCCCATCCGGCTCGACCCGACCGCCGCCCTCAACGGCGGCATCCGGCTCAACCCGCTCGACCCGGCGATCACCACGACGGGCCAGCTCGCCCTGCTCCGGACGATCATCGAAGTCGCGATGGGCCACGGCCTCGACGAACGCTCCGGCTTCGCGCTGAAGGTCGCGCACGCGTTCGTGAACGAGACGATCACCGACCGGCAGCCGGTCCTCATGGACATCGTGGAGCAACTGCGCCACCCGAAGGCCGAGTCCGCCGAGGCGATGAACGTCGACATAGACGACGTACGGGCCTGGGGCCTGGATGTCGCCCTCGTCCTCGACCGCCTCGTCGACGGCGACCTGCGCGGCATGTTCGACGGTCCGACGACGGTCGGCATCGACCTCGACGCACCGCTGATCGTCTTCGACCTCTCGCACATCGACCGCAACTCGATCGCGATGCCGATCCTGATGGCGATCGTCGGCGTGTGGCTGGAACACACCTGGATCAGGCCCGACCGGAAGAAGCGCATCTTCCTGGTCGAGGAAGCCTGGCACATCATCAACTCCCCGTTCGTCGCCCAGCTCTTCCAGCGCCTGCTGAAGTTCGGCCGACGTCTCGGCCTGTCCTTCGTCGCCGTCGTCCACCACCTCAGTGACGTGGTCGACGGGGCCGCGGCCCGGGAAGCGGCGGCCATCCTCAAGATGGCCTCGACCCGCACGATCTACGCCCAGAAGGCCGACGAGGCGAGAGCGACCGGGAAGGTGATCGGCCTGCCCAGGTGGGCGGTCGAGATCATCCCGACCCTCACCCCGGGCATCGCGGTCTGGGACGTCAACGGCAACGTGCAGGTGGTCAAACACCTCATCACCGAGGCCGAACGCCCCCTCGTCTTCACGGACCGCGCGATGACCGAGGGCTCCGCGAACGACCTGCTCCCCGAGGACGTACGAGCCGCCGAGCTGGAGGCGGAGCAACGGGCGGCGCGGATGGAGCACCAACAGCGGATGAACGAGTCGTCCGAGTCCACGGTGGCCTGACATGGCGGGGAACGCGTCGAACAGAGAGGAACGCGGCACCGGCGGCCTCCCGGACGGGCTGCTGGTCGGCCTCCTGGCCCTCCTGTTCGGCCTCACGGTCCTGGGCTGGACCGCCACCGGACTCGCCGGCCTGTTCGCCCACGGCTCCTGGCCGCAGGGCGTCACGTTCACCCGGACGCCCCTGGCCCTGCGCGCACTGGCGACGGATCCGCAGAACCTCCCGGGCGCCTGGCCCGAAACCCCGGCGTCCGACCTCTCGGGCTACGGGCTGTTCTGGGGCCTGTTCATCGGCGAGCTGATGGTGCTCGTGGTGCTGACCGTGTTCGTCCTGGGGGCGGCGGCCCGCTGGCGCGTCGTACGGGCGACCCGCCGCGACGACCTGCACGACCGGACCGACGCCCGGGACATCCCCACCCGGACCCCGGTACGGGAGCAGCCGACACCGGTACGGGAACAGCCGGCCTCACACCCCACCCCGGCCCCCACGTTCATCGAAGCCGCCCCCGACCCGACCCCGGAACCCAGCGCTCCCACCACCCCTGCCGCCCCGGCCGCGCTCGTCCCCTCCCCCCGCGCCCCGCTCCTCCTTTACGGGCCCGCGGCCACCCGCCGCCCCACGGCCGTCCAGGCCATCCAGGACGCGGCGGGCCCCGTCCTCGTGGTGACCTCCGACCCCACGCTCTGGGCCGAGACGAAGGACGCCCGCGGCAAGCTCGGCCCGGTCCTCGTCTACGACCCCGGCCACCTCTGCGACACCCCGGCCCGCCTCCACTGGTCCCCCACGGCCGGCTGCGAGGAGCCCGACGTGGCCACCACCCGCGCCACCGCTCTCCTCGCCCCGGTCCGACCACAGGCACGCCTGGACGCGGCCACGGCGGACACCGCGGAAACGCTCCTCAAGTGCTGGCTGCACGCCGCCGCCGTCGACGGCCGCCCCTTCCGCCAGGTCCACCGCTGGGCCCTCGGCGGCAACGCCCACGAAGCCGTACGCCTCCTCCGTACGCACCCCAAGGCCGCCTCCGGAATCGCCGGCCTGCTGGAGTCCGCGCTCACCGCCTATCCCGAACGCCGCGAACTGGCCCAGGAACTGACGGTACGGGCCTTCACCGCACTGTCCTCGGTCCACATCCGCGAGGCGTGCACACCCAACCGGGCCGATTCGCTCGCACTGGAATCATTTACGGGTGAAGGGGGAACGCTCTATGTGGTCGGTGAACCCATCGAGGATCCCCGCACCCGCCCCGGTGCAATGCCCCTGCTCACTGCACTGTCCTCATACGTGGTCGAGCACGGCCGCCGCATGGCCGCACGGTCAACCGACGGTCGGCTCGACCCACCAATGACACTCGTCCTCGACGACGTCGCAGCCGTCGCTCCGCTCCCCCAGCTTCCGGAGCTGCTGTCGACCGGTCAGGACCAGGGCCTGCCCTCACTGGTCCTGCTCCGCTCACAGGAACAGGGCCGCGCCCGCTGGCGCAGTCCCCTTGAGGCCCCGAGCCCGCGCACCCGCTGACCGGACACACCCCCGACGGCCACGCGCGCCGGTTACGGCTCGGCCCGCTCGATCACGTACTCCAGTTCACGGGCCCCCGAGCCGTCCGGCACGGGCACGGTCTGCCCCGAGGGGACGAACCCGATCCTGCGGTAGGCAGCCGCAGCCCGCGGATTGCCCTCGTGCACATAGAGCCGCACGCGCTCGATGCGCGGCTCGGCCAGCGACCAGGACCAGTCGATCGCGGTACGGAACAGCTCGTCGGCCAGGCCGCTCCCGCGGTCCTGCGCGTGCACGAAGACCCCCACCACGTGCGTCTGGTCGACCTCGGCGGCTGCTCCGAACCGGGTGTCGCCGTCCGGCCGCTCCACCAGCACCGTCACGGTGCCCGCGAGCCCGCCGTCGGGCCGCTCGGCGATGAACTGCCGCACCACGACGCCCTCGGCCGCATCGGCCGTCCGCCCCACCCAGAACGAGTCGGGCTGGGCCGCCGCGTCCTCGTACGTCTCGAGGAAGGCAAAGGGCGCCATGGGGTCCTGAAGGGCAGCAAGGCGGAGTTCCCTCGCCGCCGGCCAGTCCTCGGCGCGTACTGCTCGAATCGCATAGTCCATTGGAAGATCCTGCACCGCACCCCTGATCAGCGCAAACAACATTTCCTGCGGACATGCGGCGGGCGCATCACCACGCGGACCCAGAACGCAGAAAAGCCCCGCACCTGAAGGTGCGGGGCTTTCCCGGAATAATTGTTCGGCGGCGTCCTACTCTCCCACAGGGTCCCCCCTGCAGTACCATCGGCGCTGAAAGGCTTAGCTTCCGGGTTCGGAATGTAACCGGGCGTTTCCCTAACGCAATGACCACCGAAACACTATGAAATTTGAACGCTGGCAAAAACACAGCTGTTCGTTATTTCAGAACTAACACAGTGGACGCGAGCAACTGAGGACAAGCCCTCGGCCTATTAGTACCAGTCAGCTCCACCCGTTACCGGGCTTCCACATCTGGCCTATCAACCCAGTCGTCTACTGGGAGCCTTAACCCCTCAAAGGGGGTGGGAATACTCATCTCGAAGCAGGCTTCCCGCTTAGATGCTTTCAGCGGTTATCCTTTCCGAACGTAGCCAACCAGCCATGCCCTTGGCAGGACAACTGGCACACCAGAGGTTCGTCCGTCCCGGTCCTCTCGTACTAGGGACAGCCCTTCTCAATATTCCTACGCGCACAGCGGATAGGGACCGAACTGTCTCACGACGTTCTAAACCCAGCTCGCGTACCGCTTTAATGGGCGAACAGCCCAACCCTTGGGACCGACTCCAGCCCCAGGATGCGACGAGCCGACATCGAGGTGCCAAACCATCCCGTCGATATGGACTCTTGGGGAAGATCAGCCTGTTATCCCCGGGGTACCTTTTATCCGTTGAGCGACAGCGCTTCCACAAGCCACTGCCGGATCACTAGTCCCGACTTTCGTCCCTGCTCGACCCGTCGGTCTCACAGTCAAGCTCCCTTGTGCACTTACACTCAACACCTGATTGCCAACCAGGCTGAGGGAACCTTTGGGCGCCTCCGTTACTCTTTAGGAGGCAACCGCCCCAGTTAAACTACCCATCAGACACTGTCCCTGATCCGGATCACGGACCCAGGTTAGACATCCAGCACGACCAGAGTGGTATTTCAACGACGACTCCACAACCACTGGCGTGGCCGCTTCAAAGTCTCCCACCTATCCTACACAAGCCGAACCGAACACCAATATCAAACTATAGTAAAGGTCCCGGGGTCTTTCCGTCCTGCTGCGCGAAACGAGCATCTTTACTCGTAGTGCAATTTCACCGGGCCTATGGTTGAGACAGTCGAGAAGTCGTTACGCCATTCGTGCAGGTCGGAACTTACCCGACAAGGAATTTCGCTACCTTAGGATGGTTATAGTTACCACCGCCGTTTACTGGCGCTTAAGTTCTCAGCTTCGCACACCCGAAAGTGCACTAACCGGTCCCCTTAACGTTCCAGCACCGGGCAGGCGTCAGTCCGTATACATCGCCTTACGGCTTCGCACGGACCTGTGTTTTTAGTAAACAGTCGCTTCTCGCTGGTCTCTGCGGCCACCCCCAGCTCACCGAGTAAATCGGATCACCAGTGATGGCCCCCCTTCTCCCGAAGTTACGGGGGCATTTTGCCGAGTTCCTTAACCATAGTTCACCCGAACGCCTCGGTATTCTCTACCTGACCACCTGAGTCGGTTTAGGGTACGGGCCGCCATGAAACTCGCTAGAGGCTTTTCTCGACAGCATAGGATCATCCACTTCACCACAATCGGCTCGGCATCAGGTCTCAGCCTTAATGTGTGACGGATTTGCCTATCACACGGCCTACACCCTTACCCCGGGAACTACCACCGCCCGGGTTGGACTACCTTCCTGCGTCACCCCATCGCTTACCTACTACAAGTCTGGTTCATCGGCTCCACCACTACCCTCAACTCCGAAGAGATCGGGCCGGCTTCACGGACTTAGCATCGCCTGATTCAGTACTGGGCGTTTCAAAGCGGGTACCGGAATATCAACCGGTTGTCCATCGACTACGCCTGTCGGCCTCGCCTTAGGTCCCGACTTACCCTGGGCAGATCAGCTTGACCCAGGAACCCTTAGTCAATCGGCGCACACGTTTCTCACGTGTGTATCGCTACTCATGCCTGCATTCTCACTCGTGAACCGTCCACAACTCGCTTCCGCGGCTGCTTCACCCGGCACACGACGCTCCCCTACCCATCCATACTCCCGTTGGGGATATGTGTATGAATGACACGACTTCGGCGGTACGCTTGAGCCCCGCTACATTGTCGGCGCGGAATCACTTGACCAGTGAGCTATTACGCACTCTTTCAAGGGTGGCTGCTTCTAAGCCAACCTCCTGGTTGTCTCTGCGACTCCACATCCTTTCCCACTTAGCGTACGCTTAGGGGCCTTAGTCGATGCTCTGGGCTGTTTCCCTCTCGACCATGGAGCTTATCCCCCACAGTCTCACTGCCGTGCTCTCACTTACCGGCATTCGGAGTTTGGCTAAGGTCAGTAACCCGGTAGGGCCCATCGCCTATCCAGTGCTCTACCTCCGGCAAGAAACACACGACGCTGCACCTAAATGCATTTCGGGGAGAACCAGCTATCACGGAGTTTGATTGGCCTTTCACCCCTAACCACAGGTCATCCCCCAGGTTTTCAACCCTGGTGGGTTCGGTCCTCCACGAAGTCTTACCTCCGCTTCAACCTGCCCATGGCTAGATCACTCCGCTTCGGGTCTAGAGCGTGCAACTCAATCGCCCTATTCGGACTCGCTTTCGCTACGGCTTCCCCACACGGGTTAACCTCGCTACACACCGCTAACTCGCAGGCTCATTCTTCAAAAGGCACGCAGTCACGACTGCTGTTCCGAAGAACAACAGCGACGCTCCCACGGCTTGTAGGCACACGGTTTCAGGTACTATTTCACTCCGCTCCCGCGGTACTTTTCACCATTCCCTCACGGTACTATCCGCTATCGGTCACCAGGGAATATTTAGGCTTAGCGGGTGGTCCCGCCAGATTCACACGGGATTTCTCGGGCCCCGTGCTACTTGGGTGTCTCTTAAACGAGCCGTTGATGTTTCAGCTACGGGGGTCTTACCCTCTACGCCGGACCTTTCGCATGTCCTTCGCCTACACCAACGGTTTCTGACTCGTCTCACAGTCGGCAGACTATGAAAAAGAGATCCCACAACCCCGCATGCGCAACCCCTGCCGGGTATCACACGCATACGGTTTGGCCTCATCCAGTTTCGCTCGCCACTACTCCCGGAATCACGGTTGTTTTCTCTTCCTGCGGGTACTGAGATGTTTCACTTCCCCGCGTTCCCTCCACACTGCCTATGTGTTCAGCAGTGGGTGACAGCCCATGACGACTGCCGGGTTTCCCCATTCGGAAACCCCCGGATCAAAGCTTGGTTGACAGCTCCCCGGGGACTATCGTGGCCTCCCACGTCCTTCATCGGTTCCTGGTGCCAAGGCATCCACCGTGCGCCCTTAAAAACTTGGCCACAGATGCTCGCGTCCACTGTGCAGTTCTCAAACAACGACCAGCCACCCATCACCCCACCCTTACAGGCGAGTTCACTGGGGCCGGCAGCAGAAGGCGACCTTACGGCCGTACCTTCAGATACCCAACAGCGTGCCCGACCCGACCGATCCATTTCTTCTTTCCACGCCGAAGCAGTACTCGAAGAAACAACCTGTCGTGCCGAATAGTCAACGTTCCACCCATGAGCAACCACCGTCGAACATTTGCCGACGAAATGGTCTCTGGATTCCCCGAAGAGAATCTAGATGCTCCTTAGAAAGGAGGTGATCCAGCCGCACCTTCCGGTACGGCTACCTTGTTACGACTTCGTCCCAATCGCCAGTCCCACCTTCGACAGCTCCCTCCCACAAGGGGTTGGGCCACCGGCTTCGGGTGTTACCGACTTTCGTGACGTGACGGGCGGTGTGTACAAGGCCCGGGAACGTATTCACCGCAGCAATGCTGATCTGCGATTACTAGCAACTCCGACTTCATGGGGTCGAGTTGCAGACCCCAATCCGAACTGAGACCGGCTTTTTGAGATTCGCTCCGCCTCGCGGCATCGCAGCTCATTGTACCGGCCATTGTAGCACGTGTGCAGCCCAAGACATAAGGGGCATGATGACTTGACGTCGTCCCCACCTTCCTCCGAGTTGACCCCGGCAGTCTCCTGTGAGTCCCCATCACCCCGAAGGGCATGCTGGCAACACAGAACAAGGGTTGCGCTCGTTGCGGGACTTAACCCAACATCTCACGACACGAGCTGACGACAGCCATGCACCACCTGTATACCGACCACAAGGGGGGCACCATCTCTGATGCTTTCCGGTATATGTCAAGCCTTGGTAAGGTTCTTCGCGTTGCGTCGAATTAAGCCACATGCTCCGCTGCTTGTGCGGGCCCCCGTCAATTCCTTTGAGTTTTAGCCTTGCGGCCGTACTCCCCAGGCGGGGAACTTAATGCGTTAGCTGCGGCACCGACGACGTGGAATGTCGCCAACACCTAGTTCCCAACGTTTACGGCGTGGACTACCAGGGTATCTAATCCTGTTCGCTCCCCACGCTTTCGCTCCTCAGCGTCAGTAATGGCCCAGAGATCCGCCTTCGCCACCGGTGTTCCTCCTGATATCTGCGCATTTCACCGCTACACCAGGAATTCCGATCTCCCCTACCACACTCTAGCTAGCCCGTATCGAATGCAGACTCGGGGTTAAGCCCCGAGCTTTCACATCCGACGTGACAAGCCGCCTACGAGCTCTTTACGCCCAATAATTCCGGACAACGCTCGCACCCTACGTATTACCGCGGCTGCTGGCACGTAGTTAGCCGGTGCTTCTTCTGCAGGTACCGTCACTTGCGCTTCTTCCCTGCTGAAAGAGGTTTACAACCCGAAGGCCGTCATCCCTCACGCGGCGTCGCTGCATCAGGCTTTCGCCCATTGTGCAATATTCCCCACTGCTGCCTCCCGTAGGAGTCTGGGCCGTGTCTCAGTCCCAGTGTGGCCGGTCGCCCTCTCAGGCCGGCTACCCGTCGTCGCCTTGGTAGGCCATTACCCCACCAACAAGCTGATAGGCCGCGGGCTCATCCTTCACCGCCGGAGCTTTTAACCCCCGCCCATGCAGGCAGGAGTGTTATCCGGTATTAGACCCCGTTTCCAGGGCTTGTCCCAGAGTGAAGGGCAGATTGCCCACGTGTTACTCACCCGTTCGCCACTAATCCACCCCGAAGGGCTTCATCGTTCGACTTGCATGTGTTAAGCACGCCGCCAGCGTTCGTCCTGAGCCAGGATCAAACTCTCCATGAATGTTTTCCCGTAATCGGGAGAGCACCATAAAAGAGCGGAACGACCGAGTCGGAATATGACCGATCGTTCACTGCGTCCTCGCTAGTGTTGCCTGCCCGGACCGTTAAGGCCGAACAGGACTTTTCAAAGGAACCACCAACCTGCCGAAGCAGGCCGGGGTATCAACATATTTGGCGTTGACTTTTGGCACGCTGTTGAGTTCTCAAGGAACGGACGCTTCCTTCGGTCCCGTTTCACCGGGGCCCTCCGGGCGCTTCCCTTCGTTCTTGCGTTTCCGACTCTATCAGACTCTTTCGTGTCCGATTCCCGGTCGAAGCGGGTTTCGCTTTCCAGTTCTTCGCTTTCGCGTTTCCCTTTCCGGCGAGTCCGACTCTATCAGATCCTTTCGGGCCTGACTCCCAGTCAGCGGGTTTTGTCTTTCCGGCTGTTGGGCCGTTCCGACGTCTCAAACTCTAGCGGATTCTCCCGGCGACTCATAATCGAGTCATCGAAATGAATTTCGGCATGCCGAAATTCTCCCCGGTGGGAGATCGTGCTGAGTTTGGTTGCCGCGTTCGCGGCGGGATCGGCTGTCGCAGAACCGTTCCGGCCCCGTGACAACTCGAAGAACCTTACGGATCGGGGAGGGGCGTGTCAACCCCTCCCGAGGGCGCCTCAGTCCAGGTCGGTGAGACGGCCGCCGGCGTCCGGCTGCGCGTGCTCCACGCGGCGCAGGAGGCGGATCAGCATGTCGCCCAGACCGCCGCGCTCCTCGTCGGAAAGGTCCTGGACCAGGTCTTCCTCGAAGGCGGTTGCCATGCGCATCGCCTCCAGCCACTTCGTACGACCCTCGTCGGTCAGTTCGACGATGACCCGCACCCGGTTGTTCTCGTCCCGGTCCCGGGTGACCAGACCCTCGCCCGCCATGCGGTCGATGCGGTGGGTCATCGCAGCCGGGGTGAGGCCGAGGCGCTTGGCGAGTTCGCCCGGGCCCAGTCGGTACGGAGCGCCGGCCAGGACGAGGGTCTTGAGGACCTCCCACTCGGCATTGCTGATGCCGAGGGCGGCGAGCTGTCTTCCGTACGCGACGTTCATCCGGCGATTGAGGCGGCCCAGGGCCGAGACGACCTGTTCGACCTGAGGGTCGAGGTCCCGGAATTCGCGCTGATAGGCCGCGATCTGCTCGTCGAGGCTCGGCTCCTGCGGGCCGGGCTCGGTGGTGTCAGACATGGCGGGCAGTATGGCACGCCCCACCTCACCCTCGAAGTCCTTCAAGGTGAATTGTTAACCCTCTAACTTTAGTGTTAAAGTCTTCGGGTCTGTGTAGTTCGATGTTGTCTGAAGTCTTCGAGATCTTGAGGTAGGTGAGCGTGACCAGGGAGATGGGCGCAGCGCTGCGGCGGATCCAGGTGGGGAGCGCGCTGAGCGCGTTCGGACTCGGGTTCACCGTTCCGTATCTGTACGTCTACGTGGCGCAGGTGCGGGATCTTGGTGCCGGTACGGCGGGTGTCGTGCTGGCTGTCTTCGCCATGGCAGCTCTGGCCGTCCTGCCGTTCACCGGGCGGGCCATCGACCGGCGCGGGCCGATGCCCGTGCTGGTCCTCGCCGCCGCCGTGGCCGCCGTGGGCGCTGCCGCGCTCGGGGTGTCCAGCAATGTGACGACCGCCGTGCTCTCGGCCGCCGTGCTCGGCGCGGGTACCGCGGTGATGCAGCCGGCGCTCGCCACGATGCTGGTGTGGTGCTCCAGCGCCGCCACCCGTACGCGCGCCTTCGCCATGCAGTTCTTCCTGCAGAACCTGGGCCTCGGGATCGGTGGGCTCTTCGGCGGACTGATCGTCGACACGAGCAGCCCGTCGAGCTTCACCATGCTGTTCCTGATCGAAGCGGTGATGTTCGTCGTGCTCGGCGTCGTGGCGGGGACCGTGCGCATGCCGCGTACCCCCTCCTTCCCCGACGCCAGGCCCACCGACGGCACGGCCCCCAAGGCCGGGCTGCGGACGCTGCTCTCGCACCGGGCCATGGTGCAGCTGTGCGTGCTGGGCTTCGTGCTCTTCTTCGCCTGCTACGGACAGTTCGAGTCCGGGCTCGCGGCCTACGGCACCGAGGCTGCCGGGATCAAGCCCTCGACCCTCGGTATCGCGCTGGCCGCCAACACCGCCGTCATCGTCGTCGCGCAGTTCGTCGTGCTCCGGCTGGTGGAGCACCGCCGTCGCACCCGGGTCATCGCCTGGGTCGGTGTGATCTGGGCGTTCGCCTGGATCGTGGCGGGGTACGCGGGTCTCGGGCACGGCAGCCAGACCATGGCGACGGCCGCGATGATCTCGACGTACGCGCTGTTCGGGCTCGGCGAGTCGATGCTGTCGCCGACCGTGGCCCCGCTGGTCGCCGATCTGGCGCCGGAGTCGATGGTCGGTCAGTACAACTCGGCCTTCGCGCTGTGCAAGCAGTTGGCACTGGCGGTCGGACCTGCCGTGGGCGGGCCCATGGGGGCGACGCTGCACGGGCCGTACATCGTGACGTTCGTGCTGTTCTCGCTGGGCATCACCGTGCTGGCACTGCGGCTGGGCCGCCGGCTCACCCCCGTACAGGACCAGCCTTCGCTCGCGGCCGTGCCGTCGAGGGTGGTGGCCGTGTCACTGCCGGCGGCCGAACCGGCCGCCGCGCCCGCCGCCGCTCACTGAGGCAGCGCGAACTCGCACCACACCGCTTTGCCGCCGCCCGGCGTACGACGGCTACCCCAGGACGAGGCGATCGTCGCGACGATCGAGATGCCGCGTCCCGCCTCGTCCGCCGGTTCGGCGCGGCGTCGGCGCGGCAGGTGGTCGTCGCCGTCCGTCACCTCGATGATCAGGCGGCGGTCCGTGCGCCGCAGACCGAGCCGCATCGGCGGAGTGCCGTGCTGGAGGGAGTTCGCGACGAGCTCGCTCGCCGCGAGGACACCCAGGTCGCACAGCTCCACGGGGAAGCGCCAGGACGTGAGCACTCCCGTGGCGAAGGCGCGGGCGCGCGGGGCGGCCTCGATGCCGCCGAGCAGATCGAGCGAGGCGTTGTGGAACAGCTCCGCGTTCGTCCCCGTACGCGCCGGGTGCTGGACGACCAGCACGGCCACGTCGTCATCGTGTTCGGCGGTCACGCCGAGGGAGCGGATGAGACGGTCGCAGACGACCTGCGGTGATCCCTTGGCGCCGGAGAGCGCGCGCTCCAGCGCCGCCACGCCTTCGTCGATGTCCTCGCTGCGCCGTTCGACCAGACCGTCCGTGTAGAGGACGGCGGTGGAGCCCGGGGGCAGGGCGATCGTGCCGGAGGTGTGGATCCAGCCGCCGGTGCCGAGCGGGGGGCCGGTCGGGTCCTCGGCGCGGTGGATGACTCCGTTCTCGTCGCAGACGAGGATCGGGAGGTGGCCGGCCGAGGAATAGACCAGCCGGCCCTCGTTCGGATCGTGGACCGCGTAGACGCAGGTGGCGATCTGGCTGGCGTCGATCTCGGCGGCGAGGCCGTCGAGGAGCTGGAGCACCTCGTGGGGCGGCAGGTCGAGACGGGCGTAGGCGCGGACCGCGGTGCGGAGCTGGCCCATGACCGCCGCGGCGCGCACGCCGCGTCCCATCACGTCCCCGATGACGAGGGCCGTGCGCCCCGCGCCGAGGGTGATGACGTCGTACCAGTCGCCGCCGACCGCCGCGTCCGTGCCGCCCGGCTGGTAGGTGGCGGCGATCCGCAGGTCGTCGGGCTGCTCCAGCTCCTGCGGGAGCAGGGAGCGCTGGAGGGTGACGGCCGTTTCGCGGTGGCGCCGTTCGCTGGTGCGGAGCCGCTCGGCCGCGTCCGCGTGGTCGGTGACGTCGGTGGCGTACACGAGCACGCCGCCTTCGCTCTCCTTGTCGGAGGCGGCCACGGGGGTGCACGTCACGGTGTACGAGCCGCCGCCGAGGACCTTGCGGGACTTGACCGTGCGGGGTGTGCCGCTGCGCAGCACCTGGTCCAGGAGCGGCAGCAGGCTCAGCTCGACGAGCTCGGGCATGGCCTCGGCCGCCGGTACGCCGGCGGTGCGGGGGCCGAACGCCGTCTCGTACGCGTCGTTCACGTAGGTGATGCGGTGGTCCGGGCCGTGCAGCAGGGCGACCGGGGCGGGGAGCTGACCGAGGATCTCGCGGGCCGAGAGGTCCTCCAGGCCCGGCCCCGGTACGGGCGCGTCGGCGGGGGCTTCGTCGTCGCCGTCCGGCAGGACGGTCACGGTCTCCGGCCGGGCGTACTCGGCGCGGGCAGCCGGGACGGAACTGCGGTCGTCCCGCGCGGCGGCTCGTCGCTGTGTGCCGGGAAGGCGGGCGCTCCAACGCGTGAAGTTCACGGAATTTCTGGCCTCGTGTGTCGGTCTGGTCCGCTCGGGCGGGCTGCTTCTGCTGCCGGTTCTTCTTCCGGTTCTTCTTCCGGGTCCGTGCCCGGTTCCTCTGCCGGGGCGGGGCACCGGGGGGCGGACCCCGGGAAGGCGCAGCCGGGCCTCGTCGTGCGGGTGGGGCGCCGCTGCTGGTCACTGTTGGTCACTGCCGGCGGGTCACTCTGTGCAGATGTGGGCCCACCTATGGTCACACGTCCAGTGTGACGGTCCGCACTGACAGTCGTCGTCCAGCCGTCGGTCGGCCGTCCGACGGCCGGGGATCCCGGGGCTGAACGTAAGCCGTCGGAATGTCGCCCGGGTCCTGGTCGGAGGGGTCAGTCTGCGGTCTTCGGCGGGTCGCCGTCCTTCGGGGGCGCCGCCGGTTTTCCGGGGCTTGCGTTGCGTCCGGGGCCGCCTGCGGCGAGGGAGAACTCGGCGCGCGGGTGTTCCAGCGAACCGAGGGAGACGATCTCTCGCTTGAAGAGTCCGGCCAGGGTCCATTCGGCAAGGACGCGCGCCTTCCGGTTGAACGTGGGGACCCGGCTCAGGTGGTAGACGCGGTGCATGAGCCAGGCCGGGTAGCCCTTGAGCTTGCGACCGTAGACGTGCGCGACGCCTTTGTGGAGACCGAGCGAGGCGACGGAGCCCGCGTAGGAGTGCCGGTATTCCTTGAGCGGCCGTCCTTCGAGCGTGGCGAGGACGTTCTCCGCGAGGACCGCGGCCTGGCGGACCGCGTGCTGGGCGTTCGGGGCGGTTTCCCTGCCCGGTTCGGCGGCGGTCAGGTCCGGAACGGCCGCGGCGTCGCCGGCCGCCCACGCGTGCGGGGCGCCGTCGACGGCGAGCGTGGCCGCGCAGCGGATCCGTCCGCGGTCGGTGAGGGGCAGGTCGGTGGCGGCGAGGAGCGGCGCGGGTTTGACGCCCGCGGTCCACACGAGCGTGCGGGTCGGGAAGCGGGAGCCGTCGCTGAGTACGGCGACCCGGTCCTCGCACGAGTCCAGACGGGTGTCGAGGCGTACGTCGATGTTGCGGCCGCGCAGCTCGCGGATGGCGTACTTGCCCATCGCGTCACCGACCTCGGGCAGGATGCGGTCGGACGCCTCGACCAGAATCCATTTCAGGTCCGTGGCCTTGATGTTGTGGTAGTACCGCGAGGTGTACCGGGCCATGTCCTCGAGCTCGGCGAGTGCCTCGACGCCCGCGTAGCCGCCGCCGACGAAGACGAAGGTGAGCGCGGCGTCGCGGATGGCGGGATCGCGCGTGGCGGAGGCGATGTCCATCTGCTCGATGACGTGGTTGCGCAGGCCGATGGCCTCTTCGACGGTCTTGAAGCCGATGCCGAAGTCGGCGAGTCCGGGGATCGGGAGGGTGCGCGAGACCGATCCGGGCGCCATGACGATTTCGTCGTACGCGATCTCGAGTGCGCCGGTGCCGTCCTCGCCCGAGGCGAGGGTGGTGACGGTCGCGGTCCGTTTGGCGTGGTCGATGTGCTCGGCCTCGCCGATGACGATCGTGCAGTGCTTCAGGACCCGGCGCAGCGGTACGACCACGTGCCGGGGTGAGATCGAGCCGGCAGCCGCTTCGGGGAGGAAGGGCTGGTACGTCATGTAGGGCTCGGGAGTGATCACCACAATCTCGGCATCGCCGCTCTTCAGTCTCTGCTTCAGCTTCCGCTGGAGACGCAGCGCTGTGTACATCCCGACGTAGCCGCCACCGACTACGAGAATGCGCACACCTGGCCGGGTGCCGGGGGTCGTCCCCGGGGAATCTGGAGCCATCACCATCCCATGACGCAACGGAGTCAGGTGTTTGTCCACAGGCCCGGCAAATTGTGTGACTGGAGGTCAGGGGTGGGCGGGTGGCACCCGTGCGCCGCAGGATGCGGGACCTGCGCAGGTCAGACGTTGCGGGAGGGGTGGTGGGCAGGGGTGGAATCAGTAACCAACCGGTCCTTGCTCCGATCGGGGGGCGCTCCGTACGGAACTACCCCCTTCTGAATTGACCCGGGCTCAACTATGTTCGTAACCCGTCGGGGTGTCGGGTGCGGGTGATGATCCACTCCTCGGCGGATACGGCGGGGAAGTCTCCGGGGGGAGACGTCATAACCGGGGGAAGTCATGCACATTCAGGATTCGCATTGGCAGGCTGCTGTCTCGTCCTCGTCCGAGGGCCATGGACGGCTGAGCGCGGTGGGAGCGGTCGCGACCGCAGGGGCGGCTGGGACCGGCGCCCGTCAGGCACCGCTCCGCGTGGACGCACAGCGCAATCTGGAACATGTACTGCGGGCCGCGCGTGAGGTGTTCGGCGAGCTGGGGTACGGGGCTCCGATGGAGGACGTGGCGCGTCGCGCCAGAGTCGGTGTCGGCACGGTGTACCGACGGTTCCCGAGCAAGGACGTGCTGGTCCGGCGGATAGCCGAGGAGGAGACCTCCCGGCTGACCGACCAGGCGCGGGCGGCGCTCGGACAGGAGGAGGAGCCGTGGTCGGCCCTCTCCTGTTTCCTGCGGACGTCCGTGGCGTCGGGTGCGGGCCGGCTGCTGCCGCCGCAGGTGCTGCGGGTCGGTGTCGAGGGGGACGAGACGACCGTGTCGGTGCGGGAGCCGGGCACGGGTGCCGTTGCCGACCCGGCGCCGGAAGGCGTCCTTGAGGCGACGCGCGTTCCGCAGCAGCGGCAGGGCGTGGGCCAGCCCGATCTCCGGGTGGTCTCCCAGCGCCCCGCCGTCGAGGAGGCTCTCGACGACGAGGACGCGGGTGCGGCCGAGTTGCTGGAGGTCGTGGGCCGGCTCGTCGACCGGGCGCGGGAGTCGGGAGAGCTTCGCGGGGATGTGACCGTGGCCGATGTGCTGCTGGTCATCGCCACGGCGGCGCCCGCACTGCCCGATGCGGCGCAGCAGGCCGCGGCATCGGCACGGCTGCTCGACATCCTGCTGGAGGGGCTGCGGTCCCGGACCGTCTGATGTGTCCGGTGTCCGCCCCTCGACGGGCGGACACCGGTACGGTCGTGTTCGTCAACTGTGCGACGCGGGGGGAGGGTTGCATCCTCCCCGGACGGGTGATCTCTCGTGCCCGCATGCGGGAAAACCACCTCGGATGAGTGGTTGCCGGGGCCAACAGTCCGTGGCGATTGCACTCTGTGGCACTCTTGCCCGGTTCGGGTCCGAAGGCGCATACGGGGGCTTCCGCGATGAGCGGTGACGGGCAGCAGGAAGTACCACTCGACGGCGTCGCTGCCGTGGGTGGGGGCACGGAGACCGGCGGACAGGTGCCGAGTCAGGCCGGACCGGGGCGTTCGGCCGGTGACGCCGAAGGCGGCACCGTCCTGCCCGGCCCCTGGCCTGCTCCCGTCGACGACTCCCCGGACGGCGCCCCATCGGCGGACGGTCCGGACGAGGACGCTTCCGCGTACGCGGTGCCGCCACAGCGCGAGGGCGGCAGTGCCGCCACGGACGACGTGGTGTCCGACGCCCAGCTGATCCAGGCCATGCGGACCGGTGACGACCAGGCGTACGACGAGCTGTTCCGGCGCCACTCGGGTGCCGTGCGCCGTTATGCGCGCAGCTGCTGCCGCGACGCGCACACGGCCGACGATCTGACGGCCGAGGTGTTCGCGCGCACGCTGCAGGCGGTACGCGGCGGCAAGGGACCCGAGGAAGCCGTCCGGGCCTACCTCATGACCGCCGTACGGCATGTGGGCGCCGCCTGGACGAAGAGCGCCAAGCGGGAGCAACTGGTCGACGACTTCGCGGTCTTCGCCGCCCAGTCGACGCGTACCTCCGAGCTCTCGGACGACGACACCCTCGAACTCGGCGCCGATGTGCTGGCGATGCACGAGGCCGAGCAGTCGATGGCCATGCAGGCGTTCCGCAGTCTGCCCGAGCGCTGGCAGGCGGTGCTCTGGCACACCACGGTGGAGGAGGAGTCGCCGAGCGAGATCGCCCCGCTGTTCGGGCTGACCGCCAACGCCACGGCCGTACTGGCGAGCAGGGCCCGCGAAGGGCTCAAGCAGGCGTACCTGCAGGCGCATGTGAGCCAGGCCCTGACGACGGGCGGCGACTGCGCCCAGTACGCCGACCGACTCGGTGCGTACGCCCGGGGCGGCCTCCGTATGCGTGCGGAACGCGGACTGCGCAAGCACCTGGACGAGTGCGCGAAGTGCCGGATCGCCGCAGGCGAGCTGACCCATGTCAACGCCGGGATTCCGGCCCTGCTGCCCGTCGCGGTCATCGGTTGGTTCGCCGCCGGCTATTCGCTCAAGGCTGCGGGCATCGTCGCGGGAGGCGTGGCCGGTGCGACCGGTGCCGGTGCCGCCGCGGCGGCCACGGGCGGCGGCTCGTCCGGGGCATCGGCCGGTGGCGCGGCGGCTTCCGAGGGCCTCGGTGCGCCGGCGAAGGCCGGGATCGCCGCGGCGGTGGCCGTGGCGGCTGCTGCCGGGCTGGTGTGGGCCCTGGTCGGGGACGACCAGCCGAAGCCGGAACCGAAGCCGGTGGCCAAACCCCCGGTGGTGGCGCCGGTCGTCCCGAGCCCCGAACCTCCTCCTGAGCCGAAGCCTCCGGCCCCGCCCGCGCTCGCGCCGGCCCCCGAGCCGAAGCCCACGCCGAAGCCGACGCCCAGCCCGACTCCCCCGCCGAGTCCTGCGCCGAGCCCGAAGCCCACGCCGCCCCCGCCTCCGCCGGCCCCCGAGCCCACGCCGAAGCCGCCGACGCCCACACCGCCGCCCCCGCCCGCTCCGGCGCCGGAGGTGTACCAGGTCAGCGAGTTGAGGTACTCGGCGTTCGGGGACCACACCGAGCCGGAGGTGGTGATCGGGCAGAGCAGCTGGGTCTGGCAGCGTTCGGGCCTCTCGATCGGCGCCACGCAGTACGCGCACGGGGTGACCGTGCACGCCAACTCCTCGGTCATCATCCAGCTGAACCGTCAGTGCACCCGGTACGAGGCGATGGTCGGCGTCGACGATCTGACGATGGGCCTCGGCGCGGTGCGCTTCTCCGTGTTCGACGGGGCCGGGGCGCGGCTGTGGCAGTCGCCGGTGATGCGCGGCGGCGATCCGGCGGTCCCGGTGGGGGTCGGCATCGCCGGCCAGGAGAGGATCCGCCTCGTCGTGGAAGCGGCGGAGCCGTTCGGCGCGGTGGCGCTGGCCGACTGGGCGGAGTCGCGCATCAGTTGCGCCTAGGGGTGTCCGACGGCAGGACGCGGCCTTACGGCCCGACCCAGGGGAGTGTCCGACGGAAGGACGCGCCCCTTGCGGACACGGCCTGGGGTGGTGTCCGCGCGCCGGGCCTCCGCTACGACTGAAGTGTTCGCCTGGCCGGGACCACGCCGCCCGCGACCGCGCGTCGGCGCGGAGCCGCCGTGCCCGTCCAGCAGGTGCCCCGCCGGGCGAGAAGGCGTCGGAGCCAGAGCTCCGTGGAGGCCAGCTCGGCCAGCCCGTCCAGCGGGAGCGGCTCGCCCTCGGACGCGGCCCGGAGTGCCTTGCGTACGACGCGCGCCTCGACGAGGCCCGCGTCGGCCAGGAGCGGGGCGTCGAACAGAGCGATCAGTTCGGGGAGCGCGGTCCGCAGTCCGACGCGGGTGGCCGCGGTCGAGGTGGCCTGGGACGGGGCGCCCCAGCCCGGCGGCAGGTCCTGGATTCCCGCGCCCGCCAGGACCCTGCGCAGGATCGCGGCGCGCGCCCCCGGTTGGACCCGGAGCGACTCGGGAAGGGCCCGGGCTGCTCGTACGACCTGGTTGTCCAGGAACGGGGCGTGCAGGCGCTGGCTGCGGATCTCGGCCGCCTGTTCCAGGATGCGGTGATCGTTGGCGTGCCGGGCGAGGGCGGCGCGTGCGCGGGCCTCGCCCGGGCGCTGTACGGAGGTCGGACGGACCGCCGCCTCCTGGAGACGAACCGATACTTCAGCCAGTGCCTCCCCCGTCAGCCAGCGGGCCGCGGGCCCCGGTCTCGACCAGGCGAGGGCGGAGAGCGAAGCGTCCGCGGGGGTGTCGAGGTCGGGGGCGAACCTGTTGGCGTCCGGCAGCCGGTCGGCCGCCGCTTCGAGCCCGGTGCGGTACGACGTACGGGCGAGGCGACGTGCGGCCCGGTAGACGGACAGCGGTACGAACAGGGAGTGCGCGGAGGGGCCTTCGGCCTTCGCGAGCGCGGCGACGGGCTTCAGCAGGTGGCGTCTGCGCCGGTCCATCAGGAGGTCGGCGAGGCGAGCCGGATGGGCGTCGAGCACTTGGCGTGCGCCGTGCCCGACGAAGTGGTCGGCGCTGCCCGCGGCGAGGCGGCTGCGGTGGCGGGCGGAGACGACGAGGGACGGGCCGGGTTCATCGGTGAGCGGGCCGTCCAACTCCGCGTAGGGCAGGGCCTCCTCGCCCGCGGCGACGACCACGTGGTGCAGCCTGGGGTTGGCGGCGATGAGACGGGCCCGTTCGAGTTCGGCCTCGTGGCCGCGTGCGGTGAGGTCGTTGAAGGTGACGGCGAGCAGTCGCTCCCCCGCTCCGGTGCCGTGGCCGAGGAGGGTGCCCGGCAGCCCCGGCAGTCCGGCGGCCAGCAGTGCGAGCGTGCCGGACGCGCTGCCTCCGGACAGGTCGGCGCCGATGCCGGGCACCGGCGCACCGCGCGCGGCGCGCCGCTCGGCGGGCCCCATGCCGGGCACGGGCCCGGGGTCGACCGGCAGCGCCTCCGGGGCGTGGCGCGGCGCCATGAGTCGCGCGCGTACGGCTTCGACCAGCGCGTCCCGCACTCCCTCGACGGCTCGCACCGGGTCGGTCTGGGGGGCCGCCACGGCGAGGGAGGCCACCGCCTCGTACCCGGTGACCTCGCGGGAGCCCTCGCGCAGGATGAGCGCGTGGCCGGGCGGGATGCGCTTCACGCCCACGTACGGCGTGCCGTTGCCCAGCGCCTCCGGGGTGTCCGGGCAGGCGAGCAGCGCGGCCAGATGACCGATGTCCAGCTGGGCTTCGATGAGGTCGGCGAGCGGGAGGGCAGCGGTGGCGTACGCCGTGCCGTTCGCCCAGGGGGTGTGGAACACCGGCCGGGCACCCGCCAGGTCTCCGGCGACGGTGATGCGGCGGCCTATCTGGACGACGGCCGTGTAGCTGCCGGGCCAGGCCGTGAGGTGGCGCAGCGCTCCTCCGCGGGCGGCGAGCAGACCGACGCGCAGTTGCTCGTCGGTGGCTCCGCAGCAGCCGAGGACTGCGATCCGGACGGTGGGGGCGCCCTGGGGCGTCGCGACGGTGACGACTCGGATCTCGTCGGGACGCCAGTCCCCGACGGCCCACAGCGGATCGGGGTCTCCCCAGAGGAGTTGGGAGCCCACGGGGTGAACCGTGCGCCCCTCGTCGCCCCCGCCCACCGCGCCGACGGTGCCGAAGCTCGCGGCGATACTGCTCCACCCCACCAACCAACGCATCGCCGCCTCCACAGGCTGTGGACAAACCGGCGTACCTGAACAGAGGAACGCCCACTGCGGGACATGCTGCCACGACAACGGCCCACCGGAGGGGGTACGGGCAGCGCACGCCGTAACTGCATGCGCCCCTGGCAAAGGCCCGACAGCCCCTCCCTGCGGAGGCCACCAACGGAACCTAGTCTTCCGGGCGTTGCGGCGTACAGCGGAAGAATCGGCAGCGTGTCGGCCCCCTGGAACGAGTGGTCGGAATCCGGCCACCACTCGACCGCCCGCACCGGCACGACCCGATAGGCGTCATTCAGCCAATCTCGGAGCGCTTCGCCACGGCGTGTGCCCCTTTTGCGACGCATCGCGACGACGAGGCGGGCGCACACGACGGCGGGCGGGCACCCCGGCTCACCGCGCGCCCGTATCCCGCGCGAACACACAGTCCGGGAGGTGTGCGTCACCTCCC
The DNA here is from genome assembly GCF_036195325.1 of Streptomyces sp. NBC_00234. NCBI lineage: Bacteria > Bacillati > Actinomycetota > Actinomycetes > Kitasatosporales > Streptomycetaceae > Streptomyces > Streptomyces sp. NBC_00234. Next base: position 4,359,912 of record NZ_CP108101.1, on the reverse strand, counting down.
GGACCGGTCCGCCGCCCGCGGGGAATGGGGCGGCGGTATCCCCCAGCCCACTGAGTCCAGTGCAGCGGGCCGACCCACGCAGCACCATCGAAGCGCTTGCACCCCGGCCGGACGAGAGCGCACGGCCGGGCGCACGGCCACACACCAGGAGCACGTCCCCTGCGCCCCGGCCCGCCGCCGCGGCCTCCCCCGGACACCCGTTGCGAGGACGTCGCGCGCCCCCCGGCGGCGTCCCGGCCGCGGTCCCGCGGCACGCGGCCCGCCGCCGCCGGCGGACAACATTCTCGCCATACGGACGTCTGCCCCTTAACGGTAGGGATCCGGCGAACTACGCTGTGTTTACTGACGTTCTCGGCAGGGAGGCATATTCCTCGGGGCTCGGCCAAATGCGTGTGCGGCCGGAGTGCCGGGGTTCGTCCCTGGGGAGGACACGGTACGAATGCCGCGCGCCTCACCGGTGACGCGGCGGCCGTCTGTGTGTCGAGGGGTGGCGCATGTCCAGGGAGCAACGCGGGCCGAACGAGAAGCTCGGCACGGTTCTCGCCCTCGCGGGAATCAGTAACGCCGGGCTCGCCCGGCGGGTCAACGACCTCGGAGCGCAGCGCGGTCTGACACTTCGGTACGACAAGACCTCGGTGGCCCGGTGGGTCTCCAAGGGCATGGTGCCCCAGGGCGCCGCGCCCCATCTCATCGCTGCGGCGATCGGCGCCAAACTCGGCCGCCCGGTCCCGCTCCACGAGATCGGGCTCGCGGATGCCGACCCGGCGCCCGAAGTCGGCCTGGCCTTTCCCAGGGACGTGGCCGAGGCGGTGCGCTCGGCGACCGATCTGTACCGGCTGGATCTGGCCGGACGGCGGGGCGGCGGCGGGATCTGGCAGTCCCTGGCCGGATCGTTCTCCGTCAGCGCGTACGCGACACCCGCGTCCCGCTGGCTGATAACGCCCGCCGACTCCTCGGTGGCACGGGACTCCACGGCCGCGGAGGCCGCGATCCTCGGAGCACCGGGATCGCAGGGCGCGCCCGGAGCGCACGGAGCGCACGCCGCCGTGCCGGTGCAGCCCGGACCGGACTCGGTCTTCGACGCCTCGCCCCTGCGGGTCGGCCACAGCGATGTGACCAAGCTCCGGGAGGCGGCCCAGGACGCACGCCGCTGGGACTCCAAGTACGGCGGCGGGGACTGGCGTTCCTCGATGGTCCCGGAGTGCTTACGCGTCGACGCCGCACCCCTGCTCCTCGGTTCGTACAGCGACGAGGTGGGCCGCGCGCTGTTCGGTGCGTCGGCCGAACTGACCAGGCTCGCCGGGTGGATGGCGTTCGACACCGGCCAGCAGGAGGCCGCGCAGCGCTACTACATCCAGGCACTGCGCCTGGCACGCGCCGCCGCCGACGTCCCGCTCGGTGGCTATGTGCTGGCCTCGATGTCCCTCCAGGCGACCTACCGCGGCTTCGCCGACGAGGGCGTGGACCTCGCGCAGGCCGCCGTCGAGCGCAACCGCGGCCTCGCCACCGCCCGCACCATGAGCTTCTTCCGGCTCGTGGAGGCACGCGCCCACGCGAAGGCGGGCGACGCACCCGCCGCCGGAGCCGCGCTCAAGGCCGCCGAGAGCTGGCTGGAACGCTCACGGACCGGCGACGCCGACCCGCCGTGGCTGGGCTTCTACTCGTACGACAGGTTCGCGGCCGACGCCGCCGAGTGCTACCGCGACCTGAAGGCGCCCCGGCAGGTGCGGCGCTTCACCGAGCAGGCGCTGTCCAAACCGACGGAGGAGTTCGTCCGCTCGCACGGCCTGCGCCTCGTCGTGTCGGCGGTCGCCGAGCTGGAGTCGGGCAACCTCGACGCGGCGTGCGCGGCGGGGACGCGTGCGGTGGAGGTGGCGGGGCGGATCTCCTCGGCACGCACCACGGAGTACGTACGGGACCTGCTGCACCGGCTGGAGCCGTACGGGGACGAGCCGCGGGTCGCCGAGCTGCGGGAGCGGGCCCGGCCGCTCCTGGTGGCTCCGGCGTAACCCGCGTAACCCGCGTACCGACGGAACCGACGTCCCGCCGCAGCGGTCGTCCCGGCACCCGCTGGGGCACCGGCACCCGCGGCGGCATGTCCACGCCCACTGCATGTCCACGCCCGCCGTGCGGTCCGCGCCCGCGCACACTGTCCGCAAGACACGGATACGCCCCGGTACGCCCACCCGGCGGGGCGGCACACCCGCGGAAGGTGTGCGCCACGCCCTGCCCATCCCTGGTTTGAGCCCGTTGTCAGTGGGTCAGTGCACTATCGGGGTGGGAGGTGGCGTGATGACGACGCACGCGGCGTACGACTGCGAGGTGCTGGTGATCGGCGGCGGGATCGTCGGTCTGTCGACGGCGTATGCGATCACGCGTACCGCTCCGGGCACCCGGGTCACGGTCCTGGAGAAGGAGTGGGGGCCGGCCCGCCATCAGACGGGGCGCAACAGCGGAGTGATCCACAGCGGTATCTACTACCGCCCGGGTTCGCTCAAGGCCCGCTTCGCGGTGCGGGGCGGCGCCGAGCTGGTCGACTTCTGCGCGGAGCACGGCATCGCCCATGCCGTGACCGGCAAGCTGATCGTCGCGACCGAGCGCTCCGAGCTCCCCCGGCTGCACGGCCTGGTGCAGCGTGGCCGTGAGCACGGCCTGCCGGTCCGGGAGCTGGGACCGGCGCAGATCGCGGAGTACGAGCCCCATGTCCGGGGCCTCGCGGCGATCCGGGTCGGCACGACGGGCGTGTGCGACTTCGGCGCCGTCGCGGCCCGCTTCGCCACGGAGGTGAGCGAGGCGGGCGGACAGATCCGTTACGGGGCCGAGGTCACCGCGATCGACCGCCGCCCCTGGGGTGTGGCGGTGCGGACGGCGGACGGCCAGGTGGTCCGGGCCAGGGTGCTGGTCAACTGCGCCGGTCTGCACAGCGACCGGGTCGCGCGGCTCGCGGGCGACGAGCCGGGCGTGCGGATCGTCCCCTTCCGGGGGGAGTACTACGAGCTCGCCCGGGAACGGCTGGTGCGCGGCCTGGTCTATCCGGTGCCGGACCCCGCGTTCCCCTTCCTCGGGGTGCATCTGACCCGGGGCTTCGACGGTTCCGTACACGTCGGACCGAACGCCGTACCCGCACTGGCCCGCGAGGGATACAGCTGGCCGGTCGTGCGCCCGCGTGAGCTCGCGGCCACCCTGAGCTGGCCGGGGTCCTGGCACATCGCCCGGCGCCACTGGCGGTACGGGGCCGGGGAGCTGCACCGGTCCCTGTCGAAGCGTGCGTTCACCCAGGCCGTCCAGCGGCTGCTGCCCGAGGTGACGGAGGACGATCTGCGGCCGTCCCCCGCGGGGGTCAGGGCCCAGGCGGTGCTGCGGGACGGCACGCTGGTCGACGACTTCCTGATCCGTGAGGCACCGCACACCGTGCACGTGCTGAACGCGCCCTCGCCCGCCGCCACGGCCTCGCTGCCCATCGGGAGGGAGGTGGCGCGGCGGGCCCTGCTGCGGGCTCGTGCCACGGGGTGGAAGCCACCCGCCGTAGAATCGGGGCATTGTGTCTGAGTCCCTGAACCCCACCCCCGAGACGCCCGGCGCCACGGACGACGCGGCTGCCCTGCGTGCCGCCTCCTTCGAGCGGATGCGCCGGCTGCGCCAGGAGCCCCGCTTCCCCGGCGGGCCGGCCGCAGATCCCGCCGGCTCGCACCACGAGCGCCGGATCCGCAGTTTCCAGCCCCGCCGCAGCCGGGTCACCGCAGGCCAGGAGGACGCCCTCCAGCGGCTGTGGCCGAAGTGGGGCCTGGACATCGACGGGCTGCGCGTCCTCGATCTGCCCGAGCTCTTCGACGGGCTGCCCGTGATCCTGGAGATCGGCTTCGGGATGGGTGAGGCCACCGCGCAGATGGCGGCCGACGACCCGGGCACCGGCATTCTCGCCGTCGACGTGCACACCCCCGGCCAGGGCAATCTGCTCGCCCTCGCGGACCGGGCGGGTCTGACCAACGTCCGGGTCGCCAACGGCGACGCGATCATCCTGCTGCGCGAGATGCTGGCGCCCGAGGCGCTCGACGGCCTGCGGGTGTACTTCCCCGACCCCTGGCCCAAGGCCCGCCACCACAAGCGGCGGCTGATCCAGCCGGAGTTCCTCGACCTGGTGGCAGGGCGGATGAACCCGGGCGCCGTGGTCCACTGCGCGACCGACTGGGAGCCGTACGCGGAGCAGATGCTGGAGGTGCTCACCGCGCATCCCCTCTTCGCGAACACCCAGGCGGACGGCGGTTACGCGCCACGGCCCGCGTTCCGGCCCCTGACCCGGTTCGAGGGCCAGGGCCTGGACAAGGGACACGTCGTGCACGACCTGCTCTTCGCCCGCGTCTGACACACACCGGGACCTGGGACCCACCGGGACCTGCGAACCCCCTGGGCCCCCGGCCGTCCACCACCGGTCTCGGCCACCTGCCCCTCGCACCATGGTCAGGTGTCAGTCCTCCTCGTTAGGGTCATCGGGTGTCCGAATGGTCCGCGCAGCACCAGCAACCGCAGCCGGCCGTCCCGGTTCTCGAGGAGCAACGGCTCGGCGAGATCCTGGGCGCCGTGCCGGAGCGTGGCCGGTGGCGTTACCGGCCGCGCCGCGTCGGCCTGGTGTGGCGCAGCAAGGCGTTCCGCGCCGGTGCGGTGATATCCGTCCTCGCGCTCTGCGGGCTGCTCATCCTGTCCCTCGTCCGCGAACAGACCGGTACGGAGGGCTTCCTCGTCGGGCTCGGGCTCGCTCTGCTGCCCGTACCGCTGCTGATGGCGGCCTTCCGCTGGCTGGACCGGGTCGAACCGGGTCCCTGGCGGAATCTGCTGTTCTCCTTCGCCTGGGGTGCGTGCGCCGCCGCGCTCGTGGCGATCACCGCGAACACGTTCGCGGCCCGTTGGATAGCCACGGCGACCGCGGACCCGTCGAGCGCCGACACCCTGGGCGCCACGGTGATAGCGCCGGTCGTCGAGGAGAGCGCGAAGGCCGCCGCGGTTCTGCTGATCTTCCTCTTCCGGAGACGGGAGTTCAGCGGCGTCGTCGACGGCATCGTGGTCGCCGGTTTCACCGCCACCGGCTTCGCGTTCACCGAGAACATCCTCTATCTGGGCAACGCCTTCGGCGAGGACCAGCAGTTGGGCAGCACGGGCCTCGGCGCGGTGACGGCCGGGACGTTCTTCGTCCGGGTCGTGATGTCGCCGTTCGCCCATCCCCTGTTCACCGTGCTCACCGGCATCGGCTTCGGGATCGCCGCGCTCAGCGCGCGGCGCCACCGGGTCCGCCGGATCGCGGTGCCGCTGCTGGGGCTGGTCCTCGCCATGGGCATGCACGCCCTGTGGAACGGCTCGTCGACCTTCGGCACGTACGGATTCTTCGCCGTGTACGGGGCGTTCATGGTCCCGGCGTTCGCCCTGGTGACCTGGCTGGCGATCTGGTCGCGCCAGAAGGAGCTGCGGACCCTCGCAGCCGAGCTGCCCGCGTACGCGGCGGCGGGCTGGCTCTCGCCCGCCGAACCGGCGGCGCTCTCCTCGATGCGGGCCCGCGGTATGGCCCGGGACGTGGCCCGCCACTGGAACAGCCGTCAGGACCGGGCCGGCGGCAGGGCCGCAGCCCGGTCGGTGGCCGAGTACGAGTCGTTCGCGACCTCGCTGGCCGTGCTGCGACGAAGGGCCCGCCGCGGTGCGGTGGGCCCGGACTTCGCCGTACGGGAGCAGGAGCTGCTGCACCACCTCTGGCAGCGCAGGGACGTGGCGGGACCGGCCCTGACGTACGCGGCGCATGCGACGGGCCGGATCAGGCAGCCCCGTCCGGCGGTACCGTTCCCGGCCCCGCACCAGTGGTACGGCGGCTACAACCCCTACCTCGGCCCGGCCCAGGGCCCGTACCCGAACCCGGCACCGCCGGGCGCCGGGTTCCCGTACCGGCAGCGCCCCTACGACTCACATCGCCGTCGGGCGCACTGACCGCGTCAGGCGGACGCCTCCGTCAGCGCCGTCAGCTCCTGCTCGGACAGCCGGAGTCCGGCGACGGCGACCAGCGCGGGCACCTGCTCGACCGTACGGGCCGACGCGATCGGCGCCACCACGGTCGGACGGGCGGCCAGCCAGGCCAGGGCGACGGTGGCGATCTCGGCGCCGTGCTCCGTCGCGACCTTGTCGAGTGCGGCGAGCACCTTGCGGCCGCGCTCCGTCTCCAAGTGCTGGCCGGCCTTCTCTGCGCGGGCGCTCTCGACCGCGGCCCCTGCCCGGTACTTGCCGGTCAGGAAGCCCGAGGCGAGGGCGAAGTACGGGACGGAGGCGAGACCGGCCTCGGCGGCCGTGTCCTGGAGCGCGCCCTCGTAGGTGTCGCGCGAGACGAGGTTGTAGTGCGGCTGCAGCGCGACGTACCGGGCCAGTCCCTCGCTCTCGGAGAAGTCCAGGGAGGCCCGCAGCCGCTCCGGGCTGATGTTGGAAGCCGCGATCTCGCGCACCTTGCCTTCCTTCACCAGCTGGTCGAGGGCGGTGACGATCTCCTCGACCGGGACGGACTCGTCGTCGAAGTGCGTGTAGTAGAGGTCGATGTGGTCGGTGCCGAGCCGGCGCAGCGATTCCTCGGCCGCGCCCTTGATCGTGGCGGCGGAGAGCCCCTTGTACGAGGGGTGGGCGCCGACCTTCGTGGCGACGACGATGTCGGAGCGGTTGCCGCGCGAGGCGAGCCACTTGCCGACGACGGTCTCCGACTCGCCGCCCTCGTTGCCCGGTGCCCAGGCGGAGTAGGAGTCGGCGGTGTCGATGAAGTTGCCGCCCGCCGCGGCATAGGCATCCAGGACGGCGAAGGACTGTATCTCGTCGGCCGTCCAGCCGAAGACGTTGCCGCCGAGTGCGAGGGGGAAGACCTGGAGGTCGGAGGAGCCGAGCGTGCGCAGAGAGGTCATGAGTGGTGCAACCCCGCCCACGAAGCGCGCTATTCCGGTTCCGGTACGCCGATGCCCGGGAAACGAAAGACCGGCAGCCCTGACGTCGGGGGGTGAGCGTCAGGGCTGCCGGGGTTCGGGTGCGTCCGGTGAACGGGACGCGAGGTATCAGACCGTGAGGCCCTTGCTGCGCAGCCAGCTCATCGGGTCGATGTCCGAGCCGCCCGCGGTGTGGACCTCCAGGTGGAGGTGCGCACCGTACGCGTTGCCGGTCGCGCCGACACGGCCGATGACGTCGCCGGTGTTGACCTGCTGGCCCGCGGAGACGTTCATCGAGGACTGGTGGCTGTACGTGACCTCGGTGCCGTCGTCGAGCTCGATGACGGTGTGGTAGCCGTACGCGGTGTTCCAGCCGGCCGACGTGACGGTCCCGCCGTGCACGGCCTTGATCGGTGCGCCCGCCTGCGCCGCGAAGTCGAGGCCGGTGTGGTAGCCGGAGGACCACATGCTGCCGGCCTGACCGTAGGTCGAGGTGATCGTGTACGAGGAGAGCGGCAGGGCGAAGCTGGCGGCCAGCTTGGCGAGGCGCTCGGCCTCCGCCTTGCGCGCGGCTGCCTCTTCGGCCGCCTTCTTCTCGGCGGCGGCCTTGGCCTCGGCCGCGTCCTGCTGGGCCTTGGCCTCGGCGGCGGCCTTCTCGGCTGCCGCCTTCTCCTCGGCGGCCCTGGCCTCGGCGTCGGCGCTGGCCTGCTGCTGCTCGGCCTGCTGGAGGATCCGGCTGCGCAGTGCCTCGCCGGCGTCCGTCGTGCCCTGCTCGGCCTCGGCGGTGGTGATGCCGGCGGTGGTGAGCGGGGAGGACGACGCGGCCGTGGTGGCGTCGTTCGCGTCGGAGTCGTCGGACATCAGGGAGCCCACGCCGGGGAACGACTTGGCGTCGGGCAGATTGTCCGCGATGGAATCGGGAAGAGAGATGGAGACCGGCGGCTTGCCCTGGGCGGTGGCCATGCCACCCGCACCGACGGCCGCGATGACGCCGACCCCGAGGACGGTGGAGCTACGAGCGAGACCGCGCTGCTTGGCTACGCGGTGCCTGCCGCGAACGGGCCGGATGGACTCCTCGGTGGGATTCCATTCCTCCCAGGTCCTGTCCTGGCCGCCGAGAGTATCGGTGGCGAAGGGTGACGGGGCCTCGGGGGCAGGCTTGTTGGACGCCACGTGGGCGCACTCCTTTCCTTCCTTCTCGCCTACCGGGTTAGCTGACGGGTTCGGAGCAGGAAGGTCTCCTACGGGTCGCTCTGCCTCTCGCGAGACACAGGTGACCCGATTCACCCCATGTAGGTGGTTCCCCGGTTCCCTTGCGGAATTCGGCGCTCGCGCACGGTGCCGCCTCTTGCGACGACTGGGACGACCGCGCTGCGTTATCGAACGTTAATAGACAGACGGGTCCTATTCCAAGCTGTTCCGAGTGATCGTTCGTGACTTTGGCCTGGACTTACCGGGATACAACCGGGTGGAATCGGGCGAGTTGAACACCCTCCACGCACCACTTCGTTTCTGACAGTGCGTCAAATGTTATGCGGAGCGGCACCCTTCGGTTACGGACGGTTGTCCCGTACCGGAGCAGCGGCCACGCGGTCCCGCCGACGACCCGTCAGCCGGTGGCTCATTCCGCTCCCCCGCCACTGCGCCGGCCCACGATCTTCACGGTCCTCCGTCGCTCGGGCTGCCCTTCCGCCGGCCGACCGACCGCCAGCAGCGCCATGTCGTCCGTGGACCGCCCGCCCGTGTGCAGGCGTACGTCGTCGGTGAGCGCCGAGAGCAGTTCCTCCGGGCCGGGGAAGATCCGCCCGCGCAGCCGGGCCGCCGGGTCGTAGAAGGCCCCGGCCGCGTCCCGCGCCTCGGAGAGACCGTCGGTGAACATCAGCAGCGTCGTCCCCGCGGGCAGCCTCCACTCGTCCGCCCGGTCCGGCCACACACCCAGGTCCATCCCGAGCGGCAGCGCGGGCGAGGTCGACGTCAGGACGTCCAGCCGTCCGTCCGCGTGCAGCAGGATCGGCTCGGGGTGCCCCCTGTTGACGATCCGGACGAGTCCGGCGCCGGACGGGATCTCGGCCAACGCCGCGGTGATGAACCCCTCCATGGCGTCGAGTCCGCCGCGCCCCGTGCCCTCCCGGGCCAACGCCCGCTCCAGGCGCTGCGCCACCCCCTCCAGCGAACGCTCCTGCTCGGCGGCCTCCCGGAACGCCCCGATGACCACCGCCACCGCCCCGACCGCTTCGAGACCCTTGCCCCGCACGTCCCCGACCACCAGACGCACCCCGAACGGGGTGTCCGCGACGGCGAAGAGGTCGCCACCGACGAACTCGTCCGCCTGGGCCGCCTCGTAACGCGCCGCCACATGGAGTCCGCCGATGCGGTCAGACGGCGTCGGCAGCACCGCACGCATGGCGGTCTCCGCGATGACCCGCGCCGAGGCCAACTGCTCGTTGCTCCGCCGGACGACGCCGTTGATGAACAGGGCGAGCAGCCCGGCGGTGGACACGGTGACCAGTTCGATGACCGGCTCGACCTGGCTGAGCGTGCGGCTGTACACGTCCAGCAGCCCCATGACGAGGACCGCGGCGACACCCGTCCGGATCGTGCTGGCCCGCGAGAAGAACGGCGCGGCGATCAGAGGAGCCGCCACGAAGAGGGGGACGGGGGTGAAGGTGGGCGGGGTCGTGAGGTCGAAGAGCGCTCCGCCCGCGATCATCAGCGCGGGCAGCATGCGGACGAGCCGACGTGCACGGACTCCCTCGGGAGCTCCGCGCCGCCACATGTCCCGCTTCCCCACCTGTGTTCTCCTGCCCCCGGTCCGCCTACGGTTGCGGACGGTACCGCGCCCCACCCAGGCTGACCGGAGCCGCGCCGTGCGGCGACTCCTCATCGGCCAAAGGGGGGAGCGCACGCGAACCGCGGCCAGGGAGGCCGGTCGCGCACCGTCCGAGAGCGCGGGCGGGATCGACACGCCGCGCCAAGGATCGAGCGGGCCGTCGCGGCCTGCAGGACCCGGAAAACGACTCGGGCCCGGCACGCTGTGCGCGTGCCGGGCCCGGTCCTTCAGTAGCGGGGACAGGATTTGAACCTGCGACCTCTGGGTTATGAGCCCAGCGAGCTACCGAGCTGCTCCACCCCGCGTCGTGAGACCAACTCTACGGCATTCGGGACGGGCTCATGACCACGTTTCCGCCGCGGCCGGCGATCAGCCGGTTTCCGGGGTGCAGAGGACGGAGATCCGCTGGACGTGATTGCTGCCGAATCCGCCGCGGTTCCAGCGCGGGGCGAGGGGCTGGGTGGAGCCGGAGGCGTCAGTGGTACGGACACCGAGCACGTGAGGGCCGGGGGTGGCCGTCCACCGCGCCTGCCAGCCCCGCCATGCCCAGGCGTGCGGCGCGGGCCCCTGGCCCTCCGTGAGTACCGCGTCGTGCCAGGTGCGGCAGTCGTCCGTGCTCACCTCGACTCCTACGACGGGGGCCCGGCCCGACCAGGCACGGCCCTCCAGCAGCACGGTTCCGGGGCGTACGACACGGGTTCGCGACATGAAGTCCGGGAACCCCGGCGGGATCATGAGCGCGCGGGGGGCGATCCGGGTGACCGGTTCGCCGGGTTCCTCGGCCTCCTGCCGGTAGCGATAGGCCTCCGTCTGCTGGAATCCGGTGAACGGGGTGGCCGTGAGCGTGATCTCGCGCAGCCACTTCACGGACGCCATGCCGTACCAGCCGGGCACCACCAGGCGCAGCGGGCAGCCGTGCTGCGGCGGCAGCGGCGCCCCGTTCATGGCGTACGCCACCAGTACCTCCGGGTCGGTCCCCTCGGCCACGTCCAGGGTCAGACTCCGCCGGTAGTCCTGCTCGACGCCGCGCTCGACCCCGTGGTCCGCGCCGGTGAAGACGGCCTCGACGGCCTCCGGCTCCACCCCCGCCTCGGCGAGCAGCAGCCGCAGGGGCACACCGGTCCACTCGGCCGTGCCGACCGCCTCGGCCAGCCACGGCTGGCTCACCGGCCGTGGGACGAGCCCGGCCCGGCCGTTGCCCGCGCACTCCATCGTCACGCGGTGGGTGACGGCCGGGAACGACCGCAGATCCGCCAGGCCCAACGTCAGCGGCTTCCTGACCAGGCCGCCGACCGAGAGCCGCCAGTCCTCGGCCCGGGCCGAGGGGATGTCGTAGTGGACGAGCACGTAGTGCAGACCGGGCGGCGTGACCTCGTACCGCAGGGCCTCCAGCGGGAGACCGTGGTTGCGGGCCGCGAGCGCGAGCTCCTCCGGACTGATTCCCTCGGTCGGTCCGGCGAGGCGGCCAGGGGTGCTGATGCTGTCGAGGTGTCCGTCCCCATCCATGACTTCATGGTGCGCCGATGCCCGGACTTCGGCCTTCCGGCACACGGTGCGTGGCACCCCGCGCACGCTCCGGCGGTCGGATTGCGCGAGGTTCCGACCGGCGGGAGGCTGGAAGGAACAGCCATGCGGTGCCGGTCCGCACTGTGGCTATCGGGGGTGCCGAGGCATCGGCGCGAAGAGCGCTGCCGATCCGACGGCAGGGGGAAACGGCCGGGTGCTTCGCGGTCCGCGCGTCGGCGAGGAGACGGCTATGGACGGCACCACATTCGAGGCGATGAAGGCCGCACTGCGCGGCCCGGTCATCGGCCCCCAGGACCAGGACTACACGGAGGCCCGCACCCTCTACAACGCCATGATCGACAAGCGGCCTGCGGCGGTCGTGCGCTGTATGGACGCGGCCGACGTCATGGCCGCGGTCAACTTCGTCCGTGACAACGGACTCGAACTCGCCGTACGGGGCGGCGGGCACAGCGGTGCCGGTCTGTGCCTCGTGGACGACGGCGTCACGATCGACCTCTCGCCGATGCGCGGGGTACGGGTCGACCCGGTCGCGAGGACGGCCCGCGTCGCCGGTGGCTCGCAGCTCGGCGACCTCGACCACGCCGCGCACGGATTCGGTCTGGCGACACCCGCGGGCATCATGTCGACGACCGGTGTCGGGGGCCTCACCCTCGGCGGCGGACACGGCTACCTCACCCGTAAGTACGGCCTGACGGTGGACAATCTGGCCTCCGCCGACGTGGTCCTGGCGGACGGCAGCTTCGTCACGGCGAGCGAGGACGAGAACGCGGACCTGTTCTGGGCGCTGCGCGGCGGCGGCGGGAACTTCGGCGTCGTCACCTCGTTCGACTTCCGGCTGCATCCGGTGGACACCGTGGGGATGGGAATCACGGTGTGGCCGCTGGACATGATCGGTGAAGTGCTGCGCTGGTACCGCGAGTTCCTGCCCAAGGCACCCGAGGACGTGTACGGCTTCTTCGCGTCGCTGGTGGTCCCGCCCGGCCCGCCGTTCCCCGAGGAGATCCACGGCCAGAAGATGTGCGGGGTCGTGTGGTGCTACACGGGCGACCCGGGCGCGGTGGCCGACACCCTGTCCGTCGTCGACGAGGCGGGCCCGCCCGCCTTCCACTTCACCTCGCCGATGCCCTATCCGGCGCTCCAGACCCTGTTCGACGAACTGATCCCCAAGGGCCTCCAGTGGTACTGGCGCGGGGACTTCTTCGACCAGATCTCCGACGACGCCATCGACGTGCACGCCCGATACGCGGAGAGCCTCCCCACCAACCTGTCGACGATGCACCTCTACCCCGTCGACGCGGCTGCGGGCAGGGTCGGCCAGGACGACACGGCGTGGGCCTTCCGGGACGCCGTCTGGTCGGGCGTCATCGCCGGCATCGACCCCGACCCGGCCAACGCCGGGGCGGTCACCCAGTGGGCCGTCGACTACTGGGACGAACTGCACCCGCACTCCATGGGCGGCGCGTACGTGAACTTCATCGGCGCGGGCGAGAGCCCGGAGCGCGTCAAGTCCACCTACCGCGACCACTTCGACAGGCTCGGCACGGTCAAGAAGGCGTACGACCCCGACAACCTGTTCCACGCCAACCAGAACATCGAACCGACCGCGTGACGGTCAGCACGCCCCGTCAGCGGTGACCCATCCGGGTGCACTGCGGCCCAACTGCCGCACCGGAAAGCCCCCGTTGCCCGACAATGTCTCCCTTGTCACGCACCGCACCCGGGGAGACCATGCGTACCCGTACGACCACCGTCGCCGCGCTCGGAGCGGCGCTCCTGCTCGCGGCTCTCACCGCCTGCACCCAGTCCGAAGCGCAGGTGCGAGCCGCGTGCGAGAGGGCCCTGGACAACAATTCGACGCTCAGCAACCGGCCCAAGGCCTGCGGGGACGTGCCGGACGACTCCTACCGGACGCTCCTGCTGGTCTACGACCTCAGGGCCGAGGGCCTCGACTGAGGTCCCGCACACGCGGAAGTGCCCCGCCCGGTCGGAACCGGGCGGGGCACTTCACCGCGGGCAGGAGCCGAAACCCCTCCCCGTCACGCGTAGGCCGTGTGGGACTCGAACCCACAACCAACGGATTAAGAGTCCGGGTCGAGGCGTGCTGGGTGGTTCCGGGCGCTGCCTCGGTGTCCGGAACCGCCTGGTCAGACCATGTGCGTGGCAATGCGCGGTTCGGCCGGCCCGTGACGGCTCGTGCCGTACCGTCCACTCACGCATCGCTCACGCAAAAAGCCTGGCTGACCAGCAGGCTCGCCTCTGCTGGTCATGCTCATCCTTCTGCCCGGCGCACGTCGGCCCACTGCTGTACACCTGCTTATCCCTGCGAGGGGTTATACCTGTCGCGGTCATTTCCGCGACCGTCGTGTGGCACCGGCGGCCAGGACAGTTGCCCTCTCGCGGGCGTCAACGACGGCCTGCCTGGAATTCACGTCGGCGACGACCAACTGGCAGTTCAGCATCCGAAGCACCATCACGCTCTGGCGTTCTTCGGCACAGCGGGCCCGCAGAAAGTAGATGAGGCCATCGATCAAGACACTCCTTCGGAGCAGAGAGGGCCACTGTTCGGGACGGCTGCAATAACCAACGCCTTCGACCCAAAGAGTCCGAAGAACGCACAATCGACCGATCGCCTCATGCCGGGCTTTTTGCCCAATTGATGAGCCGGGAGCACCAGCCACCCCTCGATCGGCTTGGCGAACTCTTCTGGCGCCGAGGGACCTGTGCGTGTCGCGGCGACCCGCCCTGTCGGACCGGCATCGATTCCGATCGAGTCGTCGCCCCCGCTGCTCGCGCACCCCTGCACTCCGCAGACTCACACATGCACCGCTGAGCCGCCGGTACGCCCATGAGCACCTGGTCCACATGTCTCCCGCAGCCCTCATAGGTCATCTTCCGGCACGACCGGCAGACAGCACGCTGGCACATAATTCTTCCCCATTAGCTCTTCATTTGCGATCCACGATATTCACACCACTATTACAAGGGGCTCCAGCATTTTCACCCTCTCCGCAAACCTGACTCGTATCGGCACGGGCCGCGACCACGGGGGCGAATGGTGATCCAAGTGAACCTCATTGCCAGTTGTAAATATCCGGACATGAAGGATAGACGCTACATATCCGTCGCGCAGAACATCTCGCGACGTAGTGCCAAGTGTTCCGATTGAAAAATACCCTGAATTTGCTCGGGGCATCGAAACAGTGATTGCATAACGCCCGGTCGCGGAATCGAGGCACAGAGCCTTATTGTCACTGCCCGTCACCGCGTCGCTTTTGCAGATCGTCGACCGAGCGCGGCGAGGGCAAGAATCGAGTACGGCAACCACTCTCCCCGAACGGGTGGTGTGCGCCGATCAGGAGGGAGCAACGTGAGTTGCTCACACGCCGCAGGATGCCCCCTATTCCCCCTACTTAGGGCGAGCTTGCGAGGTTGGCGCGAATACTACTGCGACAGCGACGATCAGTGGCTCGGCTGTGCGCGCTACCAGGTGTCACTCACCGGCGAGCGCGTGCCGATCAGCTTGCTGCCCAACGGAGCCCGCGCGCGACACCTCGAAGACGTCACCGAGGCGGACCGGGCCGGCGCCGCCAACCCGGGGGAGGTAACCCGGCAGGCCCCGCCACCACGACCCGATCCATGGTCACCGGGGGCCACTGGCCACTTCGGGGCGACATCTCCGCCAGCACCTGTCTGGCATCACCAACCGTCATCGCCCCCACGGATTCCCCAGCCTTCGAACAGCCGCGCTCGACGAGCTCCCAGCTCGAAGCGCGGCTGGTTGGCTCGATTGGCCGATTGGATGAGAGGACCCGCGTGAGTACCTACTGGCCCTGGTGGGCGGGCGCTATCGGGCTCGCTCTGGTCACCATCAACTACACCCTCATCACCGATCGGTCTTTCGGGGTGTCCTCCGCGTGGGATCGCGTGTTGCACTGGCGCCGCGAACGCCGACTCGAGGAGATGGACGAGGAGTTCACCGACGATCAAGCTCTCGCTGAGGCGCTCGCCGCAGCTACGGTGGAGCACTTCGGCACTAGCACCAGCCCGTCCACCCTGCCACAGGTTCCGTACGGGAATGCACAGCCACTCGAAGCGGATACCGAACCAGCGGCGAGCGAGAGCCCCGCGGCCACGAGCCTGCGCCCGGCCCCGCTGGTCACCCAGGCTGCCCTGCTGATATCGATCTTCCTCGGCGGACTGATCGCCGCGGTCACTTCCGGGCGGTTCCAGCTCCGCTTCGATATGGGCCCAGGTTTTCGGAACCTGGTCACCGACAATCCGACCACCATGATCGCCCTGCTGTTCGTGGGAGGCGTACTGGTCGGCTTTGGCACTCGACTGGCCGGCGGGTGCAGCTCCGGCCACGGACTCAGCGGCTGCGGCAGGCTGAGCCCGGTCAGCATCGTCGCGACCGCCGTGTTCTTCGGCACCGCCATCGCGGTGTCGTTCCTCCTGTGGAAGGTGATCTGATGCGTACCCGCGGCGCGATCCTGCTGGCCAGCACCATCACAGGACTGGCCCTCGGCTACACCGTCACCAACATCGGCTTCGGCGACTACGCCGAACTGAACCGCATGTTCACCTTCCAGGACCTGCGCATGCTCCTCTCCTTCGCCGGCGCCGTGGTGATCATCGTGTGCGCATTCGCTCTGCTGCAGGTCCGCCGCACCCCAGGGCGCATCCACAGGGGCGTGATCCCCGGCGCGTTGTTGTTCGGTACGGGCTGGGCGATCTCGGGTGGGTGCCCTGCAATCCCGATCATCCAGGTCGCCAGCGGATACCTGCCTGCCCTGGTCACAATCGTCGGCGTCATCGTCGGTATCCGACTGTGCCGCTGGGCCAACGCCCGATACTTCCACCTGGACCAGGGCTCCTGCGGGCTGTGACCAAGGGCGCCCACCGACACGAGCCGTGGAGGTAGGGGCTTTTGCTTTGACGATCCCCCGGCCTCACCGAGGTCCACTACCAGGAGAACTACCGCGAGGAGCGACGCCTGGGCGAGGTCGCCTTCAACGTCGACACATGGCCCGACCTCCCCACGTTCCTGGAGATCGATGGGCCCGACGAGACGCCGGTACAGCAGGCCGCCGCCCTCCTGGAACTCGACCACTCCGAGGCCCGGTTCGGCAGTGCCGACGAGATCTACAAGAGCGAGGCCGACCGCGACATCGTCGCCGAGCCCACCTTGCTGTTCTCCGACTCCGCGAAGCAGGAGAACACTTCCTCGACGGTTCAGGGCCGTTGAACACGAAGCTGGACAAGTCATGCTGCCGGAAGTCGCCTTACAGCACGGGGTGATCCCCCGAAGCACCGAGTTCGCCCGGTGCGGGCTTCCCGTACCAGCGTCCACGGACGACGGCACCGAGTGGGTCGACGGATTCTTTTGGCTCTACTGCGGCCAGCGGCGGACTCGCCGTCCTGTGGACCGGCCCCGCGAGTGTCGCCGGTGCGCGGCCCTTCGCCGAAACCCGCAGCTCCGGACATGGCTTCCTCGACCGACCCCACCCTGACCGTTACGGAAGTCCCAGGGATGTCGGGGTGCGGCTGCCGGAGCTGAGGCCACGCCAGGAGGGCCATCCGTCCTCCTGGCCCCAGCTCGCTGCACCCTTCGAAGGCACGTCCGCTCACGCAAGCGCCCGAAAACGAGGCAGCGCCCGACTCGACCGAAGCCGAATCAGGCGCTGCGTAGCAGGTCAGAGGGGACTTCCCCTCCCTGCATCGCGTAGGCCGTGTGGGACTCGAACCCACAACCAACGGATTAAAAGTCCGCTGCTCTGACCAATTGAGCTAACGGCCCTCGCGGATCTCCCCCGAGCATAGCCCGCCCGGGCCCGGCAGCCGATCCGGTATCGGTGACCGGGCCCGTCGCGCCCGGTCGCCGCGCGGGCGCGGGACGGGCGGACGGACTCCTCGGGCGGGTTCGTGCGTTTGTGAAGCCGGTTCCGGGCCGTCAGCTGATCCGGACGTACTTCTGCCAGCGTGTCGACGCCAGCTTCCTCGGAGCCTTGAACCCGCCGTTGTGGTCGGCGTTGTAGAGGTACACCGCCCCGGCCGGCGTGCGCGCCAGGATGTCCTGGCGGCCGTCGTGGTCCATGTCGCCGCTGGCCACGATGGCGTTGAACTGGTTCCAGCCGCTCCCGATCCTCGTACGGACCGGGTACTGGCGCCGCGCGTCGCCGGGGTACATCCACAGCACGCCCGCCTTGTCGCGGGCGACCAGGTCGGAGCGGCCGTCGCCGGTGAGGTCGCCACGGCCCGTCAGAGCCGTGTACTGGTTCCAGCCGCTGCTGATCCGGGTACGCGCGGCGAGCTTGCCGTCGCTGGTGCCGCGGAAAAGCCACAACACGCCCGCCTTGTCCCGGCCGACGACGTCGTTGCGCCCGTCGCCGGAGAAGTCGCGCACGGCGACCAGCGGGTTGTAGGCGTTCCACCCCGTGCCCAGGCTCACCCGGTGCTTGAAGTCGGCCGGCTCCATCTCCGTACTCGGTACGCGGTACAGGGTGCCGCCGGACGTACGGGCCAGCAGGTCACCGAATCCGTCGCCGTTCATGTCGCCGGCCTGGAGGTAGGACGCGTAGCCGAAGCCGTCGAACGCACCCGTGCTGTCCGTGTAGCAGCCCCAGAGCTTGCGGTCCGACGTCGTCGTACAGACGTCGACGAGGCCGTTCGACTCCGTGGCCAGCACGCTGCCGGGGAAGCGGTAGTCGCTGTCGGTGTCCCTGGTCCACTCGTCGACGAGCTGCCGGTAGGAGGCGATACGGGTGTAGAGCCGCACCCCGCCCGACGCGCAGCCGGTCGCCCGGGTCGCCGAAACGGCGATGAGCTTGCCGCCCGCCACCAGCGCGCCGCCCGCGTCACCGAAGCAGCGGTCCTCGTCGGCGACCGGCGGAGCCCCGGGAGCGGGCACCGTGCACAGCGTCTCCCGGGGCACGAAGCGGCCGAGGAGAGAGGAGCACTGCGACCACGACGTCACGACGACCTGTTCGCTGTGGCGTACGCGGGGCGCGGAGTCGAGGTCGAGACCGGACCAGGAGTGGAAGACCGCCTTCGCCCCGGGCGCCCACAGCGCCGCGTCGGCCGCCGAGGCCAGGGCTGGCTTGCCGCTGCTGTCGACGGTCCGGCGGGTGGTGACGGTGAGAGCGGCCCGGCGGCTCGTAGCGCTGTACTGAGGATGGCTGTGGTAGGCGGTCATGTTGCCGCCGCCGCTCAGCTGGCCCGTTCTCAGGTCGTAGTCCCAGTCGAAGTCCGACTCGTCCATCCCGGTGACGCAGTCCGGGGTCGCGAGCGTCTTCGTCCTGGACAGCACGATTCCGGTGCACGCCCGATGGATACCGCTCGCGACGTCCTCGTAGTACAGCGGGATCACCCAGGACGGCACGACGGGCTCCGCCGCCTCGGCCTTCGGCGACCCGGTGGAGAGCAGCCCGGAGGCCAGCACCGCGCCCGCGACGGCGAGGAGGAGCAGCCGGCGCCCACGACGGGCGCCCGCGCCTCCCGGCCGCTCGGCGGACGGACCGTCGCCACGTCCGCGTACGCCCTTCGGCGTCATCAGAAGATCCCCTTGTAGACGTGCCAGCCGGTCCCGATCTGCGTACGGCTGCTGAAGGCGCCCTTGCCGTTGCCGTTGTTGCGGAAGAGCCGGCCGCTCGTGTCCCGCTCGACCAGGTCCGGCCTGCCGTCCCCGGTGATGTCGCCGACCCCCACCACGACGTTGTACGAACGGCCCCAGTCCGAGGCGACCAGCGCCCGGCCCGCGAACCGGCCGGTGCCCAGGCCGTCGTAGCGCCACAGTCCGCCGTTGCGGTCGTGGGCGAGCAGGTCGGCCTTGCCGTCACCGGTGATGTCCCCGACGCCCGTCATCCGCGCGTACTTTCCCAGGGCGCTGCCGATCTTCACCCGGGCGGCGAACTTCCCGCCCGCCGCTCCGGCGTGGAAGTAGACGTCACCGGTGGACTTCTGACGGCTGACCAGATCGGGCCTGGCGTCTCCGTTCAGGTCTCCGGTCGACGTCAGTACGTCGTACTGCTGCCAGCCCGTGCCCAGCGAGGCATGGCTGCTCGACGGGGTGTACGCCCCGCCGCAGCGGCCCGAGTAGCGGCGCAGCTCCCCGGTCGGCATCCGCACCAGCAGCTCGGCGCAGCGGTCGCTGCCCGTGTCCGCGAACGGGATGGCGACACTGCCGGCCGGCCAGCCCGCACCGGAGGACTTCCCGGAGAACACCCCGTTCCGCTGCCCGAACTGCTGGGTCAGCGTGCCCTTCGAGTTGAACGTGATCAGGTCCCCGTAGCTGTGGTACGCCTGGTCGTGGAAGCCCTGGCGGCCACCCGAGACACCGATCGTGCCCGTGACGTTGTACGCGCCGGAGCCCTCGCTCGCGGTCGCGGAGAGGCTCCAGGTGTGCGGACCGCTGTAGGTGTACTCGCCCGTGTCGGTGCGTCCGTCCCAGACGAGGTCGGCCTCGGTACCGCCGCCGCCCTTCATGGTCCTGACCGTCCGCCCGTACCCGTCCTTCACGGTGAAGGTCCACGTCGCGGGCTTGCTGAGCTGCCAGGCGCTCGACCAGACCTGCCCGCCGCTGGTGTCCTTGAGGTCGAGGTAGGTGTCGTCCTGGTCCGCCGAGATCTTCTCCAGCGGCTGGGTGGGCACCCCGCTCGGCACGACGTGGGCCGCGTGGGCGGCGTCGAGGTACGCGATGTCCCCGCCGAACTTGTCGACCGCCCAGGTGAGTCCGCGCTGGTCGGCGGTGTTCCCCGCGGGCAGGTCGGCGACCGCGCGGGGGGCCGCGACCGCGCCCGTGTGGAAGTCGGTGAGCATCAGCTTCCCGGCGGTCCGGTCGTGCCGGACGAGATAGCCGTCACCGACCAGTGCCGGTCCGGACGGAACCGCGAGCGACTTCTTCGCCGTACGGTCCCAGACCCCGGCCGCACCGGCCGGGCCGCAGTTCCAGTAGACCCAGCGGCCGACCGCCCGCACTTCCTTGATCACGCAGGGCGCGCCCGTGGCGACCGTCTCGACGACCTTCTTCTGCTCGATGTCGAGCACGGTCAGCGCACCGGCCGTCGAACTCGCGGTCCACAGCCGGGTGCCCCAGATGCTCGCAGCGGCGACCGCCCGGGTCATCCGGACGTCGTTGCTGCGGTAGTTGAGCCGGCCGTCGACGTACTGGGTGCCGGGCGAACCGGCGTTCATGACGTAGTACGAACCGGTCAGGTCCACCGGCACCACGGAGCTCGCGCTGACGTCGTCGGAGTGGAGCGAGTTCTTGGTGAACCAGACCTGGAGGCTCTCGGTGCCGGATCCGTCGACGAACACGACGCCGTAGCGGCCGTTGCCCGCGCCCGTGATGCGGACGCAGGAACCCGCGTCGCACGGCACCGCCTTGAGGTGGGCCCCGTCGGCGTACTCACCGACGTAGTTCATGTACTCCGGTCCGCCGACCGCCGACGCGTCGGCCGCGACCCGCCGTTGAGTGATGTACGGCCTGTCGCTCGGCGACTGCTCCACCGTGTGGAGCAGCCCGCCGGAGAGCTCGATACCCCGACCGGTCGTCGGTACGGGATCGGCGACGGCGGCTCCGGCGGCCACAGGAGCCGCCTGCGCACCGGGCAACACACCCACGGTGGCGGCGAGAACGGCCAAAGACGTCAGAGCGGTACGGCCGCGCACAGAGCGAGCCACGTGAGTCCCTCCCCGGGAGTAGGACGTCACAGGAAGAGAGCGGCGCTGAGCGCCGCGGACTCGAGAACCGAGTGAACCGACCCCCCCGGGCCGCACCCCCTGCGCGTACGCCGGATAGTACCGCTGGCCCCACCCTCCCCGGAAGGCATTTTCGAACCCGTTCAATCCGGGGGCGGGGAAAGGGGCCACCGGCCGGCCCCGGTCGCTCTCCGGACCTGACGCCGGGGCATACGAAAGCGGGCCCGTTCGTGAAGAACGGGCCCGCTTCAGCAGGTCACAGGCTTACGCCGGGAAGGCGATCAGCCGTTGCGCTTCCAGCGCGGCTTGTCGTCGCGGCGGCCGAACGAGCCGGTGCTCGTACCGGTGCCGGTGCCACCGCGGTGGTCGTCGCGGCGACCGGTCGGACGCTCGCTGGCGCCACCGGAGCGGAAGCCGCCCGAGGGACGGTCGTCACGACGGTCGCGGTTGAACGGGCGGTCGCTGCCACCGGAGCGGAAGCCACCGGACGGACGCTCGTCACGACGGTCGCGGTTGAACGACGGGCGGTCGTTGTCGCGGTTGAAGGACGGGCGGTCGTTGTCCCGGTTGAAGGACGGACGGCCACCACGGTCGTCACGACGGTCGCCGCCGCCGGAGCGGAAGCCGCCCGACGGACGCTCGTCACGACGGTCGCGGTTGAACGACGGACGGTCGTTGTCCCGGTTGAAGGACGGACGGCCACCACGGTCGCCGCCACCGGCACCGCCGGAGCGGAAGCCGCCCGAGGGGCGCTCGTCACGACGGTCACGGTTGAACGACGGACGGTCGTTGTCCCGGTTGAAGGACGGACGGCCACCACGGTCGTCACGACGCTCGAAGGAACGGCCACCACGGTCGCCGCCGCGGTCGTTGCGGTCGTTGCCACCGCGGTACCCACCACGGTCGCCGCCGCGGTTGTCACGACGCTCGAAGTTGCCGCGGTCGTCGCGACGCTCCTCGCGCACGGCCGGCTGCGGCTCCGGAACGGCTGCCGCGGCGGCCTCGATCGCGGCCTCCGCCTCGGCGGCGGCCGCGGCCACTGCCTCCTCGGGGTCGTCTCCACGCTCGCGTGCGGCGCGGGCGACGAGGCGGTCGGCCTCCTCGCGCAGCTCGCCGGCGCGGCGCTGGATGCGCTCCAGCTGCTTCGTCAGGTCGGCGACCTCGCGCTCGGCCTGCTTGGCGGCGTTGTTCGCGGAGTCGGCCTGGACCTCGGTCAGCGAACGGGCACCGGTGATCTCGGCGACCTCGGGCTCGAAGACGCCCGCGCCCTGCACGATGTGACGCGAGGCGTCGACGCCCGCGTCCTCCATGAGGCGGAAGATCTGGCGGCGCTGGTGCGGAAGCGCCAGCGAGACGACGACACCGGACTTGCCGGCACGCGCGGTACGGCCCGAACGGTGCAGGTAGTCCTTGTGGTCGCCGGCCGGGTCCACGTTCAGGACCAGGTCGATGCCGTCGACGTGGATACCGCGAGCGGCGACGTCGGTCGCGACGAGCGCGTTGACGTAACCCTTCTTGAAGTCCTCGAGCACGCGGGTACGGGCACCCTGCGTCATGCCGCCGTGCAGCGCGTCCGCCTTCACGCCGGACTCGATGAGCTGCTCGGCGATACGGTCGGCGCCCAGCTGGGTGCGGACGAAGATGATCGTGCGGCCCTTGCGGGCGGCGATCGCGGCCGTGACCGGCGCCTTGTCCTTCGGCTTCACGACGAGGACGTGGTGCGACATGGTCGAGACGTTGCCCTGGGCGCTGTCCACCTCGTGGGTGACCGGGTTGCTCAGGTAGCGCTTGACCAGCGTGCCGATCTCGTTCTCCATGGTGGCGGAGAAGAGCATGCGCTGGCCGCCACCGGGGATCTGGTCGAGCAGCTCGGTGACCTCGGGCAGGAAGCCCAGGTCCGACATCTGGTCGGCCTCGTCGAGAACGGCCACCTGGACGTTCGCCAGGGAGCAGGCACCGCGGTTGATGATGTCGCGCAGTCGGCCCGGGGTGGCGACGAGGACGTCGACACCGCGCTCCAGCGCGTAGATCTGGTTGCTCATCGACGTACCGCCGCAGACGACCTTCATCTTCAGGCCGAGTACGTCGCCGTACGGCTGAAGCGCGTCCGCGACCTGCATCGCGAGCTCACGCGTCGGCGTCAGGATGATCGCGCGGGGCTTCTTCTTCTCGGTGGTACCGCCGGCCAGCGTGGCCAGGGTCGGGAGACCGAAGGAGAGGGTCTTGCCGGAGCCGGTACGGCCGCGGCCGAGGATGTCCTTGCCGGCCAGGGCGTCCGGGATGGTCGCGGCCTGGATCGGGAAGGGCGCGGTGACACCGTTCTGGGCGAGCTTGCGGACGATGCCCTCGGGCAGACCGAGGGAACCGAAGGTGAGGGTCGGCTCGGCGTCATCGGCCTCGACGCTCTCGTCGGCGGCGGCCTCGGCCACCTCGACGGCGGGGGTCTCGACGACGGCGGTCTCGACGACCTCGGCTGCGGGGGTCTCGACGACCTTCACGACCTCGGGGTCGGCGGCGACGACTGCGGTGGTGTCGGCCTCGGCCACGACGGCCTCGGCGAGCTCCGCGAGCTCGTTGTCCTCGACGCTCTCGATGGAGTCGAGGGTGATGAGCTCGTCGTTGTCGACGTTCTCGGGCATGACGGTGTGGTCAGAACTGGAAATTGACATGCGAAATGCGAAACCTTCCGGAGTCTCGGCACGCGCCCGTAACTCCGTGATTCGCAATTTCGACCGCCTCAATGCGGTCCAGCCACGGCAAGGGAGAGTACGCGCCACACGGCGCTCTTCTGTGTCGGCGCCGGGCAATGGGATCAAACGATCTATAACCATACGCACCCTTACCCACTTAGCGCAAACCGTCTGCCCACAACACCCCTCATCCGCGCCCCCTCACCCGCTCTCACGCCGGTCCCACCTGCGGCGATGCCTCCGGTGTGCGCTGCGTCTCAGGGCGTTCCGGGGCGCCCATCGCCTGGTTCCGGAGCTGCGCGGCGGGCGAGGCGGAGGGCGGCTGGGAGGGCTCGGCCGGCGGGGTCGGTTCCGGCTCGGGATCGGGCGCCGGCGGGGTCGGTTCCGGCGGCCCGGGAGTGACGGGCGGAGCCGGCGGTTCGCCCGGCCCCGGAGCCGAGGGCTGCGGGGCCGGTGGCCCGCCGCCCGCGCTCGGCAACGGCGCACCCGGCCCGGACGTCGGCTGCGCCCCGCCGGGGGCGGTCGACGGCGTGGCGCCCGACGCGCTCGGGTCGGGCTTCGCGCCGGTCTCGCGGTCGGACTGCGCCTCGGCGCGGCTGCCGCCGTAACCGGCCCGGCCGGAACCCGGCACCGTGACGCCGTTCGGTTCGGCCGACGCCCCCTTCGGGTCGGCCGACCGGGAGGGCGCCGGTTTCTCGCCGTCGTCGCCGACGCTCATGCAGCCGGTGGACGCGACGATCGTCAGCGCGGTGACGGCTGCCCATCGGACAGGGGCGGACAACTGGCGCACGGGTGGCACCTCCGGGGCGTGAAAGCGGTGCGGGGAAGGAGGGGGCGACGTGCCCAACTCCCACACCCCCACCGGGGACACGCCCGCGAGGGGAGCTACCCCGCGAACCCGCCCGCGAGTTCCGCGCCCAGGAAGACCGCGCCGAGGCCCACCAGCAGGGACGCCACCACGTTGGCCGCCGCGAGGAACCCCCGGCCGCATTCGGCGAGCCGCAGGGTCTCGTACGAGAACGTCGAATACGTCGTCAGCGCCCCGCACAGCCCGGTGCCCACCAGGGCGTACACGGGTTCGGACACCGCCGCGCCGGTCAGTACGCCGAGCAGCAGGCTGCCCGCCGCGTTGGCGGTGAAGGTCCCCCACGGGAAGACGTACGGAAGCCCGGCACCGTGACGCGCCTGCACCGCGCGGTCCGTCAGATAGCGCAGCGGCGCACCGACAGCGCCACCGATCACCACCAGCAGCCAGGTCATGCGTGCCGCCCGCGCCCGTCGAGCAGCCTCCGCGTGAGGACGCTCGCGCCCCCGACCGCTCCGAGCGCCGCCACGACGGTGCCCGCCGCGTAGGCCATGGCGGTCAGCACCTCCTGGCGCACCAGCAGCTTCGACACGTCGGCCGCGTAGGTCGAGAACGTCGTGAACCCGCCGAGCACCCCGACCCCGAGGAACGGCCGCACCAGCGGACGGGTCACCGCACCCCGCTCGGCCACCAGCACCATCAGGACGCCGATCAGGGCGCAGCCCGACACGTTGACGACGAAGACCGCCCACGGGAAGGAGTGCTCGGTGGCCGGCCAGTGCAGCAGGGCCGCGTAGCGCGCGACGGCGCCCAGCGCCCCGCCCGCCGCGATGACGCCGAGCACCTTCCACTTCGCGCGCCCGGCCGTCTCCGCCCGCTGCGCGGGGTCGGCCAGATCGACGTCCGGGTCGACGGCCGGCAGCCCGGCTTCACGGCGGTCGGGTTCCCGCTCGGGACGGGCTGCGCTCACCCGTAGCCCAGGGCGTGCAGCCGCTCGTCGTCGATGCCGAAGTGATGGGCGATCTCGTGGACCACGGTGATCTCGGTCTCCGCGACGACGTCCTCGCGCGACTCGCACATCCGCAGCGTCGGCCCGCGGTAGATGGTGATCCGGTCCGGCAGCACCCCGGCGTACCACTCACCGCGATCGGTGAGCGGCGTGCCCTCGTAGAGCCCCAGCAGCTCGGGGTCACCGGGGTCCGGTTCGTCCTCGACGAACACCGCGACGTTGTCCATCAGCCGCGTCAGCTCCGGCGGGATCCGGTCAAGAGCCTGGCTCACCAGCTCTTCGAACTCCTCGCGCGTCATCTCCAGCACCCCGCCATTGTCACGTATGACCGGCCCGCACCGCGTGCCCCGCCCGCACCAACTGTTCCCCCCGCCCGCATGTCCTGACCTGAACCAGGGCATACGGGCTCAATGGCCCGCGACCCGTTCCGCGCCGCAGTCGACCGTCTCCGGCACCGCCTCCGCCCCGCAGCCCCCGTCCGCACACTCGATGCCACCCCGCACCCCGTCACGCGCGCGCTCGGCCTCGTCGCCGTGGTCGTGCTGGGGGCCTGGCTGGGGCTGCTGATCGTCGGAAGCGTCCGTACGCCGGTGGGGCCCATGGACACCGACATGACCCTGCGCCCGTCCCTCAGCGGCGGCACGAAGATCAACGTGTCGCCGCTCGGTGCCCTGGAGCTGGACTCCCACATCGCCCCGATCCGGCTCGACGTGGACGTCGACCGGCTCGACCCCGTGCGCTCCCAGGCCCTGGTCAAACACCCCGAACGGCTCTCCGGTCTCCAGGACGAGGTCACGGACGACGTCGTCTCCGGCACCCGCGATCTGGCCGTCAGGTCCTGCGTGGCGGTGGTCTCCGGCGCCACCGCGCTCGGCCTCGCCGTCTACCGCCGCCCGCGCCGAGCCCTCGCGGCGGGCGGTCTGGCGCTGGCGCTCCTGGCCGCGTCCGGCGTCACCGCGTACGCCACCTGGAATCCCAAGTCGGTACTGGAGCCGAAGTTCTCCGGGCTGCTCTCCAGCGCCCCCTCGCTCGTCGGCGACGCGCGCTCGATCGTCACCGAGTTCGACGTCTACCAGCAGGAACTGGCCCGCCTGGTCACCAACGTCACCAAGCTGTACGACGCCACCTCCACGCTGCCCGTCTACCGCCCCGACCCGGCCACGATCCGCGTCCTGCACGTCTCCGACATCCATCTCAACCCGGCGGCCTGGCACATCATCGGCTCACTCGTCGAGCAGTACGAGATCGACGTGATCATCGACTCCGGCGACACCATGGACCACGGCACCGCCGCCGAGAACGGCTTCCTGGACCCGATCAGCGACCTCGGCGCGCCCTACGTCTGGGTCCGCGGCAACCACGACTCGAAGGTCACCCAGACGTATCTGAAGGGCCTGCGCAACGCGCACGTCCTGGACGAGGGCAGCGCCCTGGACATCGGGGGACTGCGGGTGGCGGGCACCGGGGACCCGCAGTTCACCCCGGACCGCTCGATCCCCGCCCAGGGGAAGGCGGCCGAACGGATGGCGGGGCTCCGGCTGGCCTCCGCACTGCGCGACCAGAAGCGGGCCGGCACTCCGGTCGACATCGCGGTGGCCCATGACCCGAATGCCGCAAGGGAGGCGGACGGCACCGTTCCCCTCGTCCTGGCCGGTCATGTGCACCACCGGGAGAACCAGGTGCTGAAGTTCGGAACGCGGCTCAAGATCGAGGGCTCCACGGGCGGCGGGGGCCTGCGCGCCGTGCAGAACGAGAAGCCCGAGAAGGTGCGTGCCTCGGTGCTCTACCTGGACCGTTCGACCCGCCGCCTCCAGGCGTGGGACGAGATCACGCTGGGCGGTCTCGGCCTCACGACGGCCGAGGTCAGCCGCCGTCTTCCGGAGGAGAACCAGGCCGGCCGCTCCCCCTCCCCGACGGCTCCCACACCCTCCGGCTAAACCGTTTTGGCGTTCGCCCGCGGATCCCATATGCTTCTCACGTCCCCGACGCGCTGGAAAGCAAACCGGCGGGCCCTTAGCCCTCATCGTCTAGTGGCCCAGGACGCCGCCCTTTCAAGGCGGTAGCACGGGTTCGAATCCCGTTGGGGGCACGCTTTACCGTGTGCGAGACTTGTCTCGCACATTGCTTGGTCCTGTGGAGCAGTTTGGAGTGCTCGCCACCCTGTCAAGGTGGAGGCCGCGGGTTCAAATCCCGTCAGGACCGCTGCAGCCCGTAAGAGCTGCGTGGCTGGGTAGCTCAGTTGGTACGAGCGATCGCCTGAAAAGCGATAGGTCGCCGGTTCGATCCCGGCCCCAGCCACCACCCGAAGGCCCCGTCCGATGGACGGGGCCTTCGTCGTGTCAGGCTCCCTCCTGGGACTCCTGCTTCTGCTGGACCGCACGGCGCCACGCCCGTACCGCGAGCACCAGCGCCACCGTCGCCACCACGGCCCCCAGCAGCACCGCGTCCGGCACGTGCTCGCCGAAGCGCTGGGCCCACTGCTCCACGGCGAACGAGTCGTCCACGTTCAGCAGTCCGGGCAGCGCGGTCGTCCCGTCGTACGCGAGGAAGAGCGCGCCGAGGCCGATGAAGAACAGCCCCGACAGCAGGGTGGTGCTGTGCAGTTCGAAGCGGCCGACGCGGATCGCGCGGCCCCTGAGCCACGCCCGGCGGCCGAGCTCGTAGCGTTCCCAGAGCAGGGCGAGCAGGAACAGCGGAACAGCCATGCCCAGCGCGTACACGGCGAGCAGCAGCCCGCCGTAGACCGGGCTGCCGCTGACCGCCGCCACGGTCAGGACACTGCCGAGGATCGGACCGGCACAGAAGCCGGCCAGCCCGTAGACCGCCCCCAGGGCGTAGACCGAGAACGCGGTCGTCGGACGGATGCGTCCGCCGAGGGCGGCGATCCGTCGCGAGGCGAAGCCCAGGCCCACGATCTGCGCGACGCCGAGCCCGATGATCAGCCAGCCCGCCCCGAGGACCAGTGCGTCCCGGTGGCCGTAGAAGAGCCGTCCGGCGTACGAGCCCGCGGCGCCGAGGGGGACGAGGGTGGTGGCCAGCCCGGCGTAGAAGATGCCGGTGCGGGCCAGCAGCCGTGAGGCGGAGTCGATGGAGTACGCGAAGAAGGCCGGGAGGAGCAGGGCGCTGCACGGGCTGACCAGCGCCAGCAGCCCGCCCAGGAACGCCGCGAAGTAACCGATGTCGGCCGTCACTTCACGGGGTCCTTGGCGTCCTTGGTGTCCTTGGCCGTCGCCGCCTCCGCCGCCGCCTCGATGGCCTGCGTGAAGGTCTCCATCGGCTGGGCTCCCGCGATGGGACGGCCGTTGACGAGGAACGACGGGGTGGACGTGGCGCCGATCCCGTATCCCTGCTCCTGGTCGGCGCGGACCGCGGACGCCGCGGCGGTGCCGTTCGCGTCGCGGACGAACCGGTCGAGGTCCTTCACCCCGGCCTGCCGGGCGAGCTCCTTCAGGCGGTCCTTGCCGAAGCCCTTCTCCTTGGCGTCCTCGGCGTACGCGGCGCGGTGGAACTCCCAGAAACGGTCCTGCTGCCCCGCGGCCCAGGCGGCGCGGGCGGCGGCCTCGGACTCCTCGCCGAAGATCGGGAAGTTGCGCCACTCGATGCGCAGGGTGCCGTCCCGCACGTACTTCTCGATCAGGACGGGCTCGGTGTCCCGGGCGAACTTGCCGCAGTAGCCGCACTTGAAGTCGGCGTACTCGATGAGGACGACGGGTGCGTCGGTCCGGCCCGTCGCCAGCTTGTCGCCCGCGTCGCGGCGGGCGAGCCCGGCCAGTTCCTCGTAGACGCCGGCCGACGGGTCGGCGCTCACCTCGGCGACCGACGAGGAGGGGGCGGAGCCGGAGCCGTCCGGTCCGGTGGCGCGGTAGGAGGCGTAGCCGAGGAGCCCGGCGGCGAGGACGACGACCGCGCCGTACATCAGCGGCTTCTTCGACGAGGACGACGGTCGGGTGGACGAGGGCGTGGGCATGCGTCACTCCGTGCGGTGGGTGCGAGAAGAGATGAGGGTGAAGGGGAACGGCTGCCGGCGGACCGGCTCCGGCTACACCCTCAGCACGGAGAGTTCTATGGGGGTGGGCGTGGCGGGTTCCGGGCCGGTCACCGCGACCCGTACGAGGGGTTCCGCGGGTCCCGCGCCGGTGGCCGCGGGGAGGCCCCACTCGGCGAGGCCGGGCGCCTGGTCGTGCGCGGCGCGGCCCCTGACGGGCGCACCGGGCTCGGTGCCGTCGTGGCCGCCGTCCCTGCCGCAGCCCGGCACGCCCCGACCGCTGTCGGCGGCCACGACCGGGTGACCGGCGCTCTCCGGGGTGACGGACGCGGTGGCCGGTCCACAGAAGAGGCCCAGTACGACCGTGAGCACCGCCATCAGGCAGCACCACTGCGTACGGGACACGGGACCGGCCTCTCGGAAAGGGGTACGGGTGATCAGTTGCCCGAAATGGTACGTGGTGTGATGCCGCCCCACCCCGCAGTCACCGAGGGAGTGACGGAGACCGCGCGAAATGCGTTCGCCACTCCTCGACCCCGGGTGCGATCCTGGGACCCGTATGTCTACTTCCTTTGCCGATCTCCAGTCACAGCTCGGACAGCTCTCACTCCGCGACGCGAACCGGCTCGGCCGGCGCCTCGAGGGTGCGCGCCGCATCCGTAAGCCCGAGGCCCGACAGTCCGTGCTGGACGAGATCGCGGCCGAGGCCGGAAAGGCGGCCGGGCGGCTCGCGGGGCGTGCCGCCCGGATGCCTGCTCTGTCGTACCCGGAGCAGCTGCCCGTCAGCCAGAAGAAGGACGAGATCCTGGAGGCGATACGCGACCACCAGGTCGTGATCGTCGCCGGTGAGACCGGTTCCGGGAAGACCACGCAGATCCCCAAGATCTGTATGGAGCTGGGACGCGGCGTCCGGGGCATGATCGGGCACACCCAGCCCCGCCGGATCGCGGCCCGCACGGTCGCGGAGCGCGTCGCCGAGGAGCTGGACACGCCGCTCGGCGAGGCCGTCGGCTGGAAGGTCCGATTCACCGATCAGGTGAACCCCGACGCGACCTTCGTGAAGCTGATGACGGACGGCATCCTGCTCGCCGAGATCCAGACGGACCGCGAGCTGCTGGCGTACGACACGATCATCATCGACGAGGCGCACGAGCGGTCGCTGAACATCGACTTCCTGCTCGGCTATCTGGCCAGGCTGCTGCCCAAGCGCCCGGACCTGAAGGTCGTCATCACCTCGGCGACCATCGACCCGGAACGCTTCGCCCGGCACTTCGGCGAGGCGCCGATCGTCGAGGTCTCGGGACGTACGTATCCCGTCGAGGTCCGCTACCGGCCGCTCCTCGAAGAAGAGGGCGAGGACTCCGACCGCGACCAGATCACCGCGATCTGCGACGCCGTCGACGAGCTCGGCTCGGAAGCACCCGGGGACGTCCTCGTCTTCCTCTCCGGCGAGCGGGAGATCCGCGACACCGCGGACGCGCTGAACAAGCGCAATCTCAGACACACCGAGGTGCTCCCCCTCTACGCCCGTCTCTCGCACGCCGAGCAGCACCGCGTGTTCCAGCGCCATACGGGCCGCAGGATCGTTCTCGCGACGAACGTCGCCGAGACCTCGCTGACGGTCCCGGGCATCAAGTACGTGATCGACCCGGGCAACGCCCGTATCTCCCGCTACAGCCACCGCACCAAGGTCCAGCGGCTGCCGATCGAGCGGATCTCGCAGGCCAGCGCCAACCAGCGCAAGGGCCGCTGCGGCCGTACGTCGGACGGCATCTGCATCCGGCTGTACTCCGAGGACGACTTCCTGACCCGTCCGGAGTTCACCGATCCGGAGATCCTCCGGACGAACCTGGCCTCCGTCATCCTCCAGATGACCGCGGCCGGCCTCGGCGACATCGAGAAGTTCCCGTTCATCGACCCGCCGGACCACCGCAACATCCGTGACGGTGTGCAGCTGCTGCAGGAGCTCGGCGCCCTGGATCTGGGCGAGAAGGCTCCCCAGGAGGGGAAGAGGGGGCAGCGGCTGACCCCGTTGGGCCGGAAGCTCTCGCAGCTGCCCGTCGACCCCCGCCTGGCCCGCATGGTCATCGAGGCCGAGCGCAACGGCTGCGCGCGCGAGGTCATGGTGATCGCCGCCGCGCTCTCCATCCAGGACCCGCGCGAGCGGCCCTCGGAGAAGCAGACGCAGGCCGACCAGCAGCACGCCCGGTTCAAGGACGAGACCTCGGACTTCCTGGCGTTCCTGAATCTGTGGCGCTACGTCCGCGAACAGCAGAAGGAGCGCGGCTCCTCCAGCTTCCGCAGGATGTGCAAGCAGGAGTATCTGAACTTCCTGCGCATCCGCGAGTGGCAGGACATCTACGCCCAGCTCCGCACGGTGGCCAAGCAGATGGGCATCCAGCTGAACGAGGAGGACGCGCCGGAGCAGTCGGTGCACACCTCGCTGCTGGCGGGCCTGCTGTCGCACATCGGGCTGAAGGACACCGAGAAGAACGAGTACGTCGGCGCGCGCAACGCCAAGTTCGCGATCTTCCCGGGTTCGGCGCTGTTCAAGAAGCAGCCCCGCTTCGTGATGTCGGCCGAGCTGGTCGAGACGTCCCGGCTGTGGGCGCGGGTCAACGCCAAGGTCGAGCCGGAGTGGATCGAACCGCTCGCGGAGCATCTGCTGAAGCGCACCTACAGCGAACCGCACTGGGAGAAGGACCAGGCCGCGGTCATGGCGTACGAGCGGGTCACGCTGTACGGGGTGCCCATCGTCGCCCAGCGCAAGATCAATTTCGGCCGTATCGACCAAGAAGCCTCACGCGATCTGTTCATCCGGAGCGCACTGGTCGAGGGGGACTGGCGTACGCACCACCAGTTCTTCCACGACAACCGCAAACTCCTCGGCGAGGTCGAGGAGTTGGAGCACCGCGCCCGGCGCCGCGACATCCTCGTGGACGACGAGACGCTCTTCGACTTCTACGACCAGCGGATTCCCGAGCACGTGGTCTCCGGGGCGCACTTCGACTCCTGGTGGAAGCACAAGCGCCGCGACGAGCCGGACGCGCTCGACTTCGAGCGCTCGATGCTCATCAACGAGAAGGCCGGGGCCGTCACCAAGGACGACTACCCGGACTCCTGGCGGCAGGGGAAGCTGAAGTTCCGTGTGACGTACCAGTTCGAGCCCGGTGCGGACGCCGACGGCGTGACCGTCCACGTCCCGCTCCAGGTGCTCAACCAGGTCACCTCGGAGGGCTTCGACTGGCAGATCCCGGGCCTGCGCCAGGACGTGGTCACGGAACTGATCCGCTCGCTGCCCAAGCCGATCCGCCGGCACTACGTCCCCGCTCCGGACTACGCGGGCAAGTTCCTGGACCGGGCCGTCCCGCTGCAGGAGCCGCTGCCGTTCACCCTGGCCCGTGAGCTCCAGCGGATGGTCGGCGTCCCGGTGAAGGCCGACGACTTCGACCTGACCCGGATCCCGGACCATCTGAAGATCACCTTCCGGATCGTCGACGAGCGGCGCCGCACGGTGGCCGAGGACAAGGATCTGGAGGCCCTGAAGCTCCAGCTGCGCCCCAAGGCCCGCCAGGCCCTCTCCAAGGCCGCCGCGGCCACCGCGGGGCCCTCGGGGGAGTCCATCGAGCGTTCGGGCCTCACCGGCTGGACGATCGGCTCGCTGAACCGCGTCTTCGAGACGCGCCGGGCCGGCCAGCCGGTCAAGGCGTTCCCGGCCCTCGTCGACCAGGGCGAAACCGTCGCCGTACGGCTCTTCGACACCGAGGCCGAGCAGCAGCAGGCGATGTGGCGCGGCACCCGCAGGCTGATCCTGCTCAACATCCCGGTGAACCCCGCCAAGTTCGCCTCGGACAAGCTCACCAACCAGCAGAAGCTGGCCCTGTCACGGAACCCGCACGGCTCCGTCCAGGCGCTGTTCGAGGACTGCGCCACGGCCGCGGCCGACCGGCTGATCGCCGCGCACGGCGGCCCGGCCTGGGACGAGGAGTCGTTCCGGAAGCTGTACGACAAGGTGCGCGCCGATCTCGTGGACCTGACCGTCCGCACCATCGGGCAGGTGCAGCAGATCCTGGCGGCCTGGCAGGCGTGCGAGCGGCGCCTGAAGTCCACCAACAGCCTGACGCTGGTCAACAACGTCACGGACGTACGGGACCAGCTCGCCGTGCTCATGCCGCCGGGCTTCGTCACGGCGACCGGTCTGCGCCGGCTGCCCGACCTGATGCGCTACCTCGTGGCGGCGGACCGCAGGCTCCAGCAGATGCCGACGGCGGTCCAGCGCGACACCACACGCATGGCGAAGGTCCACGAGATGCAGGACGAGTACGCCTGGCTGCTGGAGCAGCTGCCGCAGGGACGGCCGGTGCCCCAGGAGGTGCTGGACATCCGCTGGATGATCGAGGAGCTGCGGGTGAGCTACTTCGCCCACGCCCTGGGCACGGCGCAGCCCGTCTCGGACAAGCGGATCGTCAAGGCGATCGACGCGGCGGCCCCCTGATCCGGCGGGCCGTGCGGGCCCGCCGGAGGCGCGGTGGACCCGTAACGGGGCCGCCACCCTGGGTGAGTTCGACCGCACCCTCCGACCTCCTGTACAGTCTCGTTTCGCAGCAGGCCGCAAGGCAGGCAGCGAAAACCTGGTCCTGTGGAGCAGTTTGGAGTGCTCGCCACCCTGTCAAGGTGGAGGCCGCGGGTTCAAATCCCGTCAGGACCGCAAGAAACGAAAGCCCGGATCTCCTGATCCGGGCTTTCGTGCGTCTTGACTGCGGCATCTGCCACGGGTACCCCGTAAGCAGAGGCTGCCCCTGTTTCCCTCGGCGAGGGGCCGCGCGGGTCCACCGGGAGGTGGCACGTATGTCTGCGTCCGCGGCACGGCACGAAACCCGCGCGCTGCTGCGCGCCCACCTGGCGGC
Organism: Streptomyces sp. NBC_00234; assembly: GCF_036195325.1. Taxonomy (NCBI): domain Bacteria; kingdom Bacillati; phylum Actinomycetota; class Actinomycetes; order Kitasatosporales; family Streptomycetaceae; genus Streptomyces; species Streptomyces sp. NBC_00234. Next base: position 4,325,528 of record NZ_CP108101.1, on the reverse strand, counting down.
GGCGTCCGGCTACCGGCACCTCACCCGGCACTGCCCGATCTGCCACCGGCTCCTCCGCCTCGCCCTGGAGCCCACGACGGCACCCTGGGCACCCGAGACCCTCCTGAGCCCTTCCCGCCCCTCTGAGGGCCCCGAAGCGCCCGAAGGCGGCATGTCGGCACCCGACGAGCCGTCGGAGCCGCACAGGGCCGCGGAGGAGAGCGAGGACGAAAGTCCCGCCACGTCATGACCAATGGCCGGGCCGTCCGCTTCCCGGCAGTGGCAGGCTGGGAGTTGGCAAGCCTCAGCCAGTGTGACGGGAGTCACCGAATGAGTTTTTGGAAGGGGTGGCTTTACCCCCTTCTTACAACTGGCGAATTTAATATGTGCAATTGCACCCCTCCCCAGGAGGCCCCGCAGCCATTCCGCCGGGGCCGGCGAGGAAGCCCTGAGAGGCCCGCACACGGCCCCGGACAGGACCACACACGGTCGGCGAACAGACCCGCGCAGGGGCTCGCACACAGCCCCGCCCCCGGGCCGTTCGGGCACAAAAAAATCGCGCTGGACCCGGCGGAGTCCAGCGCGATCGGGTGACGTACCCGTATTGCATAGGTATGACGCCCGTTGGGGCAGGCGTCCGTCATGTGGAGCTATGGGTGGGCAACGGGGGTTGGGGGACCCGACAGTGCCCAGTTATGGCGCGGCGACAGGGGTGTGTCAGGCCTCGCTGCGCTGCTGCGGAATACCCGCAAGCAGTGCGCGGACCTCTGCCTCGCGGTACCGGCGATGTCCACCGAGCGTGCGGATGGACGTGAGCTTGCCTGCCTTGGCCCAACGGGTGACCGTCTTCGGGTCCACGCGGAACATCGTGGCAACCTCAGCCGGGGTCAGCAGCGGCTCGGCATCAGGGGTGCGAGCGGTCATGAGCGGCCTCCTCGGGAGAACCGAACCTTCTCGGTTCTTTCCTCTAAATTCTGCACCTTGACCCGCGTTGCCCGAAATGGCGGACGCGGGCCGAGTCGGTTATAGGACGAACGGCTTGTCCTCGGCACTACAACTACACCATCCGTCCAGCCGCGTCGGCCAAACCGATGGAATTGCCCTCCCAGGTGTTCATCAGCGACGGAAGCCGATGGACCATGCCATAGCGGACAGTCACGTCACAGTGACGATCAGTCACAGAGCGATCAGGAGTCACCAGACCCCCCATAGAGCGCAATACCGAGCTTTCCGCCCATAGTTAGACGGAAGGAGTCCTCCCCGGACTCCTTGTCCTATTTTGGCACGAGGAGTGGGGATGGGCGCAAGGGCGCCGTTAGTGCTATCCGTCACGCTTGAGGCAAAGGCCCGGTTCGGGACGTAGGTCCTGGGTCCGACGGCGTACTCTTCCGCCTCACTCGTCACACGGGTCACACAGGAAGCATTTTCACGCTTCGTCAACTCACAGAAACGCGCCGCGCGTCGCTCCAAAAAGCGTAGATACACTCCGGCTCGCACACCTCTGCGCCGGTTGATGCGCCTCTGCACCCATTGCCCGGCCTGGCCAGGTTTGGTGTCAGTTGGCGAACTGACGGTCCCGTACCGCCCGCCAGCGCTCGGCGAGACGCGCGTACGCCACGCTCGCCCCCTCGCGGTCCCCGGCCCGCAGCGCTGCGATGCCCTCGATCACGTCCGCGGCCGAGCGGTCCCCGGCGAGCTGCTCCCCCGACAGCGCGTGGACCAGCCCGCCGTAGTCGAGCTCGACCAGCGCGCGCGGGTGGAACTCCTCCAGCCAGCGGCCCACATCCACCAGGCCCTCGGTCAGCGGCCCTTCGTCGACCGTCTCCCGCAGGGTCCTGAGCGCCCGCGCCAGCCGGCGCCGCGCCTGCACCATCGGGGTCCGGTAGCGCAGCACCGGCGGCCGGCCCTCGCCGTCCGCCTCCTCGTACTCCCGCTCCTCGTCGTCGAAGAGCACGAACCAGCGCACCGGAACCTGCCATACCGCCGTGCGGATCCACGGCCGGGCATCCGGATTCCGCTCGCGCCACCGCTCGTGGTCCGTGAGCGCCTGCCCCCGAACCACCGGCGGCAGCACCGCGTCGAGGACGGTGGCCGGAAACATCCCCTCCAGTTCCTCCAGAGCGAGCCATCCGCGCAGCCGGGTCCGCCACGGGCAGACACACACCACCCCGTCCACCTCCGCGACGAACGCGTCCGCGCTCTCGTGCGCGGGCACCCCCACCGGCGGGGTGGCCGCCAGGTCGGCCAGTGAACGACGCAGTTCGTCCTGGGCGGTGGGGAAGGCGGAGCGCTCCGCGTACCGGGCCCAGTGGGCGCGTTCGGGCCCGGGAAAGGCGGCGAGCGGCTCGTACACCCGCAGGTAGGACGAGTAAGGGACGAGCACTGAAGACACCACCGACATGCGCCGAATCGTGTCACGCCCGTACTCCGCCAGGGGGTGATCCGGGGCACCGGCACGGATCCGCGTACGCGGAGGACTTACGCTCTTGCCCAGTCGGACCGACCGTGCCGGTCGGCCCGGGGCCCTCCCCACCTTCAGGAGGGCCTTTCCGCCGCTTCGTACTTGGGAGTCACCACAGTGACCGATGTGACCGACGGCGTCCTGCACACCCTGTTCCACTCGGATCAGGGGGGCCACGAACAAGTCGTGCTCTGCCAGGACCGTGCCAGCGGCCTCAAGGCCGTCATCGCCATCCACTCCACCGCCCTGGGCCCGGCCCTCGGCGGCACCCGCTTCTATCCGTACGCCTCCGAGGAGGAGGCCGTCGCGGACGCGCTGAACCTGGCGCGCGGCATGTCGTACAAGAACGCCATGGCCGGCCTCGACCACGGTGGCGGCAAGGCCGTCATCATCGGCGACCCGGACACGATCAAGACCGAGGAACTGCTGCTGGCCTACGGCCGGTTCGTCGCCTCGCTCGGCGGTCGCTACGTGACCGCCTGCGACGTCGGCACGTACGTCGCCGACATGGACGTGGTGGCGCGCGAGTGCCGCTGGACCACCGGACGCTCCCCCGAGAACGGTGGCGCGGGCGACTCCTCCGTCCTCACCGCCTTCGGCGTCTTCCAGGGCATGCGGGCCTCCGCACAGCACCTGTGGGGCGACCCGACCCTGCGCGGCCGGAAGGTCGGTGTCGCCGGCGTCGGCAAGGTCGGCCACCACCTCGTCGAGCACCTGCTCGCGGACGGCGCCGTGGTCGTCATCACGGACGTACGGGAGGAGTCGGTACGCCGGATCACCGACCTGCACCCCGAGGTCACGGTGGCCGCCGACACCGACGCACTGATCCGTACCGAGGGCCTGGACATCTACGCCCCGTGCGCGCTCGGCGGAGCCCTCGACGACGACACCGTGCCGGTGCTCACCGCGAAGGTGGTGTGCGGCGCGGCCAACAACCAGCTCGCGCACCCGGGTGTGGAGAAGGACCTGGCCGACCGCGCGATCCTGTACGCACCCGACTACGTGGTGAACGCCGGTGGCGTGATCCAGGTCGCCGACGAGCTCCACGGGTTCGACTTCGACCGGTGCAAGGCGAAGTCCACGAAGATCTTCGACACCACGCTGGCCATATTCGCACGTGCGAAGGCGGACGGAATTCCGCCGGCTGCGGCGGCCGACCGGATCGCCGAACAGCGGATGGCCGAAGCGCGTCGTCACTGACCGGTGACGGGATCTTCGGGTCCCGTCACCGGACGCGGCCCGCCGACCGGCGAGACAAGACTCACGCCGGTCGGCGGGTCGGCCGCCAAGAAGAGGTTAAAATCGCAGTTGACCAGCGGGGACGGGGCTCCTCGCAGGTCCTCTTCCGGCGCGCGTCATGCGGGCGGCGTACCGTATGGCCGCGGAAGCAGGTACCGTTAAAGCCCTACAGGCGCGGTCTCTCAGCCGGGAGTCCGTCCTGAAACATGAACGCGTGTCAAGACTCTGGGGCCGTCGAGCCCCGTCACCGAGGGGGTCGAGCCATGGGGCGCGGCCGGGCAAAGGCCAAGCAGACCAAGGTCGCCCGCCAGCTGAAGTACAGCAGCGGCGGGACTGACCTGTCGCGTCTGGCCAATGAGCTGGGCGCATCGCCTTCGAGTCAACCACCGAACGCTGAGCCGTTCGAGGACGACGACGAGGAAGATGACCCGTACGCACAGTACGCGGATCGTTACAACGACGACGACGAGGACGAGGACGATCAGTCCGGCCCTTCGTCGCAACGTCGCGGCGCTTGACCTCGCGCTGACACAGAAACCCGGTCCGGGCCTGCCCGGACCGGGTTTTGTGCTGCCCCGGACCGGGGCGATCGAACCTGCCCGGCGACGGTAGGCGTCTTTCGGCCCGTCCGGCGCCGGGGGCGAGGCGGTCACCGGACGATCCCGGTGACCCGCCCCGACTGCTGTCTACTTCGCGTACTCGCCCACGAGCTCGGCGCCCGTCGCGTGTGCGCCACGGTCGGTGATCTCACCGGCGACCCAGGACTCGACGCCCCGGTCGGCCAGTGTCGTCAGCGCCGCGTCCACGGAGTCCGCGGGGACGATCGCGATCATGCCGACACCCATGTTGAGCGTCTTCTCGAGCTCCAGCCGCTCGACCTGTCCGGCCTTGCCGACCAGGTCGAAGACCGCGCCGGGCGTCCACGTGGAGCGGTCCACGGAGGCGTGCAGCGCGTCCGGGACGACCCGGGCCAGGTTGTTCGCCAGACCGCCGCCGGTGACGTGGCTGAAGGCGTGCACCTGGGTCGTGCGGGTCAGCGCCAGGCAGTCCAGCGAGTAGATCTTGGTGGGCTCCAGGAGCTCCTCGCCGAGCGTCCGGCCGAACTCCTCGACCTGGCGGTCCAGCGACCAGCCTGCGCGGTCGAAGACCACGTGCCGGACCAGCGAGTACCCGTTGGAGTGAAGACCGGAGGACGCCATCGCGATGACCGCGTCACCCTTACGGATACGGTCCGGTCCGAGCAGGTGCTCGGCCTCGACCACGCCCGTGCCCGCGCCCGCCACATCGAAGTCGTCGGGACCCAGGAGGCCCGGGTGCTCGGCGGTCTCGCCGCCGACCAGGGCGCAGCCCGCGAGGACACAGCCTTCGGCGATGCCCTTCACGATGGCCGCGACACGCTCGGGATGCACCTTGCCGACGCAGATGTAGTCGGTCATGAAGAGCGGTTCGGCGCCACAGACGACGAGGTCGTCGACGACCATGCCGACGAGGTCGTGGCCGATGGTGTCGTACACGCCCATCTGACGGGCGAGGTCGACCTTCGTGCCGACGCCGTCGGTGGCGGAAGCGAGCAGCGGACGCTCGTAACGCTTGAGCGCCGAGGCGTCGAAGAGGCCGGCGAATCCGCCGATGCCACCCAGGACCTCGGGGCGCTTCGTCTTCTTCACCCACTCCTTCATCAGCTCGACGGCACGGTCACCGGCTTCGATGTCGACGCCCGCTGCCGCGTAGGAAGCACCTGTTGTCTCAGACATTGCCTGGGATCTTTCGTGTGGAAATACGGGGCTGGTGGGGAAAGCGCCGGTCGTTCCGGATCACGGACGACGCAGCGCGTCGGCCGCCGCGGTCGCGGCAGGGCCGGCCGCCAGCTCGGTCTCCAGCAGCTGCTTACCGAGCAGCTCCGGGTCCGGGAGCTCCATCGGGTATTCACCGTCGAAGCAGGCGCGGCAGAGGTTCGGCTTGGCGATCGTCGTCGCCTCGACCATCGCGTCGAGCGAGATGTACGAGAGCGAGTCGGCACCCATCGAGGTGGCGATCTCGTCGACCGTCATGCCGTTGGCGATCAGCTCGGCGCGGGTCGCGAAGTCGATGCCGAAGAAGCAGGGCCACTTGACCGGCGGGGAGGAGATCCGGATGTGGATCTCGGCCGCACCGGCCTCGCGGAGCATCCGGACCAGTGCGCGCTGGGTGTTGCCGCGGACGATCGAGTCGTCGACGACCACCAGGCGCTTGCCCTTGATGACTTCCTTGAGCGGGTTCAGCTTCAGCCGGATGCCCAGCTGGCGGATGGTCTGCGACGGCTGGATGAAGGTCCGGCCGACGTACGCGTTCTTGACGAGTCCGGCGCCGAACGGGATTCCGCTGGCTTCGGCGTATCCGATCGCGGCGGGAGTGCCGGATTCCGGAGTCGCTATGACCAGATCCGCCTCGACGGGAGCCTCGGCGGCCAGCTTCCGGCCCATCTCCACACGGGAGAGGTAGACGTTCCGCCCGGCGATGTCGGTGTCGGGGCGGGCCAGGTAGACGTACTCGAAGACACAGCCCTTGGGCTTCGCTTCCGCGAAGCGGGAGGTGCGCAGGCCGTTCTCGTCGATGGCGATCAGCTCGCCCGGCTCGACCTCACGGACGTAGCTCGCGCCGCAGATGTCCAGGGCGGCGGACTCGGAGGCCACCACCCAGCCACGCTCCAGACGCCCGAGGACCAGCGGGCGGATGCCCTGCGGGTCGCGGGCGGCGTACAGCGTGTGCTCGTCCATGAAGACGAGCGAGAAGGCGCCCTTCACCTCGGGAAGCACCTTGGTGGCGGCTTCCTCGATGGTGAGCGGCTTGTCGTCGTCATCGGTCTGGCCGGCGAGCAGCGCGGTCACGAGATCGGTGTCGTTGGTCGCGGCGACCTGGGTGGCGCGACCGTCCCTGCGGGGGAGGTCGGCGACCATCTCGGCGAGCTGGGCCGTATTGACCAGGTTGCCGTTGTGACCCAGGGCGATCGAGCCGTGCGCGGTGGCACGGAACGTCGGCTGCGCGTTCTCCCACACCGAGGCACCGGTGGTGGAGTAGCGGGCATGACCGACCGCGATATGGCCCTGGAGCGATCCCAGAGACGTTTCGTCGAAGACCTGCGAGACCAGTCCCATGTCCTTGAAGACCAGGATCTGGGACCCGTTGCTCACTGCGATGCCCGCGGACTCCTGTCCACGGTGCTGCAGGGCATACAGTCCGAAATAGGTGAGCTTGGCGACCTCTTCGCCCGGAGCCCAGACACCGAAGACGCCGCAAGCGTCCTGGGGGCCTTTCTCTCCGGGGAGCAGGTCGTGGTTGAGTCGTCCATCACCACGAGGCACACCACCGAGTGTAGGCGAGATCGACCACCGGTCCGAATTCGGTGCCTGCCGCGCAGGGGTTGTCGGGGCACTGCGGGCGTGCGCGAACACCGTTCCGGGTGAGCCCTCCGCGTACCCCCGGACGATCACTCCGAGTGATCACGGGCGAGCGACCGGTGGGGCCGTCTGAGCGCTTTGGGCGGCAGGCGCCCGGATTGGCGGCGGGTTACCGCTCGGTTCGAGCCATGGGCCGTACGGAGCTCGGGAGCCGTTGTCGTGGCACTCGGTGATCCGGGGGCCGACGACAGGAGCCACTGGCCGAACGCTCGTTTCGTGGCGAGCCTCACACTGCGGGACGGCCGGGAAGCGCTCGGGAGCGACGGGCGGAGGCGGATTCCGGAGATCCTGAAGGCGGCTCCGGTCGGCGGCAGTCCGGCGGACCGCGCATCCGGAGGTCCGGGGATCCATGGGGCGTGAACGGGTCCACTGTCCGGGGTTCGAGACCGGCATTGACAGGCGCATGGTCGCTTGGCAGGCTCCTGGGCCATGCAGCCCCTCGGTGATCACTCGGTCACGCTCGTGGAGCGCCGCCACGTCGATCTGGGACGTGTCGCGAGCGCCATCTGTCGCTGCGTCTAGCTTTCCGCGCGCCACCCGGCCACAAGGCCGCGTGAGTATGCGCCGCGTTCCCGCACCGCGCGCCTTTCTCGTCCCGCGCTCTCCGCTCTTCCCGCATTTCTCTCCCATGCCACCCGCCCCCGGTCCGTGCGCCCCGTCGTGCGCGTCCGGTACCTGACGGGTCCCTCCGCCCTGCCGTCATCCGCCGCCCGCGCGGCCCTGACAGGAGTCCTCATGCCTGCAGATCAGTCGAACACCAGTTCCCCCGAGGGTTCGTCCCCCTCCCTGACCCGGCGCGCCTTCGGCACGGCGGTCGGTGCCACCGCCGCCACCGCCGCCATCGGCCTCCCGGCCGCCGAGGCCGCCGCAGCCACCCCGGTGGCCACACCGCGGGAGCAGCCGTTCCGGGCGGCTCGCGGCAGGCACGCGCGGCGGCCGAACATCCTCTTCATCCTCGGCGACGACCTGGGCTGGGCCGATCTCTCCTCGTACGGCTCCCCCGACATCCGCACGCCGAACCTGGACCGGCTCGGTCGGCAGGGGGTGCGGTTCACGGACGCGTACTCCGGTTCCGCGACCTGCTCCCCCACCCGGTTCAGCCTCTACACCGGGCGCTACCCGGGACGGACGAAGGGCGGGCTCGCCGAGCCCATCGCGGACCGGTCGGTGGGGCTGGAGCCCACGCACCCGACGCTCGCCTCACTGCTGCGCGGTGCGGGCTACTCCACCGCGCTGATCGGCAAGTGGCACTGCGGGTATCTGCCTGACTACAGCCCCACGAAGTCCGGCTGGGACGAGTTCTTCGGGAACTTCGGCGGGGCGCTGGAGTACTACTCCAAGCTCGGGCTCGGCGGCGAGTACGACCTGTACGAGGGCGACGCCGAGTACAAGGACCTGCGCTACTACACCCGCATCCTGACCGAGCGCGCGAGCGAGTACGTCCAGCGCGACCACGACAAGCCGTGGCTGCTCAATCTGAACTTCACCACCCCGCACTGGCCGTGGATCGCGGACGGGGACACCGAGGAGAGCGCCGAGATCGTGCGGCGCATCAAGGCGGGCGACGGAAGCGCGCTGTGGCACGCCGACGGCGGCTCGCTCCAGAAGTACAAGGAGATGGTCGAGGACCTGGACCGCTCGGTCGGCGAGGTCCTGAAGGCCCTCGACCGGTCCGGTCAGGCGGAGGACACCCTGGTCTTCTTCGCCAGCGACAACGGGGGTGAGCGGTTCTCGTACAACTGGCCCCTCTCCGGCAACAAGGGCTCGCTCCAGGAGGGCGGCATCCGGGTCCCGGCCGTACTGCGCTGGCCGGCCCGGATCGACGCGCACCAGGTCAGCGACCTGCCGGTGTTCTCGCCCGACTGGACCGCGACGCTCCTGGAGCTCGGCGGGGCCAGGCCGGACCCCGCCTACCCCCTGGACGGCACCAGCCTCGCCGGATACCTGCTGCGGGACGAGGAGCCCGCGGAGCGGGACCTGTTCTGGCGGGTGCGCGGGGAGCGGGCGCTGCGACGCGGTGACTGGAAGTACTACCGGGGGAAGGCAGGCACCGACCAGCTGTTCAAGCTGGTCGACGACCAGCGGGAACAGGCGAACCGGGCCAAGGCCGAGCCGGAGCTGCTGGCCGAGCTGCGGGCGTCCTGGGAGCGGACGAACGCGGGACTGCTGCCGTATCCGACGGGCGGTGCGTGAGCGCCGGGCCCACAGGACCTACTTCTCCGTCCCGGGAGCGGAGGCGCCGAGTCCCTTGCCGTTCTCCGCGGTGAGGGACAGGGCGTGGTGATCGATCGCGTACGCCGTCTTCCCCCGGAGGACGGCGAGCATCGACCGCTCGACGTCCATCTCGGCCTGCGCGCACATCTTCCGGGTGGAGGCGAGCGGTCCGAAGCTGATCGACGAGCCGGCCACCGTCGCCTTGCCGTGGAAGCTGTTGCAGCCGAGGTTGCCCTCCACCGTGCCGTCCTTGCCGAAGGTGAGGCGGGGCGCCTTGTCCCGGGTGTCGGCGGACAGGGAGGTCGCGGTCTCGCCCTCGGTCAGGGTGGTGACCGTCCAGGTGGTGCCGGTGAGCGGGGCCGGGGGCTGGGACGTGAGGGTGATCGTGTCCCCGTCGGCCGTCGTCAGGGTGAGGGTCTTGTTGACCACGGCGGCGTCGAGCGGGCCGCTGAGCGCGCGGGACAGGGCGTTCTCGAAGTCCTGCACGTCCTTCTCGCACGCCATCTCGGTGGTGGTGCCGGGCCCGAGGGTCACGGTGTCGCCGTCGATGCGGGCATCGGCGGTGTAGTGGTTGCAGCCGAGGTTTCCGGTCGCCCGGCCCTTGGGGTCGATCTCGACATGGGCACCGGCCGGTGCGGTGGACCTCTTCCCGCCGACCGTCAGGGACTCGACGCTCCAACGGACGTCGGTGACGGGCAGGTCGGTCCGCACAGTGCCGCTGCCGTCGCCGTTCCCCGAGCCGGATCCTGCTCCGGAGCCCGACTCCGTACCGCAGGCGGCAAGGGTGAGGAGGGCCAGGACGCTGACAGCCATACGTTGTTTGTGCATGGCCATGGGACGGATCGAGTAGCCGATCCGGTTCCCCTCAGCCCATCAGCGGGAGCAGAGGGGACAGGTCGGCCCGCTCACCACTGGCGCCGACCTGCGCATCGTCGAGCGCCCGCGCCCACCGGGTACGGCCGGTGGCGAGCCGGATCCAGGTGAGCGGATCCGTCTCCACGACATTGGGCGGGGTACCGCGGGTGTGCTTGGGGCCACCGATGCACTGGACGACCGCGAAGGGCGGGACGCGCACCTCGACGGACCCGCCGGGCGCCTTGTCGGCGAGTGCGTCGGCGAGCAGCCGCGTGCACGCGGCGAGCGCCTGACGGTCGTACGGGATGTCGAGGCCGGTCGCCCGGTGGAGGTCGTCCGTGTGCACGACGAGCTCGACGGTACGGGTGACCAGGAAGTCGCCCAGCCGCATGGTGCCCGCCCGGGTCGTCACCAGCCGGTCGCCGGCCGCGGCGGGCACGAGCTCCCCGAACCTGGTGGCGGTCACTTCGTACAGCGCGTCGAGGTCGGGCCATTCCTCGGCCAGGGCCCGGGTGGCGTCGGCGATCCCGCCGGCCCGCCCGGCCGTGGAGAGCGGCCACTCCAGCAGGGTGAGTTCGGGCTTCGGTCCGCCGGCCGGTTCGGGCAGCTCCAGGCTGTCGCTGACCCGCCCGAGGGCCATCGTCATGTGCGCGGCAAGGTCCCGTACGGTCCACTCGCCCAACCGGGCAGGCAGGGCCAGCTGTTCGGGCGCGAGACTGCGGACGGCTTCCCGCACGTGGCCGAACTGGCCCAGGACCGCGGTCAGGGTCCTGGAGTAGTCGTACGCGCGCATGCGCTTCTTGGCCGGTGGCATGGAGCGAGACTAACCGGCACCTCCGACAACGCCGGCTGGTCGCCCCTGGGCCTGTCGTTCGGATCAGGCCCTTCGCTCAACTGCGGGCGAAGTCCGCCTTCTCGGGGAAGGTGACGCCGGTGCAGCCACGGCGTTCGGCCGCGTCGTCGACGTATGCCCGGAACAGTGCTTCCAGCCGGTCGGCGACTATTCGGTCGTACGGGTAGGCCACCCACATCACGTGCACGGCGGGCCGGCCCCCGCAGACGGAGGACGCCCACCAGATGCCGCTGGAGTCCGTGCCCGCGGTGCCCGGGGCAAGCTCGGCCGGCCCGAGAGTCTCGTTGCTCAGGAGCCCTCGCGTCCCGTCGCCGACGTACGTCTCGGTCTTCACCCACCAGGGGGAGTACTTCAGCACGTCCTGAAGGTTCTGCGGGTGGTCCGCGCTCTTCGCGTAACCCGGGAAGATCCTTCGGGTCTCCTTCTCCCCGACCGCCAGCACGCAGGCGTCATGGTCGCTGGCCCTGCCCGCAGGAGCGGCCAGCGCCCGGTCGGGAAGCTGTCCCCGGCCCTCCGTGGTCAGGAAGCGCCGGTACCAGGCGCAGGTTCCGCCCGTGCTCGCCGGGGCGCCGAGCTCCAGCTTCGGCTCGGCCAGCGTGGCGGGAAGCTCCGGGAGTTCCGCCTTGCACCCCGTCCGCCCGGCAGCCCGGTCCGCCGCCTGACGCGCCAGGCCGGCGAGCGTGCGGCGGTCCTCGGACGTGACGGGCTCGTCGTACTGGGCGACGGCGGTCGCCTCTATGGAGGAGACCGCGCCCCCCTTCTCGCACAACGCCCGGGCCGTCACCTTGTATTCGTCGTAGTCGCCCAGCCGGCCGTCTCCGAGCGGGTGAGGGAGCGCGTGGCGCACCACGACGGTCGGCTCGTCGTCCGTGTACGGGGAGCGGAAGGGCCGGTCGGACTCCTCGTCGATCTCGGTCTCGTCCTCTTCGGTCTCCACGGCGTCCGGGTCCACCGCGTGCCGGACGAGGGCCAGCGAGAAGTGCCCGTACGTCGTCCCCGGATCGCCGACCCGGTAGACGAAACAGCCGCTGGACCGCTCTTCGGTGTCGGCCTCGTGTTCGTCGGAGAGCTTGACCTTGTTGACACCGCCGCCGTTGAGCCCGAGGACGGGGTCGGGGTCGATGAGGCCGGCGCACGCCGCTGTGATGCGCTCACGGCTCTCGGACCGGTCGCGCAGGTCGATGAGCTCCAGGGCGAAGGCCCAGACACTGAGCCCGATGCCGGCGACGGCGAGCACGCACAGCAGTTTGTTGAAGGTGTTCCCCCAGGGCCCGCGGTCGGGCCATTCCCTTGCGGCGCCGTCCTGTTGCGCAGTTCCTCGCTCGTCCACCGTCGTCCCCCCGAACATCACAACGTGTAACGGTCGCCAAGCTATCAGCCGCTGCTGACAGCCTCGTCGGCGACGAACGCCTCGCCGTTGGCCGGGATGCCAAGCCCCCGCCAGGTGAAGGGAACCCCGCGGCCCACATCGAGGTCCGGGTGGTCCATCAGCTGGAAGTGCACATGCGGTTCGGTGGAGTTGCCCGAATTCCCGCACCGGGCGAGCAGCTGTCCCTCCCGTACGGTGTCCCCCGCCCTCACCTGGAGCGAGCCGCGCCGGAGATGGGCGTACACGGCGTACGTACCGTCGCCGAGGTCGAGCACGATGTGGTTGCCGACGATCCTGCCCGCGCCGGCCATGTCGCGTACGGACGCCTCGACCAGCATCAGATAGGCGAGCGCCGGGCCGGAGTTCCGGCTGAGGTGGTCGCGCTGCCCGTCGCTCGCGTGCACGACTGTGCCGTCCGCCACCGCGAGCAGCGGGGCGCCGAACGCGGGGAAGTCCTCGTTGCGGCGGACGACGGGCCACAGCCACCGGAACGGCGGGCGTACGGGGACGCCGTCACCCTCCGGTTCGGCGACGATGTCGATCGCGTACGTCTGTCCGTAGCCGTGCGTGCCGTGGCTGGGCACCTTGTCCGCCGGGCTGTTGAGCGCGGTCCAGCGGCCCGTCACCGGCGGACCGACCTCCACCGGCGGCCCCGCCTTCGCCAGGTCCGTACGGCTGCGGCGGCCCACGGTGAGACCGATGACGATCGCCAGGCCCGCGGGCACGAACGTCAGCCCGTAGGGGACGAGCGGATCCGCGAGGACGCTCACGAGCACCAGTGCGACGAAGACGATCCAGCAGCAGCGGTAGAGGATCATGACGGCTTTACGAACGGACATGACGCTTCCCCTCATCAGGTGTGGTGTGGGTGCCGGTCAGGGCCGGGCGGCCGTGAGGACCACCAGCAGCGGCACCACCCGGGCCGCCGGTACCTCGTAGCGCCCGCGTCCCGTGGTGTGCAGCCAGCCCGCGCCGGTCAGCAGGCGCAGGTGGTGGTAGATCTGACCGGTCGTGCCTGTCTCGTCCAGCTCGGCCAGCTCGGCAGCGGTACGCCGGCCGCCGAGGATCTCCCGGAGCAGCCGCAGCCGTACCGGATGGCCGAGCGCGGCCAGTGGTTCGGCGGCGTCCGCCCAGTCGGGGCGGTCCTCGTCCGAACCCAGGAGCCCTGCGGTGAGTGCGCCGTACTGCCACTCGTACTGCTCACCGGCCGGCAGCCGTACGGAGCCCGTGAACAGCACCCCGCCGTCGGCGGCGCCGTCGAGCCGGCCGAGCTGGTCCTTCAGCCCGGCCAGCGCCCAGAAGTCGCCGTCGCCCAGACTCGGCGTCCCGCCGCTGTCCGTCGCCTGCTCCAGCACCGCCAGTCGGCGTTCCAGCTCGGCGACCCGCTCCTCAAGCTCCACGACACGCACCTTACGTAATTACGTAATAATCATCAACAGGTACCGGGGGGAACACCGAAGCCCCTGTCCGGTCGACCGGACAGGGGCTTCGGTACAGGCGGAACTCAGGCGAACAGACCCTCCAGGGTCCCCTCGTGCGCCGTACGCAGCTCGCTCAGCGGAATGCTGAACTCGCCCTGGACCTCGATCTCCTCGCCGTCCACGACACCGATCCGGGTCACGGGCAGGCCCCGTGCACCGCACATGTCGTTGAAGCGGAGCTCCTCGCTGCGCGGGATCGAGACGATCGCGCGCCCGGCCGACTCGGAGAAGAGGAAGGTGAACGCGTCGAGGCCGTCCGGCACGACGAGCCGTGCACCCTTCCCACCGCGCAGGCAGGACTCGGTGACCGCCTGGATCAGGCCGCCGTCCGAGAGGTCGTGCGCCGCGTCGATCATGCCGTCGCGGGACGCCGAGATCAGGATCTCGCCGAGCAGCTTCTCGCGGCCCAGGTCGACCTTGGGCGGCATGCCGCCGAGGTGCTGGTGGATGACCTCGGACCAGGCCGAGCCACCGAACTCCTCGTGCGTGTCGCCCAGCAGGTAGAGGAGCTGGCCCTCTTCCGCGAAGGCGACCGGCGTACGCCGCGTGACGTCGTCGATCACACCGAGCACGGCCACGACCGGCGTCGGGTGGATCGCCGTCTCACCGGTCTGGTTGTACAGCGACACGTTGCCGCCGGTGACCGGGGTGCCGAGCTCCAGGCAGCCGTCCGCGAGACCACGGGTGGCCTCGGCGAACTGCCACATGACGTCCGGATCCTCGGGCGAACCGAAGTTCAGGCAGTCCGAGATCGCGAGCGGCTTGGCGCCGGACGCGGCAACATTGCGGTACGACTCCGCCAGCGCGAGCTGCGCACCCGTGTACGGGTCGAGCTTCGCGTACCGGCCGTTGCCGTCGGTCGCCATGGCCACGCCCAGGTTCGACTTCTCGTCGATCCGGACCATGCCCGCGTCCTCGGGCATCGCGAGCACGGTGTTGCCCTGCACGAACCGGTCGTACTGGTCCGTGATCCAGGACTTGGATGCCTGGTTCGGGGAGCCGACCAGCTTGAGGACCTGCTCCCGCAGCTCCGCGCCGTTTGCCGGACGAGCCAGCTTGCCGGCGTCGTCCGCCTGCAGCGCGTCCTGCCACGACGGACGGGCGAACGGGCGGTGGTACGTCGGGCCCTCGTGGGCCACCGACCGCGGCGGAACGTCCACGATCTGCTCGCCGTGCCAGAAGATCTCCAGCTGCGAACCCTCGGTCACCTCACCGATGACGGTGGCGATGACGTCCCACTTCTCGCAGATCTCCATGAAGCGGTCGACGTGCTGCGGCTCGACGATCGCACACATGCGCTCCTGCGACTCGCTCATGAGGATTTCCTCGGGCGAGAGGGAGGAGTCGCGCAGCGGAACCGTGTCCAGCTCGACGCGCATACCGCCGGAGCCCGCGGAGGCCAGCTCGCTCGTGGCGCAGGAGAGCCCGGCGCCGCCGAGGTCCTGGATGCCCGCGACGAGCTTCTCCTTGAAGATCTCCAGGGTGCACTCGATGAGGAGCTTCTCCTGGAACGGGTCGCCGACCTGGACGGCGGGGCGCTTGGTGGGCTTGGTGTCGTCGAAGGTCTCCGAAGCCAGCACGGAGACGCCGCCGATGCCGTCGCCGCCGGTGCGGGCGCCGTACAGGATCACCTTGTTGCCGGGCCCGGAAGCCTGGGCGAGGTGGATGTCCTCGTGCTTCATCACGCCGATGCAGCCGGCGTTGACGAGCGGGTTGCCCTGGTAGCAGGCGTCGAAGACGACCTCGCCGCCGATGTTCGGCAGGCCCAGACAGTTCCCGTAGCCGCCGATGCCCGCGACGATGCCCGGCAGGACCCGCCGGGTGTCGGGGTGGTCGGCCGCACCGAAGCGCAGCGGGTCGACGACCGCGACCGGGCGGGCACCCATGGCGAGGATGTCGCGGACGATGCCGCCGACGCCGGTGGCCGCGCCCTGGTAGGGCTCGATGTACGAGGGGTGGTTGTGCGACTCGACCTTGAAGGTGACCGCGTACCCCTGGCCGACGTCGACCACACCGGCGTTCTCGCCGATGCCGACGAGCATCGCGTCGTTCTCGGGGACCTTCTCGCCGAACTGCTTGAGGTGGACCTTGCTGCTCTTGTAGGAGCAGTGCTCGGACCACATCACGGAGTACATGGCGAGCTCGGCACCGGTGGGACGGCGGTCCAGGATCTCGCGGATCCGGGCGTACTCGTCCTCCTTGAGGCCGAGCTCCTTCCAGGGCTGTTCGGCGTCCGGGGTCTCGGCCGCGTGCTTGACCGTATCCAGGCTCATGCGTTGACCAGCTTCTTGATGATCGAGGTGAAGAATCCGAGACCGTCGGTGCGACCGGTTCCGATCAGCGGCTCAACGGCGTGCTCCGGGTGCGGCATCAGACCGACGACGTTGCCCGCGGCATTGGTGATGCCGGCGATGTCGCGCAGCGAACCGTTCGGGTTCACGTCCAGATAGCGGAACGCGACGCGGCCCTCGGCCTCCAGCTCGTCGAGCGTGCGCTCGTCGGCGGTGTACCGGCCGTCCACGTTCTTCAGAGGTACGGAGATCTCCTGGCCCGCGGAGTAGTCCGCGGTCCACGCGGTCTCCGCGTTCTCCACCTTCAGCTTCTGGTCACGGCAGATGAAGTGGAGGTGGTTGTTGCGCAGCATGGCGCCGGGCAGCAGATGCGCCTCGGTGAGGATCTGGAAGCCGTTGCAGATACCGAGGACCGGCATCCCCGCCTTCGCCTGCTCGATGATGGTCTCCATCACCGGCGAGAAACGGGAGATGGCTCCGGCCCGCAGATAGTCGCCGTAGGAGAAACCCCCCGCCAGGACCACGGCGTCGACCTGATGCAGGTCCTTGTCGCGGTGCCAGAGGGATACGGGTTCGGCGCCCGCGATCCGGACGGCCCGCAGGCTGTCCCGGTCGTCGAGGGTGCCGGGAAAAGTGACGACGCCGATACGAGCGGTCACTTCTCCTCCTCCACCTTCACGACGAAGTCCTCGATGACGGTGTTGGCGAGGAAGGTCTCGGCCATCTCGTTAATGCGGGCGAGGGCTGCGGCGTCGACCGGCCCCTCGACCTCGAGCTCGAAACGCTTTCCCTGACGTACGTCCGCGATTCCTTCGAAGCCGAGACGGGGCAGTGCGCGCTGCACAGCCTGTCCCTGCGGGTCGAGGATCTCCGGCTTGAGCATGACGTCGACTACGACGCGTGCCACTGGCACTCCCGGTGGTGTGGTGCGGCTGTGTCTCCGGGGGGTTCCCCAGACCCCCGCGGGTCCACTCAGCGTACCTGGCCAGAAATTCTACGCGGGTAGATATCGGACGGCGCAGATCACGCCGAGATATCGACCACGACAACATGCGGGGAAAGTCCTGGAAAAATAATCCTCACCGGATTGCATGCGGACACGCTGAAGCAATTGCCTGGGCTTCACAATGCGGTGCCCGTCGCTGTACAAATGATTACCAGGGGAAAGTGGCATCACCCCCGGAACAGTCGACACCAGTCGATCCGCATCCGCCTAACGGCCGGAAGGCCGGCATCACCGCATGTCAGACGCGGCGATGCCGTAGGAAAGGACCGATATCCGTGGCTCAGCGCGTAGTGGTTACGCTCTCCGACGACATCGACGGGGGAACAGCGGCGGAAACGGTCACCTTCGCCCTGGACGGGAAGTCGTACGAGATCGACCTCAATCCCGCCAACGCAAAGAAACTGCGCAAGACGCTGGCGCCGTACATGGCAGCGGGGCGGAAGCAGACAAATGCCGGCAAGCACGGCAAGGCTCCCGTCTCGTACCACCACACGTCGCTCGCCCCCGATCCGGCGGCGGTCCGCGCCTGGGCCCGGTCGCACCGGATGGAGGTGCCGGCCCGGGGCCGCATCCCCAAGAAGGTCTACGAGGCGTTCCACGCCGCCAGTTGAGAGACGCCGCCGCGGAAGCCCTCTCACGGCACCCGCTCCGGACTCTCCTCGCGACACCGACGGGGAGCCGACTTGCGCGACACCCCTGCAGGTCGGCTAGAGTCTGGAGCACGCCGAGGGGCGAGGCCGAAAGGCCGGATCCCGAGCCGCGTGCGGGTGTAGTTCAGTAGTAGAACATCCCCCTTCCAGGGGGAAGGCGCAGTGTGCAATTCCTGTCACCCGCTCTGCATCACACTGTCTGACCACTTAGTGGATCAGGTAGAGTGGTGAGCGCTCCACCGGTGAAAGCCGAGTGGTAGCAATGCGGACGTAGCTCAGTTGGTAGAGCGCAACCTTGCCAAGGTTGAGGTCGCCAGTTCGAACCTGGTCGTCCGCTCTTGATCAAAGGCCCTGATCGATATCGATCAGGGCCTTTGTCGTATCCCCACCTCGGCCTTTCCCTGCCATTCCCTTCGCTGCCTTTCTTCTCTCGCCTGTTCCCCCTCGCCGTACCCCCTCTCTCTCCTTCCCTTGCCGTCCTTCGCTCGCGGCGGTGGCCGCTCTGCCGGGCCGGATGCGCCGGGGTGTGAGGGTCGCCACAGCGACGGCGGCCCTGAGCACCCGGCCGGGCCGGTCGCCCGGATCACTTCGCCGCGAGGGGAGCAGATGGGGTGATCGACTCCGCGAGGCGGCGGGCATCCGGCGGGCGGACCCGGCCCTCCACGCGCCTGACCGGCAACTCCCTCCCTCGAACGAAGAGTTGGGCACTGCTCCGGATCTTCGGAGGAGCTCGCCGCGAGGAGCCGCGACGCGGGAGGAACGCCAACGGCAGGCGGACGGGGGGCCGGTCACGAAGATCGCGTCCGGAGCGGGGCGAGGAAGGGCTGCGGCGGCCCCGCGGGGAGGCGGTGCCTCGTCATTCGGCCGTGCGTCTCACCGGGCATCGGGAGTGGGTATAGTAGGCATCGCGCTTCGGCGCAATGCGAACGTAGCTCAGCTGGTAGAGCGCAACCTTGCCAAGGTTGAGGTCGCGAGTTCGAACCTCGTCGTTCGCTCCACGCAAGAAGGCCCCGGTCCTCGTGACCGGGGCCTTCTTCGTATCTGACGTGACGCCAGGGAGTGTCCGCGAAGTCCCGTCGCCGGACGGGACTTCGCGGACACGGCTTAGGACCAGTTGGTGCCGGTCAGCAGCTCGTAGGCGTCGATGTACTTGGCGCGGGTGGCGTCAACGATCTGCTGGGGCAGGGCCGGAGGCGGCTGCTCGCTCTTGCGGTCCCAGCCGGAGGCCGGCGAGGTCAGCCAGTCGCGCACGAACTGCTTGTCGTACGAGGGCTGGGCCCTGCCGGGCTGCCACGTCGCGGCGGGCCAGAAGCGCGAGGAGTCGGGGGTCAGCACCTCGTCCCCGATGATCAGCTCGTCCTCGCCCTCGCTGTTGGCGGCGAAGCCGAACTCGAACTTCGTGTCGGCGAGGATGATCCCGCGCTCACGCGCGATGTCGCGGGCCCGGCCGTACACGTCGAGGGTCGTGCTCCGCAGCTGGGCGGCCGTCTGCGCGCCGACCTCCCGGACCACTTCCTCGTAACTCACGTTCTCGTCGTGGTCCCCGACGGCCGCCTTGGTGGCGGGCGTGAAGATCGGGCCCGGGAGCTCGGAACCGTCGACGAGGCCCTCGGGGAGGCTGATGCCGCAGACCGTGCGGGACGCCTCGTACTCGACGAGTCCCGAGCCGGTCAGATAGCCGCGTGCGACGCACTCGACGGGCGCCATCTTCAGGGACCTGCAGATCAGCGTCCGGCCGACCCAGTCCGCGGGGGCTCCGGCGGGGAGCTCCGTGGACAGGACGTGGTTCGGTACGAGATCGGCGAGCTGGTCGAACCACCACAGCGACAGCTGGGTGAGGACACGGCCCTTGTCCGGGATCTCGGTGGGCAGGACCCAGTCGTACGCGGACATACGGTCGCTGGCGACCATGACGAGGTCGCCCGCCTCGTTCCGGTACAGGTCGCGCACCTTGCCGGTGTGCAGGTGGGTGAGACCCGGAACCTGCACGGGCTCGGGCTTTTCTACGAAACCGGACACGCTGCCTCCGCGTAGGTTGATCCAGGAGTTGTCCGATTGTCCCGTATGGGGGCGGGGGCGCGGGGAGCGGGGCCTCCCAGCGCGTCCGGGGGCCTGCGCGGGAGTCGGTGCGGGGCGCTGCGGAAGTCGGCGAGGGCCTGTGCCAGGGCGGCGCGGCGGGGCTTACGGGTTCAGTCGCGCTTGCAGATGCGGTCGAGGAGGTTGGCCGTGGCGCGCTGGATGCGGGCGTCCACATGGCCGGGGCGGTCCAGGGCCGGGGACCAGGCGAAGGTGCCGGAGGCGAAGACGAGGGCGCCGGACGGCGCGCGGTACAGGGACGTTTCCTGGTGACGCGTGACCCCGTCGCTGTCCCGGTACGGCGAGTGGGCGAGCAGGATGCGGTTCTCGTGCTCGGGGAGCGTGGTGCGCGGGAAGTAGCGGTCGGCCTCGCCCGCCACCAGCCCGTCGATCTCGTCGCCGTCGGTGGCGCCGCTCGCGTCCCAGAGCCAGTGCTCCGCGTTCCGCACGACCAGCGGGTGGGGTTCGGGGACCCGTCCCGCGTACTGGATGCCGAGGAGCTGCTGTTCGGCGCGGTCGACCTCGCGCCACAGGGCCGGCTTTCCCGGCCCCCTGCGCTTGCGGCAGGTGAGCAGACGGTCCGGGACACCGGAGGCGGACGGGGAGAGCCCGACCTGCCAATACATGGTGTTGGCGGAGAGGAAGACGAGCGAGGTGCCGGTGTCGCGGGCGCGCTCGGCGGTACGGCGCATCGGCACCGACCAGTACTCGTCGTGGCCGGGGAAGACCAGGCCCCGGTAGCGGCTGGGGTCGACGCGGCCCGCGTGCAGATCGCGGGCGTCGGCGTAGGCCAGGTCGTAGCCGTACCGCTCGGCCCAGCGGATGAAGTCGTAGGCGTGCCCGACGTGGAGGGGCAGTCCCGCGCCCGCGTACGGACGGTCGAAGGAGATGGTGGCGGCGGCGTCCTCCTCGCCGAGCAGCCGTCCCTGTTCGTCCCAGGCGTGGTAGAGGCTGGCGCCGGTGCGGCCGTCCTCCGGATAGAGGTTGTACGCCTGCCACGTGATGTCCGGGAGCAGGAGGAGCAGATCGGCCGGGTGGTCGTCGCGGACCGTGAAGGGGATGTGGGAGCGGTAGCCGTCGGCGGTCGTGAGGACGGCCACGTACGCGCCGACGGACCAGTACGTGGGAATCTGCAGCCGCCAGGAGAGCCACCAGTGGTGGCAGGAGACCGTGCGGTCCGCGGCCAGCGGGGCGGGCTGGACGATGCCGGAGAGCCGGGGGCTCGTGGTGATCTTGGCGGCGCCGTCGCCTCCGTAATGACCGATCCGGTAGACGTCGACGGAGAACTGCTGCGGCGGGTCCACGGTGATGTGGAAGTCGATCGCCTCGCCGGGAGCCGCGGCACCGGGCGAGACGAAGCCCTTGATCTGCCGGTGCACGTCGTCGGCGGTACGCGTACCGCCACCGGTGCCGCCGCGGCCGAGTTCGGGGTCCGCGTACCAGGGGACGACCTGGCCGGTGTCGTCGAAGTAGTTCTCACTGCCGCGCAGCCAGGGCAGGGGGCCCTGCCCGAAGGGATCGCTCACGGCATGCGCGAGTGCACCCGACTCCCATCGCCGGATCTGCTCCGCTCCCATACCGCTCCCCTCCCTCGAGTCCCCCGGACAACTCTGGCGCGCCGGATGTCAGCGCCGATCCCCAGCACATCACATAACGCATGCAGTCCGTCACCGTTCGTCGCGAATTGACGTGAACGGAACCTGACCTTCCGGGTATTGGGACCGTGGAGCCCCGCCGTACCCGGCCGCTCCGGGGCGGGCGCGGACCGCTGCCGTATACGGCGGACGGGAGTGCCGGTGAGGGAGTGGCGGTCACGGTCGGCGTGCGGGCGGTGGGCGCGGCCGGGTCGGGGTCGAGTCGGCCCCCGCCCCGGCGCCGGTCACACGAGACGGACGGGCTTGTCCGTGCGGACTCCCACCTCGGAGAGCCACCTGCGCAGCGGCTCCGGGTCGCCGTCCTCGACCAGGCCGAGGACGGGGCCGCCCAGGTCGGCCCGGCGCTCCCCGTCGACGAGCAGGACGGGTCCGTCGAGCCAGTCGAGCCCGGGGGCCGCGCCCGCCGTGTCGACGGCGGCGCAGCAGACCATGGCCACCACATGGTCGGCGAGCAGCTCCGTACCCGTGCGGGGCGGCTGGAGCGGGAAGAGCGGGAGCGGGTCGGAGCCCCAGAAGTCGACGGGGTCGGTGCCCGTGCCGCTCTTCGCGGAGTCCTTGCCGGTCGTCGGCCGCGGGGTCCGTGCCTCCTCGCGGGCCACCGCCGCGCCGATCGCCGCCGCGAGCTCCTCGCCGCCGGCGGGCGAAGCGGTGAGGTGGCCGATGACGCGGGCCAGCGTGGGGACCGCCGGGTCGGCGGCGTCGATCGTGGCCGTGGGCGGCACACCCATGGAGTCGAGGACCCGGTGGAGACGGGCGGCCTCGGCGCGCCACTTCCGGTCGACGACCTCTTCCGGATACTGCTGCCAGTCGACCGGGGACCAGTCGGGGCCGTTCTCCGCGGGCCCGCCGTGGAAGAGCCGGGCGGCCAGCAGCGAGGCCGCCTCATCGGCCGCGCCGGGCTCTTCGAGAAGGTCGCAGGCGGGCCGTTCGCCGAGCCGGGAGGTGAAGCCGTCCGCCAGCCGGTCCCTACGGGACAGCTCGGTCAGGGCGGAGACGACGCCCGCGTCGAGCCGCGACGGCCAGCGGCCCATCTGCCAGGCGGGCAGCGCGACCCGGGTCAGCAGCCGGTCCCAGCCCGCGTAGGCGAGACCGACCTGTTCCTGGGCGACGATCCGCAGACCGTAATCCACGCCCTGGGCCCGCATCGACGCGGCGGAGGCGACGCACCGCTCCATCTCGGCGGCGTGCTCACGGCAGCTGCGCAGCAGGATCCGGGCGACCCAGCCGACGAACGCGAGCGGCAGTCCGCGTATCGCGCCCTGTCCGGGCGCGGCGGCGTCGGCGACGGCGGCGTCGAGCCCGCGGACGAAACGGCGGGCGGCGGCTATGTCCGGCTGCGCGGAGGAGCCCGTGCCGGCGACGACCGGCGCGAGGACGGCCCGCAGCTCGGCGACGCGCATCCACCAGAGGAAGGGGGAGCCGATGACGAGGACAGGGGCGGCCTGCACCCGCCGGCGCGGCCGGCCGGTCACGAGACCCTTGGCCGCGGACGCGGCGGCCTGCTGTGCGGAGGGGTGCGTACGGTCCTCCAGCCAGCTGTCGCAGTCCGGGGTCAGCGCTATGGCGGACGGAGCCGGCACGTCGAGCCGCTCGGCCAGATCCCTGACCAGGCGATAGAGGTCGGGGGCGGACTCCTCCGTGACGGCCACGGTGGGACTGACCGCCGGCCTCGCCCTGGCGACCGCGAAGGCGACGGCGGCGGCGACCAGGAGCACGACGAGCGCGCAGGCCGTCACCGTCCAGCGCACGGTGTCCCAGACGCTGCCGCTGATACGGCCCTGGAGCGCCGCGGCCAGCAGCACGACGGCCACGGCCGCCGGCAGGATCGCCACGGCCACCGCTCTGCTGCGGATGCGCAGCAGTGCGAGAGCTCGGGCACGCGCAGCCAGCACGCCCAGCTCCTCACCCAACCCGGTACCGGACACGGCCGGATGTCACCCCCTCTGCCCCCGCGACGGTGTTGCTCACTCCCCCACTGTGGCACCCGTCACTGACATCGCAATGCCGGTGGGCCAAGTGCCGGAACGCTTGCGCCGCACCCTAGTTGGGACCTCGGGTGGCGTCATCCGGATGGCGGAGTCGTCACCCGATGGAATGGCTTTGGCTAAAGCTGCTGACGCGCCGGTTCTCATGAGTTCGCTGTTCTCCGTTGCATGCGGCGGCACGCGCGCCGCACACCCCGGCGCACAGGAGGCGTACGACGGCAGAGATCCGGACACAGCCGTGCCCGGCACCTCCGTGGAGGTGCCGGGCACGGTGCGGCCGTGTGGCGCGGGCGGGGCGGTTCAGGCCCCGGCGGCCTTCAGGGCGATGTCCGTACGGTGCTGCGAGCCGTCCAGGCGGATACGGCCGAGGGCCGTGTAGGCACGGTCCCGGGCCTGGGACAGGTCCTTGCCGGTCGCGGTCACCGAGAGCACGCGGCCCCCGGCGCTGACGACCGTGTCGCCGTCCTGCCTGGTCCCGGCGTGCAGGACGAACGCGTGCGGGGCATCCTGCGCCGCGACGTCCGCGAGACCGTCGATCGGGTCGCCGGTGCGGGGCGTCCCGGGGTAGTTGTGCGAGGCGATGACCACGGTGACGGCGGCGTCGTCGCGCCATTTCAGCGGCGGTACGAGGTCCAGGGTGCCGTTCGCGGACGCGAGGAGGACACCGGCCAGCGGGGTCTTCAGCCGGGCCAGGACGACCTGGGTCTCGGGGTCGCCGAAGCGGGCGTTGAACTCGATGACCCGGACGCCGCGCGAGGTGATCGCGAGGCCCGCGTACAGCAGCCCGGAGAACGGGGTGCCGCGGCGGCGGAGCTCGTCCACGGTCGGCTGGAGGACGCTCTGCATGACCTCGTCGACCAGCTTCGGGTCGGCCCAGGGAAGGGGCGAGTACGCGCCCATGCCGCCGGTGTTCGGGCCCTCGTCGTTGTCGAGGGCGCGCTTGAAGTCCTGGGCGGGCTGGAGCGGCACCACGGTGGTGCCGTCGGTGATCGCGAAGAGGCTGACCTCGGGGCCGTCGAGGAACTCCTCGATGACCACGCGCTCGCAGGCGAGTGCGTGGGTGCGTGCCTCTTCGACGTCGTCGGTGACGACGACACCCTTGCCGGCCGCCAGACCGTCGTCCTTGACGACGTACGGGGCGCCGAAGGCGTCGAGGGCCGCGTCGATCTCGGCGGGGGTGGTGCAGACGTAGCTGCGGGCGGTCGGGACGTTGGCGCCGGCCATGACGTCCTTGGCGAACGCCTTGGACCCCTCCAGTTCGGCCGCCTCGCGCGAGGGGCCGAAGCAGGGGATGCCGGCGGCGCGCACGGAGTCGGCGACTCCGGCGACAAGCGGTGCCTCCGGGCCGACGACCACCAACTCGGCGCCCAGTTCGGTGGCGAGGCGCGCGACGGCATCGCCGTCGAGCGCGTCGACCGGGTGCAGTTCGGCCACCTCTGCGATGCCGGCGTTGCCGGGAGCGCAGTACAGAGCGGTGACGTCGGAGTCGAGGGAGAGAGAGCGGCACAGGGCGTGTTCGCGGGCGCCGCCGCCGATGACGAGGACCTTCACGGGGTGCAGCCTAGCCGCCGGGGGCAGGGGGGCTTGACGGGCTCCGCCCCGTGGACACGGCTGAGGGCCGGTACGCCGGACGGGGTGAGGCCCGGGGGACGACGCCCGAGCCCCGGGGCCACGTGCCCGTGCGCACGGCTGCTCGTGGGTCGGGGCCGGTGCCCACGCCTCGTACGCGGAGCCCGAAACCATGCCTCGTACGCGCGGCCCGTGCGGGCTCGGGATCCGTGCGGGCCCACGGCTCGTGTGTCAGCGCGGCCGGTGCGGGCCCACGGCTCGTCTGTCAGCGCGGCCGGTGCGGGCTCACTGCTCGTTGATGAACTCCTCCACGACCGTGGCGCCCAGTTCGCGGACGATCAGGTCGTGACCGGAGAGTGCCGAGTCGACGAGATCCGGATCGTCGGCCTCCGGAGTGTCGTCCTCCGGCGCCACGGAACGCGGCGGCTCGGGAGCGTACTGGGGCTGCGGCGCCGACTCCGCGCCCGGACCACCGGAACCGTGGGACTGCGGCGCATAGCCGGAGGGCGGGGACTGCGTCGGCTGCTGTCCCTGCTGGTTCGCCTGCTGCCCCTGGTGCCCCTGCTGCGGGGCCGGGGGTTCGTACGACTGCGGCGCGGGCGCGGGCTGGTAGGGGGCCACTGCGGGACCTCCGCCCGGCGGGCGTCCGCCGCCCGACTGCGGCGGCTGGCCGGTGCCGCCCGAGGGGTCGACGACCGCTTCGACCTTCCACTGGGCGTTGAACCGCTCGGCGAGTGCCTGCTTCAGCACCTCCTCGCTGCCGCTGGTCGCGAAGTTGTCGCGGGCACCCGCGTTGAGGAAACCGATCTGCAGGGTGGTCCCGTCGAAACCGGTGACCTGGGCGTTCTGGCTGAGCAGGATCCAGGTGAACCGGCGACGGTTCTTCACGGCCTCAAGGATGTCCGGCCACATGTTCCGCACCTGGGCGGCGCCCTGCACCATGCCCTGGCCCGGCTCGGGAGCCGCGGGCGCGGCTGCCACGGGCGCGGCCTGGACCGGGGCCGGGGGCGCGGCCTGCGCGGGCGGGGTCCGGCCGGGGACGGACGCGGTCGGCCAGCCGCCGGGACGGCGTCCCGCATCGGCTCCGCCCGCGCCGGGCCACGCTCCGGGCCGCTGCCCTGCGGGCGGCTCGGCCGGGGGCTGCTGAGCGGGGGCTTCGGGAGCCACGGGGGCCGCGGGAGCGGACTGGGCCTGGGCCGCGGCGGGCTGCGGAGCCGGAGCGGCGACGGGCGGCGCGGCGGGGGCCTCGCCCCGTACCGCCGCACGCGCGGCAGCGGGACCGCCCTCGGGGTGTCCGGCGGGCTGTACGGCGGCGGGCGGCGCGACCTGAGTCATGGCGTGGGCCTCCGGCCCCGGCACGTACCCCATGGCGGGGCCGGACCCGGCGGTCGCGAAGGAGGCACCGCGCTCCAGCCGGTCCAGCCTGGCCTGGAGCGAACGCTCGTCGTCGAAGGCGGCGGGCAGCAGGACCCGGGCGCAGATCAGCTCCACCTGGAGCCGGGGGGAGGTCGCCCCGCGCATCTCCGTGAGCCCCTCGTTGACCAGGTCGGCGGCGCGGCTCAGCTCAGCGGCACCGAAGACCGAAGCCTGGGCCTGCATCCGCTCGACCACATCGGCGGGGGCGTCGATGAGTCCCTTGTCACCCGCGTCCGGCACGGCGGCCAGGATCACCAGGTCGCGCAGCCGCTCCAGGAGGTCGGCGACGAAGCGTCGCGGATCGTTCCCTCCCTCGATCACGCGGTCCACGACCTCGAAGGCCGCGGCTCCGTCCCCTGCCGCGAAGGCGTCCACGACGGAGTCCAGCAGGGACCCGTCCGTGTATCCGAGGAGCGAGGTCGCCATGGCGTATGTCACACCCTCGTCGCCGGCTCCGGCCAGCAACTGGTCCATGACCGACATCGAGTCACGCACGGAGCCCGCACCGGCCCGGACGACCAGGGGCAGCACGCCGTCCTCGACGTAGCTGTTCTCCTTGCCGCACACCTCGGCGAGATATCCGCGCAGCGTCCCCGGGGGGACCAGCCGGAACGGATAGTGGTGCGTACGCGACCGGATCGTGCCGATGACCTTCTCGGGCTCGGTGGTCGCGAAGATGAACTTGAGATGCTCCGGCGGCTCCTCGACCACCTTCAGCAGGGCGTTGAACCCTGCCGGGGTGACCATGTGCGCCTCATCGATGATGTAGATCTTGTAACGACTCGACGCGGGCCCGAAGAACGCCTTTTCCCGCAGGTCACGGGCGTCGTCCACGCCTCCGTGCGATGCGGCGTCGATCTCGATCACATCGATCGAACCCGGCCCGTTGCGCGCCAGGTCCTGGCAGGACTGGCACTCCCCGCACGGCGTCGGCGTCGGCCCCTGCTCGCAGTTCAGACAGCGGGCGAGGATGCGTGCGCTGGTCGTCTTTCCACAGCCGCGCGGCCCACTGAACAGGTACGCGTGATTGACCCGGTTGTTCCGCAGGGCCTGCTGGAGAGGGTCAGTGACATGCTCCTGACCGATGACCTCGGCGAACGACTCGGGGCGATAGCGGCGGTACAGCGCAAGGGACGACACACCTACGAGGTTATCGGGGCGGACTGACAACCGGCCCCGCACCGGGCACACCACCGGCCCGGCAAGCCCCCGGAAACGCAAGGGCCCCCCACGCACCCGCCAGAGCCAACCTACCCTTGCTGCCTTCCGGCCCTGGGGGAGTTCAGTCAGATAGCGCCACGTGAGGGGCTGACGCCCACCTTAGCCGATCCCTGCCCCCCGAAGTCCACCTGTCCGGATCCTCGGGGACCCCCCGGATGGATCTCCGAGGGTCTCCGGGGGAACGGGTTCGCGAGCACTCCTCAACGTCTTGTATTGTTTGCCCCGGAGGATTCGCCTAGTGGCCTAGGGCGCACGCTTGGAAAGCGTGTTGGGGGCAACCCCTCACGAGTTCGAATCTCGTATCCTCCGCCATTGCTCTCACCGGGCAATACGTCGAAGGGCCCCGCAGCTTGCTGCGGGGCCCTTCGACGTTGGTGGTTGCAGTTTTGGTTGCAGTTCGTGTGGCGGCCCAGCCTGGACCCGCCAGACGGTCCACTACCGGCGCCTAGGCATCCCTCGCAACTTCGACCGGCTTTGTCGGTGGTGAGTGGTAAGTCTGTTCTCCTACCGATCGGCTTCTCGGGTGAAGGGGCGGACAGCCATGGCGGGGGAGAGCTACGTCGACCACGAGGTCCTCAAGGCGTACGCGAAGAACAAGGTGAACGTGCCGAAGGAGGAGGCGAAGGAACGCCGCCGCCAGGTGAACTACCTGCGGGAGCGGCTGGAGGACTACATCGCAGCCCACCCAGACTTCGACCTCGTGAAGCTCCGCGCATCCGGCAGCACGGCCAAGCACACAGCGATCCGTCGCAGGCGCGGCACAGGGTCTGACGCGGATGTCGCCGCGTACCTGCGCGTCGGCGATCCCGCCATCGACGTCTCGACGGCACTAGCCTGGCTGGAGAAGCGTTGCAAAGAGGTCTATGGCAAGACGAAGGTTGCGGAGGACTTCAAGCTCTCCGACCACGCTGTCGGTATCACGATGCGGGGCTCCGGCTTGAAGATCGACGTGGTGCCGGTGCTCTACACCGGCGAGCCGGACGACCAGGGCTACCTGGTCACCAGTGGCGGCATCAAGGTACTCACCTCGGTCACGCTGCACCTGCGCTTCATCGAAAAGCGCAAGGGGGAGGCCGGCGACGGCTACCGGGAGCTTATCCGCCTGCTGAAGGGATGGGTCCGGGAGAGCAAGGAGGGCGATCCGCAGCTGCGCTGCAAGTCCTTCCTGATTGAACTCTTGGTCGCGCACCTCTGGGACGTCGGCTGGAACGGACAGCCGCTGCAGGTTGACGACTATCCGCAGGCGATCGAGCAGGTCCTCTCCTACATCGTCCGCACCGGCCTGAAGACACCGATCGCCTTCACCGACTACTACACGGCCGACGAGGTGAGCGCGACGACAGACCCTATCCAGGTCTGGGACCCGGTCAATCCGGAAAATAACGTCGCTCGCGGCTACACCGAGTTCGACCGCCAGCGGTTGGTCAACCACGCCAAGACGACCCTCGACACGCTCACGACGGCCGCCTACGCGACCACGAAGAGTGAGGCGCTCGACCTTTGGCGCGAGCTGTTCGGCCCCACCTTCCCGGGAGAGTGACCATGACCGGCTCGTACTCCAGATCCGCTTCCGGCTCGTTCACGATCACCGATGCCCGCTACGTCGGAGGCAGAGTCGCCGCGGACCTGCGCCTGCTGTACAACCTCTACGGCGAGCCCTCCCTCGAGAGAATCGAGAAGTTCGCCGAGGAGGTCGCCCTGCTCCTGCGCGACGGCTATCTCGACACCGTCGACTACGGCTTCCGCGACACGGCAACCAACGCCTGGAAGTTCCGCCTGCGCTATAAGGCCACGGCCGGCGGCCAGCTCATCGACTCCCGGCCAGGCAGCTTCCCTGACGCGGTCGACCTCACCGGCTACACCTTTCATAGCTTCCTGGACTACAGCTCTGCCTTCTGGCTCCTGACCAGCAGCCAGAAGGCCGGGGTCAAGGAGGCCCTGCCGATCTCCCGGACGACCGGCACCGCCCCGAGTGCCGTCGCGGGCACCGGCACCACGGGGCACGGCTACGCCCGCAACGGCACTGGAGTCTCACGCGACGTCTACGTCGCTTACTAGTCCGAAGCCTTTGAGCAGGAGGAACGAGCACGTGACCAGCCAGGACGACCTGTTCCACCCCGTCATCGAGTTGCCCGAGCCCACCCGACGCGCCCGCTACGACCGCTTGATCGGCCTGGACGAGACGAAGCTGCGCCTGCGCAAGGAAGCCGCGCTCCTCGCGGATCCGCGCCGGCTTCGGTCTTGGGCCGCGCAGTACCACGGTGGCGACGTCGCCGCTCTCGCTCTGTTCGCAGACCGGGCGCCGCTGTTCGTTTTCGCAGGCGACGTCGGCTCCGGCAAGTCCGCGCTGGCCGAATCCTTCGGCTGCGACCTCGCCGACTGGCTCGATCTGCCGGTGTACCTATACCGGCTCAAGCTCGCTACCCGCGGCAGCGGCTTGGTCGGCGAGATGACCTCGCTCATTGGAGACGCCTTTACCCACATGCACACAGTGGGCAAGCGGGCGTCGGGCTCTGGGGGAGCACGCGCAGTGCAGCTTCTTGTCGTCGACGAGGCGGACGCCCTGGTGCAGTCCCGCGAGGCCCAACAGATGCACCATGAGGATCGCGCCGGCGTCGACGCGTTCCTGGCCGGCATCGACGGCTTGACCGGCGCCGCGCTCCCGGTCGTCATCGTGCTGTGCACCAACCGGGTCGGCGCCCTCGACCCGGCCGTCATGCGCCGCGCCGCGGCCACATTCACCTTCACCCGCCCCAGCGACGAGCAACGCCACGCAGTCCTCACTCAGGCTCTCGACGGACTCGGCATCCGACCGGAGACCGTCCGCAAGGTAGTCGTGCTCACCGGCCCTACTGAGGGCCGCCCCGGCTATACCTTCTCCGACCTCACCCAGCGCCTGGTCCCGGCAGCTGTCTTCCGTGCCTTCCCCGAGCGGCCCGTCATGGACGAGGACCTCCTCGCCCTTGCCGAGGAGATGGAGCCCACCCCCATCTTCACCGAGGAGCGCTGATGGCCCACCTCCCCGCCCCCGGCCCCACCAGCGTCCGCACCACCGGTGACTATTACCAATGGCTAGTCGCCTGGGAGGCATGCCTGACCCTCCTCCGAGAGAACGCCGCCCGTTCGCATAACCCTGTGCGCGCCGTCGGCGTCGAGCTTGACGGCGTCGGCAATCTCGACGACGTCGTCATGCTGCGCGATGTTCCTCCGAGCACTTACAAGCAGGTCAAGTACGCGGTCGACAGCGCCACACCGGTCAACGTGGAATACCTGACCAAGCCCAGCAACAGCGGTGGCCCGTCGATTCTCAAGAAGATCGCCAGGACGTGGAAGCAGTTGACCGCAGACGGCGGCAGCGTCGAACTGCACTTGGTCACCAACCGGGCGGCCGATCCTGCTGATGATCTGGTGAAGGTCTGCGATGCCCGCACCGGGCTTCTGATGCCAAAGGCAGGCGTCGGCGGAGACAAGTCGGATCGCGCCAAGGCCCGTGCCCGGTGGGCCGAGGAAGCAGCTCTAACCGAGGCCGAGCTCCTCGACCTGCTGTCGGTTCTGCACTTCGACCTGTCAGTGAACATGGTCAAGTACCAGGAATATCTGCAGCTGTTGATGGCCGTCGCGGGTCTACACAACGACCAGCGGGCGTTGGAGGCGGGAGCCGGATGGGTCGCCAAGATGGTCCGCGATGGCCAGCGCGAGCTCACGCTGGCCATGGTCGAGAGTGCCGTCACCGAGTTGGGCCTGGAGGTCGGCCCCGCTCGGGCCGTCCTGTCGATCGCCACTCTTAAGCCAGACCCGATGGCCCCGGACGCCGACCACGCCATTGATTGGGTTGACCGCTTCGAAAGCGAATCCGAGTACACAAAGCGTCGACCCTTGTCGCCGAATACCTGGGCCCAGCTGCAGGCGGACATTGAGGCCGCGCCCGGGCGCCTCCCCGCCGGTACGACCGCCGTCTCCGTCACGGGCAGCATCCGTCTAGCGCCAGCCTTCCTGGTTGGTACCACCTTCCGCATGGTCACAGGGACCGACCTGGCAGCGCTGCAGCGGGGGAGGGCCGGCAGCGAGCTCTGGTCCACCAACGACCCGTTCGAGACCCCCTTGGCCCCGGAAGTCGCTGAGTACGAGATTGGCCAAGGCGACGAGATCGCTGTCGCCATCGCGGTCGCGACGGAGATCACCAGCGACGTCCTGGAGTACCTGCTCGAGCAGAACCTCCCGGTCGGTAAGCTCATCGTCTTCGCCCCGCCGAGCGGTAAGGCGAATGACGGCTCCGTCCATGGCAGCACCGCCGCCAACGCCTTGGCAGTGGGCATCCGCGATCATCTCCGCCGCTCCACTCGCCGAGTTCAGCGCATGCACCTCTTCCTCGCCTGCCCGATGGGACTTGCTGTTCTACTGGGCAACCGATGGAACCGGCTGTGTCAGACCGTGGTGTACGAGGACATCAAGATCGGTGACGGATACGAAGCGGCATTCACCGTAGAGGCATAGGAGGCTCAAGCCCAAGGGCACCGGACCTTGCCGAGTGCGGGCTCCGACCGCTGGCGATCGGAGCCCGCATGGCCCACCTGCAGCAGTGGGGTCAGGCGGCGGGGGGATCACCAGCCCGGGGCCAAAGCAGCCCGCCGATCTTGTCGGCGGTGTCCTTGAGGACGCGGCTGGTCAGGTGCTGGTAGCGGCGGCGCATCCGGGCCGACTTGCCCGGTTCCCAGCCCATGATTCCGTCCACGACCGCGTCAGAGACGCCGAGGATCAGTAGGACGGTCGCCGCGGTGTGGCGGGCGTCGTGGAGGCGGCCGTCGCGGACTTCTGCCGCTTTCAGCAGGTCCTTCCACTTATGGAAGTCCGTGTTCGGGTTCAGGGGCTCGCCGGTCGGCGAGGTGAAGACGTACCCCTTCTCCGTCCACAGATCGCGTGCGCGCTTCCGCTCGCGATCCTGTTCCTCCTTGTGCAAACGGAGTAGCTCCATCAACTCACCCGGGACACCGATGGGCCGCTGACCGGCGCGTGACTTCACGTTCTTGGTCTCGCGGCGGGTATTGACCTTCTGAGGGCAGAAGCCGGGCTTGCGCCCACAGCGGGGACTGTCCTAAAGATTGCGTATGCCCAGGTGTGACCCGTCTGGCATGAGGTGTGGCCTCTGCCGGGAAGGATCACTGATGGGCATCAAAGACGAGCGCCCGCGCGACAGCGCGAACATCGTACGCACGGGGGCCGAGTTGGCACGACTGACCGAGCTGGACCGGGAACTGGCCGCGCAGTTGGTAGCCCGGGCTCGCAGCGAGGGCCTGAACCTGGTCGGCGAGAACGGGCTGCTCAAGGGGCTGGTGAAGCTGGTCCTGGAGGGGGCGCTGGAGGCCGAGATGAGCGAGCATCTCGGCTACGAGAAGGGAGATTCGGCCGGTGCAGGGTCGGGTAACTCCCGTAACGGGACCTCCCGCAAGACGGTCCTCACCGACGTCGGGCCGGTAGAGCTGGAGGTGCCACGGGACCGGGCCGGCGACTTCACGCCGCAGATCGTGCCCAAACACACCCGCCGGGTCCAGGGCTTCGACGCGGCGATCCTGTCTCTGTACGCCAAGGGGCTCACGACCGGGGAGATCCAGGCCCATCTGTCCGAGATCTACGACATGGAGGTCTCCCGCGACCTCATCTCCCGGGCCACCCACCAGGTCAGTACGGAACTGGAGGCTTGGCGCAACCGGCCGCTGGACCGCGTCTACGCCGTCGTCATGATCGACGCCATCGTCGTGAAGATCAGAGACGGCGCGGTCGCCAACCGGCCCGTATACGCGCGGTCGGGATCAACCTCGAAGGCGAGCGGGATGTGCTGGGCATGTGGGTCGGCAAGGGCGGCGAAGGCGCCAAGACCTGGCTGGCCGAGCTCCGCAACCGCGGCGTCGAAGACGTCCTGATCGCCTGCTGCGACGGGCTGAAAGGGCTGCCGGACTCGATCCAGAACACCTGGCCGCAGGCCGATGTGCAGCTGTGCGTGGTCCACATGGTCCGCGCCAGCCTCAAGTACGCCTCCACCAAGTACTGGGCGCAGATCGCCAAGGAACTCCGCCACGTCTACACCGCCGCCAACGCGGATGCAGCCGAAACCCGCTTCGCCGAATTCGAGGCCGAATGGGGCGACCGCTACCCCGCGCTGATCGGAGTCTGGCGCCGCAACTGGGAACACTTCGTCATGTTCCTGCGCTTCCCGCCCGAGATCCGCAAGATCGTCTACACCACCAATGATCGAGTCCCTCAACGCCCGCTTCCGCCAGGCCACCCGCCGACGCGGACACTTCCCCGACGACGACTCCGCCCTCAAAGTCCTCTACCTCGTCATCCGCGACCGCCAGCCCAACCGCCCCAACGTCACCGGCCGCACCCGCAACTGGAAGGAAGCCATCAACACCCTCGCCGGCTTCTACGGGGACCGCGTCACCGAGAACCAGTAGCAACAGCTACAGCTCAGAACAAGCGTCAACACCAGGGCATACACAAAGAAAAAGACACTCCCGCGCCGCGATACGGGCCAGTGGGCCCTGCCGGGTGGCGCTCAGGACATCGGTGAGACGGCGGGACAGTGCGCGGTACGGGAATGCCTGGAGGAGACCGGCATCGTCGCCGAGATCACCGGTTTCCTGGGCGTCTACACCAACCCGAACCACATCGTCGCCTACACCGACGGCGAAATCCGCCAGCAGTACGAGAACACCTACATCGGCCGCCCCGTCGGAGGCGAGCCCACCATCAACGACGAGGCCGACGGAGTCCGCTTCATCCAGCCGACCGACCTCGACCAGTACGACATCCACCCCAGCATGCGTCAACAGATCGGCGACTACCTCGCCGGCACGTACCCCTACCTGGGCTGAGCCGCCAGCGCCGTCTCCACCCGCTCCACAGCGGCAAGGATCTCCGGCGATGCCCGACGAATGAACCGCCCCACCACGCTGTCCACGCCGTAACGGTCCGTGATCTCCGTCAGCCGGGCCTCGGCGGACGTGCGTTCTCCATCGGGCGTCGTCGTCATGTCGCAGTACACCAAGGCATCCACGAGCCGGTGATCGTCGAGCAACGGAAACTCGGCCTCCAGCGCGCTCCGCAACCCGCGCTCCTCAGCCTCCAGCAACGCCAACGAGTGGTTCGCCACCAACCGCACCAACCGCTCATCCGCACCATGGACGTCACGAAGGAACCGGGCCCCATCCAGCGGATGAAACCCGGTCACGGCCAGCCGCGGAGCGTAGCCCACATCGTGCAGCACAGCGGCAGAAACCAGCAGGTCCGCGTCATCGCCCAGGACCCCCGCCAGTTCGGCCGCGCGCCGGCCGACGCCTTGCGAGTGCGCCCATCGACGAGGAAGCGGATCACTCAGCTCAGCTTCG